>CAZHIE010000079.1:0-13665 GCA_964532435.1 uncultured Planctomycetales bacterium
ATGGCGCGCAGGATGACCGAGTGTAATCGACCCCGGCCCGCGAGCAATCCGCAACAATATTTACCCAAGAGACTTGTGGAACTTCAGTGTAATCGACCCCGGCCCGCGAGCAATCCGCAACGCGATGAGCCCGGCGGCGCTGGGGTCGCAAGTGTAATCGACCCCGGCCCGCGAGCAATCCGCAACCTGGCCCGCGTGCGCAAGCCGCGCGGCGAGAGTGTAATCGACCCCGGCCCGCGAGCAAGTTTCCCCAACTTCACAATTGCGCGCGAAGATGCAGAAACTCACAATTCCTTCGCGCAAATACCACAATCCTATCTATCTTACCAATGCAAGGCTCTACAAACGCGCACGGACACTCTGCCTTCAGCATTTAGCATTCTGCATTCAGCATTCAGCCGCTACACCCCCACCCCCGCCGGCAATTCCTTCGTAGTCTTGCATTTCGGATATCCGCTGCACCCCAGAAACTTCCCGCGCCGGCCCGTGCGGATCAGCATCGGCTTGCCGCATTCGTCGCAGGGGATGTCCGTCATCTCCGGCTTCGGACGCTCCGGCGCAGGCATCAATTCCTCGGCGCGCTGCTTCGCCGCGCCGCGCAGGTTTGCTACAAATCGGCAGCGCGGAAAGCCCGTGCAGGAGTAGAACGGGCCGAAGCGCCCGCGGCGCAGGTCCATCTGCTCGCCGCACTCCGGGCAGCGCAGAACGCTGTCATCCGGAAACGTCTCGACCACCGGCTTGCCCGTGCGCGTCAGCGCGAAGCCCGGCGGCGGAACGCCGTCCGCGGCCGACCACTTGGCCGCCGCGCCGCGCGCGCCGGCCGACGTCGCCGCCAGGTCCGGCGGCGGGGCGGTTCCGGCTGCGGCCGCCGCGGCTTTCAGCTCTTCCAGCTTCTCCACCGGCTTGGTGTTGCGGCAGCGCGGATAGCCGCTGCACGCGACGAATTTGCCGCGCTTGCCCGCGCGAATGACCATCGGCCGGCCGCACTTGTCGCAGGCCAGGCCGGCCTGCTCCGGCGGCGGCGCGGCGATGCGTTCGAGCCGCACGTCGGGCGGCAGGTTCGCGATATTCTTGCATGCGGGGAAGCGCGCGCAGCCGAGAAACGCGCGGCGTCCCTTTCTCTTGACCACCATTGTGCCTTCGCCGCACACGTCGCAGGGGCGCTTCAGCTCGTCCTCGGTTACCAGCCGCAGCGGCTCGCCGTTTTCGTTGCACGGAACGGTGAAGCGGCATTCGGGATAGCCCGAGCAGCCGAGGAAATGCCCGGTCTTGCTCTGGCGATGGATCATCGGCTTGCCGCATTTTTCGCAGGGGTGCTCGCTGACTTTTGCAACGACCGGCTTGCCCTCGCGATCGACGTTCTGCGAGCCTTTGCATTTGGGGTATTTGCTGCATGCCAGAAATCGCCCCGCGCGGCCCCAGCGATACACCATCGGAGCGCTGCATTGCGGGCAGGCATATTCGCTCGGCTGGCTGCGGATCGCCTCCATCTCCTCGCCGGCCCGGCCGAGCAGATCGCGAAACGGATCGTAGAATTCGTGCAGCACGCTGACCCAGTCGAGATGCGCGTCCTCGATCTTGTCGAGTTCGCCCTCCATGTGCGACGTGAATTTGATGTCCATGATCTTGGGGAAGTGCGCGACGAGCTTGTCCGTCACCACTTCGCCAAGCGACGTGGGGAAGAATTTGCGGTCGTCCTGCTCGACATAGCCGCGGCTCTCGATCGTCTCGATGATCGACGCATACGTGCTCGGCCGGCCGATGCCTTCCTGCTCCAGCGCGCGCACCAGCGACGCTTCGGTATAGCGCGGCGGCGGACTGGTCCAGTGCTGTTTCGGCTCCAGGTCGAGCACGCCGACCGGCTGATGGGGCGCCAGCGGCGGGAGAATCTGGTCCTCGCTCGTCACGCCCGCGACTTTCATGAAGCCGTCGAATACGAGCTTGCGGCCGTTGCCGCTGAACAGCGCGCGGCCGAGCGACGTCTCGCACGCGACGGAGACGGATGTCGAGTCCCACTCGGCCGGCGGCATCTGGCAGGCGACGAAGCGCCGCCAGATCAGGTCGTACAGGCGGAATTGCTCGTCGGTGAGCGCCTGGCGCAGGCTGTCGGGCGTGCGCGCGGGGTCGGTCGGGCGAATCGCCTCGTGGGCTTCCTGGGCGCGCTCCTGCCGCTTGCCGAAAAAGTTGGGCTTCTCCGGCAGATAGCGGTCGCCGAACGAGCTTTGGATGAAGTGCCGCACGCTGGTCAGCGACTCGCCGGACAGATTCGTCGAGTCGGTTCGCATGTACGTAATCAAGCCGACCGGGCCTTCGCCGTGCAGGTCGATGCCTTCGTACAGGCCCTGTGCGACGCGCATGGTGCGCGACGCAGCAAAGCGCAGTTGCGTGCTGGCCTGCTGCTGAAGCGCGGCGGTCGTGAACGGCGCGGGCGGCTTGGTCGTCGTTCGCTTGGTCGAGAGGTCGGCGACGGTCAGTTTCGGCAGGCGCTCGCGCGACACGTCTCCGATCAGTTCCGCCGTTTCGAGACTCAGGTGCTTGTATTCGGGCCAGGCAATTCGCTGCACGCGCTCGATGCGCATGCCGAGCGCCTCGGCGACCGCGCGGGCCGCTTCGGCGTCGCGCGCGTCGAACGCCTTTCCGCCGATCTCGGAGAGTTCGGTGCGGAAGCCGCCGTGCTCGGCGAGCCAGCGCTGAATGTCCTTCTGCGTCGTTTCGCCCGTGCGGAGCTTCCGCCAGTCGGCCAACAATCCCGCCGCGGCATTCGCGTCGCCGGTGAGGTACGCGACCATCTTCCAGCTTTCTTCGGGCACGAACGCGCGGATCTCCCGCTCGCGCTCGACGATCAGGCGCACCGCCACCGACTGTACGCGGCCGGCCGACAGCCCTTTGGCGATTTTTCGCCACAACAGGGGGCTCAGCTCATAGCCGACGATGCGGTCGAGGATGCGGCGGGCCTGCTGCGCGTTGACGCGATCGAGATTGATCGCGTGCGGATGCTGAAAGGCCTCGCGAATGGCCGACTTCGTAATCTCATTGAAGATCACGCGCTGCGTCTTCTCCGGCGGCAGGCCGAGCGCTTCTGCCAGGTGCCAGGCGATCGCCTCGCCCTCGCGGTCCAAGTCGGTCGCGAGATAGATTTCGCTGGCCTCACCGGCGAGTTTGCGCAGCTCGTTGATGACCTTTGTGCGGCTACGGACGATTTCGTAGGTCGGCGTGAAATTGCCGGCCACGTCGATTCCGAAGTCGTGCTCGGGAAGGTCGCGAACGTGTCCGAGCGACGCCTTCACGACGTACTCATCGCCCAGATACTTGTTAATGGTCTTGGCCTTGGCGGGTGATTCGACGATCACCAGCGCCCGGCCGGAAGTGGTTTTCTTAGCCATTGCAGTGTCTCTAACCGTTTTCCCGAAAAGAAGTTAGGCGTCGAACCAGCCGGTTCTGGCACGTCGCCCAAGCCGCCGAACAGTTCTATCGGCCGGTCAGCCCCGGGCACTCTTTCGGCGCGCTTGATGATTAGCGGACGGAATGGCGCTGTCAAACCGGCAGGTGGCGGATGGGTCTGCGGCGCGCTGGGGCGGGGCTGCCGCGCCGATTCAGCGTTTCGGGCCGAGTCGCAACACACATCGATGATGTAAGTACATCGGAACAAAAGACTTGAGCGCGATGCCGCCGGGCGCGATCCCGGAATTCCGTGAGCGGTTTATGCCGGCTGTCAACTGGCGCGCAACTTGCTGCAAGATTCTCTCGAATGCACTCCGGTGCGGCCCCCTTCGCGGCCCGCCAGCGGGGTGGGCGCGGGGCGATGCACCGGCGGACAATGGGCCGGCTAAAAAACCGGCCCGCCAGTGGAGGCATAGCCATGAGACTGCTTCCCACACGCGCGGCAAAGCGCGAATCGGCGTTCCTCTCCTCACCCCTGGCGGTCATCCGCGACGAGCTTGATCGCACGTTCGACCGCTTCATGACCGGCTGGCCGATGAGCGAGACGGCGCTGAGCAAGGCTGAGTGGATTCCGACGCTGGACGTAAGCGAAACGGACACCGACGTGATGGTGCGCGTCGACGTGCCGGGCATCGATCCGAAGGCGCTGGAAGTGTCGCTGACGGGGGACATTCTGACCATCGCGGGCGAACGCCGCGATGAGAAGGAGAATAAGGACGAGAACTACTACATGTGCGAGCGCTCGTTCGGCTCATTCCGCCGGAGCATCGAGCTGCCCACCAACATCGATCCGGACAGCGTGTCGGCGGAGCACAGCAATGGCGTGGTCAGCATCCGCATCGCCAAGGCCCGCAGCGCGCGGCCGAAGCAGGTGACCATCAAGCCGACCACGAAGGCCACGTAGGCCGGCGGCCGGCAAAGCGAGCCGGCGCGCCAGGCGGGGGGTAGGGGGGAGTGGGGGGAAGTTCGGAAGGACGGCGGCGGCGTCGCGGGGTGTGGCAGCGCCGCCGCCGGAAAGGGGACGTCTCATGTCGGCCATTCGAAAGATGCGAAAGAGCCAGACGCCGGAGATTTTCCGTCGCCGACGATCGGCCGTCCGGTCGGTCGCGCCGCGCTCCACTGGGGTGTGGATCAGCCACGGTCAGGCGCAGCTCGTTCAGCTCCGCGGGGCAGCGCCGGCCGAATTCATGCGCATCCAGGCTGACGAGGTGGAGTCGACCCACCGATCGTTCGGGCAGGGCGGGGTGGGTCCGGCGCCGCGGCACGTCGGCGGCAACGTGGAATCGCGCTACGCGCGACGACGCGACCAGGAGTTGCGACGCTATTACGACGGCGTGATTTCCGCGCTGCGCCCGACGGACCAAGTCCTGATCCTCGGTCCGGGCGAGGCGAAGACTGAGTTCGTCAAACGGCTTCAAATCCGACGGCCGGCGCTGGCTCGCAAGGTCGTCGCGGTGGAGAGCGCGGATCGCCTGACGCGCGGCGAATTCACAGGACGCGTGCGAGAGTCGGCCGGCGGTACGAACAATCGAACAAGGCCGCGCTCCGAGCGCGGCCGCGTGCGCGGTCTGTCGCCGGTAGTTCGGTAGAGATCCTGAACGGGCTCGTCGGCGACGGAGTCGTATCGGTTCGTGGGATCGCGCACGCCCTGCGGCGGCCGGTCATACGCTGGATTCGGAAAGTCTGCGTGATTCTCGGGAGGCGCGCGTCACTCAAGTAGATGCAGGGCTCTGCACTAGCCCGAGCGCGGCTGCGCGAGCTGCTCGGAGAGGCGTCCACGTTCTGCGCTCGGGGCGAATGAACCGCGGTCGTCTGCCCGGCGCGATCCAGCATGCGCGCGAGCGTCGCCGCTCCGGCGCGCCGCTGCGCCACGGAATCGGGGCGGTCTCGCCGGGAAACTCCCGATTGCCGCTCCGCGGGGACTTGACGTAAACTCCCCCGCGGAGCCACGACGCATGTCGCAATCATTCGAAGATCTGCTCGCGCTGGCGCAGGCGTCCAACCGCGACGCCATCACCGAGCTGCTCAGCCGTACCGGCTCGCGAGTCCGCGAGCGCCTCACCGGCCGAATTCCCGCGAAGCACCGCGCCAAGCTGAGCGAAGACGACGTGATGCAGATTACATACATGGATGCCGTCCGGCTGCTTGGGCGATTTCAGACGGGCGGCGAAGGCGCGTTTTCCGGCTGGCTGACCACGCTGGCCGAGAACAACCTGAACGACGCGATCAAGGAGCTGGGCCGGCTCAAGCGCGGCGGCAAGCGCATCCAGGTCGATAACGTGGTGCGGTCCGACGACACGTACACGACGCTGATGGGGCAGATCACCGGCACGATCACGTCGCCGAGCAGCGCTGCGCAGCGCGAGGAGCGGCGCAGCACGCTCGATCGGGCGCTGGCGAAGCTGCCGCGCGATTACGAGCGCGTGCTGCGGATGTACGATCTGGAAGAGCGACCGATCGAGGAGGTCGCCGCGGCGCTGGGTCGCAGCGAAGGCGCGGCGTACATGATCCGCGCCCGCGCGATGGAACGGCTGAAAGAACTGCTGGGCGGGTAGCCGTTTCGGCGATCGCGCGGCCGGCGCGACACGATTCGTTGCGTCCGCACACGCCCGCGTTGGGGGCTACGGCTTGATGTTCGGCGCTGGCGGCGGGCTGGGCTGCGACGCCGGCGGGGCGGTTGGCGCGATCGTCGTCGGCGGGATCAGCGACTTGTAGTACTCCAGCCGCTTGTCATAGCGGACACGCTGCTCTTCGGTCGTGAGAAATCCGCGCATGTCCTTCTCGAGCTGCGCGACGAGAGCCAGGCGGGCGGGCTCGCTCTCGTCGCGCTGCGCCGCGACCTTGGTGCGGTACTCGGCGAGAACCGTCTCGACCTGGCGGCTCTGCTCGGGCGACAAGTCGAGCGTGCGTACGACGCGCAGAACGTGGACGGCGCGATAGCTCACGCCGACGCCGGCCTCGACGTTCCGCTGCGCTGTCTCCAGGCGCGCGAGCTGCGGCTCGGTGAGCGTCGGGCGAAACGCGGACCAGAACTCCGCCTCGGCCTTCTGCATCGGAGCCAGCGCCTTGAGCTCCTCGCGAATCCGGTTGGCGGCCGCGCCGTCGCCGGATTTCTGCGCCTCTTGAAGCTCGCGGTATTTCACGCGAATCTGCTCCATCGTCTCGGTAAAGTTCTCCTTGGATTGCTGCATCTCCGCGTTGAATACCGCCAGCAGGCTCTCGAGCTGCTCCGTCTGCATCGGCGTCAGCTCCAGTTGCCGGCAGATCGCGCGTATCTTGGCCTCGCCCGTCAGCGCGGCGCGCTCGCCGGTGGCGGCCGGCTGCGCGAACAGCGGAGTCGAGACGATCAGCACGAACAGAAGGACGATGCGTCGCATAGGATCGCCTCCCAATAGCGAACCGACTTCCGCCCGCCCCGTCGCCCGGCGGTCCGGGGCGGTCGCGGGCCCCACTGGGGTCAGAGAGTAGTTGCTTCCGCAGCGCAATGCAACGAAGCCGGGCTCGTTGGCCGGACGCGCGGCGCGTCCCAGCCCCCGCGCGGCGCGGGTTGGCCGACGCAGCGCGCGCGTCGATATAATCCCCCGTCGCCGCGGGATGGGCCGCGGCGCGCAACGCGATCGCGCAGGTGCCCGTTTGGACAAACATGACGTCCTGCTGACGGCGCGAAAGTTCCGCGTCGAGCGTCGCGCGGTGCCCGCCCGCGACGGCAGCTTCGTCACGCAGGAATTTGTCGTTCACCCCGGCGCCGCCGTCGTCCTCCCGATCCTTCCCGACGGACGCATACTCCTGATTCGCAACCGCCGGCCGTCCGTGCAGCAGACTCTGGTCGAGCTGCCGGCCGGCACGCTGGAGCCCGGCGAATCGCCCGAAGCGTGCGCCGCGCGCGAACTGGAGGAGGAGACCGGGTACGCGGCCGGTGCGCTCCAGCCGCTGATCTCGTTTCTGCCTTCGCCGGGGATCATGACGGAGCGCATGCACATCTTTGTTGCGACGGAGCTTCGCGCGGGCGAGGCGCATCTGGAGCCGGGCGAGAGCATCGAGCTTGCGCCGCAGACCTGGGACGAGGCGCTTGCCCAGGTCCGCGCCGGCCGGATCGTCGACGGCAAGACGATCGTCGGATTGCTCTTCTACGACCGCTTCGCTCGCGGCGGGGGCGCGTGATGGACTTTCTGGGCGGCTCGGTCTGGATCGGTCGCTTTTCGCGGATCAACGTGCGCGTCCACATCTTGTACCTGGTGTGGATGGGGTTTCAGTTGTTCACGGCGCGCGGCGCCTGGCGCGACGAGCTTGAGTTCATGGCGATGCTCTTCGGCATCATTCTGGTGCATGAATTCGGGCACTGCTTCGGAGCGCGCAGCGTAGGCGGCGACGCGACCGAAATCCTGATGTGGCCGCTGGGCGGGCTGGCGTTCGCGCGCGCCCCGATGCGGGCGTGGCCGCAGTTTGTCACGGTGGCGTGCGGGCCGCTGGTGAACGTCCTTTTCTGCCTGGGAAGCGCGGCGCTGCTGATATTCGGCTCGGGGCAATGGGACATCGTGTCGGCCAATCCCTTCGCGCGCACGATTCCCTACGGCGGGCCGACGTGGGCGTATTACGCGGCGATCTTCTTCGACGTCAACAAGATCATTCTCGCGTTCAACCTGCTGCCGATCTTCCCGCTCGACGGCGGCCAGCTCTTTCGCGCGATCATCTGGCCGCTCGTCGGCTTGCGCCAGGCGACGATCATCGCCTCGTGGATGGGCATCCTCGGCGCCGCCGGGCTGGCCATGCTCGCCATTTCATCGGGCCAGACCATGCTCATCGCGATCGCGATTTTCGGCGGAATGACCTGCTGGCAGCACCTGATGGCCGCCAAACAGGGGTACATGGAGGAAGAGCGCGAGTGGGTGACGACGGTGCGGCCGCGGCGGCGCGGCTTCTGGTCGCGACTCTTCGGCCCGCGCTCGGCGGCGCGCAGCACGCCGCCGAACCCGCACGGCCGTCCGAGCGCGAATCCCAACCCCGGCGGGTGGGACGCAAAGCTGGAGGAAGAGCGTCGGCTCAGCGCCGAGGTCGACCGAATCCTCCAGAAGGTACACCAGGAAGGCGTGCAGTCGCTCAGCTACGTGGAGCGTCAGACGCTGGAGAGCGCGACGCGCCGCCGGCGCGACGAGGAGCGCGAGATCTATCGAGACACGAGGTAGCCTGGCGTATGCATCCAGCCGGGTGGCCGAGAGACCTGCAAGCGGACGCGCGCTCGACCCCGCCTCACACCGCGCGAAAGATGATGCAGGCGTTGTGGCCGCCGAAGCCGAACGAGTTGTTCAGCGCGATCCGGACGCGCGCGTCGCGCGCCGTTTTCGGCACGTAGTCCAGATCGCACGCGGGGTCGGGGTTGTCCAGATTCAGCGTGGGCGGAACCGTGTTGTTCCGCATCGCGAGAATGCACGCGATCGCTTCGATGCCGCCGCTGGCGCCCAGAAGGTGACCGGTGGCGCCTTTCGTGCTGCTGACCGCCAGCTTTGACGCCGCTGCGCCGAAAACCGTCTTGATCGCTTTTGTCTCGGCCACGTCTCCGAGCGGCGTGCTCGTGCCGTGGGCGTTGACGTAGTCGACGTCGGCCGGGTTGATCCGCGCGCTCGCCAGCGCCGCGCTCATCGCCCGCGCCGCGCCCGCGCCGCACGGATCCGGCTGCACCATGTCGCCCGCGTCGGCCGTCGCGCCGACGCCGATCACCTCGGCCAGCATCCCTGCGCCGCGCCGCCGGGCGTGCTCATATTCCTCGAAGACGAGCATTCCGGCGCCTTCGCTCAGGACGAAGCCGTCGCGATCCTGGTCGAACGGACGCGACGCCCGCGCGGGCTCGTCGTTCCGCGTGCTGAGAGCCTTCATCGCGGCGAAGGCCGACAGGCCGAGCGGCGTCAGCGCCGCCTCCGAGCCGCCCGTCACCGCCAGGTCGAGCTCGCCGCGCTTGAGCGCGTGGTAGGCGTCGGCCATCGCATTGCCCGCCGATGCGCAGGCCGTGGCGACGCTCGTGCTGACTCCGCGGAGATTGAGCGCGATGGAGATGTGTCCCGCGCCGGCGTTGGCCATCAGCTTGGGGATGGTGAACGCGGAGACCTTGCTCGGACCCTTTTCGATCAGGCGCAGGTGCTGCTCTTCCAGCTCGCCGATGCCGCCGATGCCCGTGCCGACGATCACGCCGCCGCGGTTGGGGTCGTAGCGGCCTTCGGCCAGGCCGGCCTCCGCCCACGCCATCTTGGCGGAGCCCAGGCCGAGCTGCGTGAAGCGGTCCATCCGCTTGATGTGGCGCGGCTCGAAGAATTTCGCCGCGTCGAAGTCGAAGCACTCGCCGCCAAAGTGAACGTCGAATTGCGCGTGCTCGAAGTTCTGGATCGTGCGGACGCCCGAGCGCGCGGACACCAGCCCGTCCCAGAAGGCGGCCACCGACGCGCCGAGCGGAGTGATCGCGCCCATCCCCGTCACGACGACTCGACGTTCCACCATGCGGCTCTCCGGCGCGGGCTCGCTTACTGCTTGCTGGCGCTGCCCGCGTGGGCAGTGATGTAATCGATGGCCTGGCCGACGGTCTGGATCTTCTCCGCCTCCTCATCCGGGATGCTGAGCTCGAATTCGTCCTCGAACTCCATCACCAGCTCGACCGTGTCCAGAGAATCCGCGTTCAGGTCGTTCACGAACGACGTGTTCCGCGTGATCTCGCCCTCGTTGACCGACATCTGCTCGGCAACGATCTTCTTTACCTTCGATTCGATTTCGGCCACATCTGGCACGATAGATACCTCCAGCAGGTTTTCAGCCAGCTTTCGGCCGGCGCAGTCACCCCGCAACCGGCGCGACGGTCTCGCGAACGGAATTCCGGCCACCGCCGCCGGATCGCAACCCGGCCGGACAGTCGAGGGATAATACCCACGCGCGGGCGAGCTTGCCAAGCGCGAGGGCGCCTCGCGCGATGCCGGCCGGCGGATCAGCCCGTGCCGGAGCGCGGCCGGCGCCACGGCTTGGCGGGCGGCGTCACTTCGCAGGTCAGGTAGCGCCGGCCGAACTTCAGGCAGGCGCCCTCCGATGGAATGAAGATGTCGATCGTGTTGTGGCGGAAGCGGCGATGCGTCCGATCGGTGACGATGAACGAGCGCTTCAGCGCGGGAACGTATACGCGAGATCCAAAGGGCACGTCCGCCGGCGCGGCGCACTGCCCCACGCGCGTCCAAGCGCCGGAGGCCGTCACGCCTGAGTCGCAATATGCGGTAACGCGCAGCACGCGCTTGTGCTTCGGGCCGGTCGAGCGTGCCGGACCAGGCTGCTCGGCCGGCGCCTGGGTCGGCCGTGTTGCATCCGCGGCGCGCGGCGCGTCGAGCGTCGGATCGATCGAGTCGTCGTCGGAATCGGCTTCGCCGTCGGCGAGTTCGACGGCCCGCCCGTCAGCGCTCTCCGAATCGTCATCCGCTTCATACAGGGCTACGGGCTGCTCGCCGGCGCCGTCGGGCACGAGGGCGCTGAACCGGATGTGCTCCAGGTCGCGGCTCAGGCCGGCCAAGTCGGATTCTGTTCGGGATTCGTCGGCGTTCGGGGTCGCGGCCGGCATCGGGTCGTCGGCCTGCCAGCGGAACAGCATTCCCGCCAAAAGCGCGCAGCCCATCGCGCGCGCGATGATGATCGGCATCCTTGTGCTCCGTGTGTTCCCGAGAGACCCCGCGCCCATATCGGGGGTCCGGCGAAGCTGCCCAGGCTCCGCGCCAGGTTCAAAAGGTTAGCCGATGGACGATCGATCTGCCACTCCAATCCGCCGGAGAGTCCGGTACCGGTTCCGGAAACTCGGACCAACTCCGCTCCGCCCGACGCCACACTCCGCGGGTCGGTAGCGCGCGGGCGTAGTCTTATCGACCGGGTTCCGATATAGTCGGAATCCGCGTTGGCGACCCCTTGCGAGGCAAACCCGTGCGACGAATGCTTATTGCCGGTAACTGGAAGATGAATATGAACTTACAGCAGGCCCGCGAGCTGGTCGCCAGCATTCGGGCCGGGCTGGGCGATGCGCCGCTGCGCCTCGACGTCGCCATCTGCCCCCCGTTCCCGTATCTGTTCCCGATGGCCAAAGCGGCCGCCAATTCCGCGATCGCCGTCGGCGCCCAGGATTGCCACGAGGAGATCTCGGGCGCTTTCACCGGCGAAGTTTCCGCCGAGATGATCGCGGAAACCGGCGCCCGGTACGTCATTCTCGGCCACAGCGAGCGTCGCCGGACGATCGGGCACCTCGAAGATGACCAGATGGTGAACGCCAAGGCCCGCGCCGCCCGACGCGCGGGTCTCACGCCGATTGTCTGCGTCGGCGAGACGCTGGCCGAGCGACAGGCCGGCCGGACGCTCGACGTTCTCACGTTTCAGGCGACTGCGGCGCTGATCGGCGCGACGGTTGGCGCCGTGGGCGAGCTTGTCATCGCCTACGAGCCGGTTTGGGCGATCGGAACGGGGCAGAACGCGACGCCCGAGCAGGCGCAGGAGGCGCACGCGCATATCCGCGGAACGCTCCGCCGGGCGATCGGCGCCGTCGCCGACGCGGTTCGCATTCTCTACGGCGGCAGCGTGAAACCGGAAAACACCGAGGCCCTCGTGCGTCAGCCGGACGTGGACGGCGCCCTGGTCGGCGGGGCGAGCCTGAAGGCCGATTCGTTCGTGGGGATCATCCGCGCGGCGCTGGCAGCGGCGGCGTAGAGCCGCTATATTCCCCGGTTCGCCGCAGCGGACTTCCGCTGGGCGGGCGGCCTGACGCGAAATTCCGGTCCGGAGTGTACGCCTGATGTTGCTCGGAGCACTGATACACAGCATATCCGCGTTTTTCTTCGCGCTGATCGCCATCCTGCTGATGATGGTGATTCTGCTGCAGCGCGGGCGTGGCGTCGGGCTTTCGGGCGCGTTCGGCGGCGCGGGGGGCGGCGGCGGCGCGTTCGGGGCGAAGACCGGCGACATTCTGACCTGGATCACGATCGCCGCCGCGGGCGTGCTGCTCGTGTTCGCGATTGCGTTGAATTACGTATTCCAGCCCAGCGCGGCCGGTCTGGCGCCGCAGCCCGCCCCTGCGCCGGCGACGACGACGGACGCCCCGGGTTCGCAGCCGGCCGGGGCGCTGCTTCTGCCGCTGTTTGATGATGCGTCCGACCGGTTCGCCGGGATACCGGCCGGCTCGGAGCGCGACGCCTAGCAGACCCATGATCCACTCGATGACCGGCTTCGGCGAGGCGCAGCTCGAGGAAGACGGCCATGTCTATCAACTTGAGCTTCGCAGCGTAAACAACCGTTATTTCAAGAGCGCCGTCCACATCCCGGACGAGTTCGCGTTCCTCGAACCGGAGATCGAGCGGCGGCTGCGGCAGAGTGTGTCGCGCGGCAGTGTGACGCTGCGCCTGCACATTCGCGACCTCAGCGCCGCCGCGGCGCTGGAGATCAACGTTGCGGCGGTAGCGGCGTACGTGGAGCAGCTCCGCCGCGCGGTCCAGCCGGGGACAGGCGCGACGACGATCGACCTGGCGATGCTCGCGACGCTGCCCGGCGTTTGCCAGCCGCGCCCGCTGAGCGAGTCCTATCGCGAGCAGGCCGTCGGAATCATCGAACGCCTGATGGACCAGGCTCTTCAGCGCCTGGTGGAGATGCGCGCGGTGGAGGGGCGGGCGCTGGCGGCGGACCTGCGCGGGCATTGCGAACGCATCGCGGGCGTCGTGGAGAGCATCCGCGGGCGGAGCGGCCGCGTGGTGGACGAATTTCGCAAGCGGTTGCTGGCGCGCGTGCAGGAACTCATCGCCGACAGCAACGTGCGCCTGGCGGAGGAAGACCTGCTGCGCGAGGTGGCGGTCTATGCCGAGCGCAGCGACATTCACGAAGAGCTGGCGCGGCTGTCGGCGCACCTCGATCAATTCCGCGGATTGTTCGAAAGCCCGGAGCCGGCCGGGCGAAAGATGGACTTCATCGCGCAGGAGATGCTGCGCGAGGCCAACACGGTCGGCTCCAAGGCGGGCGACGCCCAGATCGCGCGGGAGATCATCGAAGTCAAGGCGCTGATCGATCGGATCAAGGAGCAGGTGCAGAACGTCGAGTAACGCGGCGCTGCTGACCCTTCGACGCGGGCAGGATGCCCACACCACACGCGAGCGGGCAGTATGCCCGCACCACACCGAAGCGGGCAGGATGCCCACACCACACGCGAGCGGGCAGGATGCCCACACCACACGCGAG
>CAZHIE010000079.1:13765-19680 GCA_964532435.1 uncultured Planctomycetales bacterium
GGGCAGGATGCCCACACCACACGCGAGCGGGCAGGATGCCCACACCACACGCGAGCGGGCAGGATGCCCACACCACACGCGAGTGGGCAGGATGCCCGCACCACACGCGAGTGGGCAGGATGCCCGCACCACACGGAAACGGGCAGGATGCCCGCAGCACACGCGAGCGGGCCGGATGCCCGCAGCACCCTGGCCCGCTGCGACCCCGGACGTTTTCTTAGAACTGGCTCCAAAGCTGCTGGTTCGTCACCTCGTGGTGGAACTGAATTTCCGGCACCTTCACCATCGAGCCGAGATCCTTCGGGCAGCGGTCGGCCGAGGCCTGCTTCAGGTCGGCGAACTTCGTCTGAAGCTCTTCGCCCAGCAGATCCGTAATCCACTTGCTGCTCTTGAAGTCGCGGATGGCGCTATAGACGTTGTCCGGCAGAAAACGCGTGCGCGAGCGCTTGTCGCTGTCGGCGTTGTCCGGGCGGGCGCCCTCGAATCCCGTGCGGAAGAGCGTGTAAATCAGCAGGTACGGATTCGCATCCGGCCCGACCGAGCGCACCTCGATGCGGGCCGAGCGCTCGTTGGCCAGCGGGATGCGCACCATGCTGCCGCGGTCGACCGCCGAAGCCTTGATCTGATTCGGCGCTTCGAAGTGCGGGTCAAGCCGGCGATAGCCGTTCACGCTGCTGTTGAGCACCAGGCAGATGTCGCTGGCCGAGTGCAGAATCCGGTCGATGAAGTCCCAGCCCATGCGGCTGAGCCCGTCCTGCCCCTTGGCGTCGTGGAACAGGTTCTTGCCGTCGCGCGCCACCGACATGTTCGTGTGCATGCCGCTGCCGTTGATGCCGGTGACGGGTTTGGGCAGAAAGCTGGCCGTCAGGCCCATGCGCTGCGCGACCTGCCGGCAGATCAGCTTGTAAAGCTGAATCTGGTCGGCCGCGATCGTCGCTTCGCTGTACGAGAAGTTCATCTCGAACTGCGACGGCGCGACCTCCGGATGGTCCTTCTCGTTCGTGAAGCCCATCGCGCGCTGCACTTCGGCCGCGGTGTCGATGAACTGACGGAGCGGGTCCATCGGCAGCGAGTGGTAGTAGCCGCCGGTGCTGATGAACTCGAACTTTCCCGCCTCGGGATAGCGCCGTTCGGCGTCGGTGGTGCGGAAGAGGAAGCCCTCGATCTCCGACGAGACGTTCATCACGGAGCGGTCCTTCTTCCACAACTCTTCGCCATACTGCCCGAGGCGCGAGCGGAAGTCGGCCCGATAGGGCGAGCCGTCGCGATCCTGCACGATGCCGAACACGACCACCTTGCCGGGGCCGAACACGTCGGAAGGCAGCCAGTAGAACGCGGGCCAGTCGATGGCGAGCTTGAGGTCGCTCTCCGCCTGTGCCGTGAAGCCGCGAATGGAGGAGCCGTCGAACGTGAGGTTGTCGGCCGACTTGAGCAGGAACTTCTTGTCGTAGTCGAGCATGTGCAGCCGGCCTTCGACGTCCGTGAAGCAGACGGTGACGGCCTTGATGCGTTTCTCGTCGGCGAGATACTTGCGGCGGTCCTCCTCGACATCGCGGGCGGGAACGCGTTTGGTGCGTTTCTCCTTTGCTTCGAGGTTGAGTTCCTCCAGTTTTCCGTACGGGATTTCGAGGAAGTCGCGCAGATTGCCATTGTCCATTGGACGATCCTCGCAGGTTTTACGGGTCGGCGTTCGCATTCGGTCCTAGATTTTTACACTAAAATCTGGTTCCAGTACAGTAGTCGGACGCAAATTTATGCTAAATGACATCACTTCTGGCAAGTCTGGCGGCCAGCCGGCCCTTCTGCGAGCCGCTCCGGCGCGCTTCCGGCGACTCGCCGCAATCCCGTTACTTATCGGATTCCCCGCTCCGCCCGGTAAATCCGCCGCGCCGCATCCCCCACCCCCAACGCGGGGTTGCGCACTTCCAATCAGAAGGGCTGACAGCTCATCCCACACCCCGCACGGGCTGTTCGTTCTCCGCGCTCTCTGCGCCTCTGCGTGCTCTACCTGTTCCCCCTGTGCGGGCTGGGGCGCTTCCGCTAGCATTCGGCCGGCATCGGGGTTCGCCACCGTGGCGGCGAAACCCGCCACGGGCCGCATTCATTCGGGCGGCCAAAGTCGAACATTCAAAGCAGGAGCGGCGCGTGGTCGTAGGCGAACTTACCGAGGAAGTGGATCTTCTCGTCATCGGGGCCGGCCCGGGCGGGTACGTCGCAGCGTTTCGGGCGGCGGACCTGGGCGTCTCGACGATGCTGATTGAGGAGGAGCCCAAGCTCGGCGGCGTGTGCCTGCGCGTCGGATGCATTCCGAGCAAGGCACTCCTGCACGTCGCGCACCTGATCGAATCCGCGGCCGAGGCAAAGGACTTCGGGGTTTCATTCAAGGAGCCGCAGCTCGACGTGGAGAAGCTGCGCGGGTGGAAGTCGGGCGTGGTCGATCGCCTGTGCGGCGGAATCAAGACGCTGGCGTCGAAACGGAAGGTGCGCGTCGTTCAGGGCCGGGCACGATTCGAGGATTCCCGCACCGTCCGCGTCGAAGGCGGCGAGGTCGCGCGCGTAAAGTTCAAGCATTGCATCATCGCGACCGGTTCGCGCGTCAAGAAGCTACCCGAGAAGCTCATTCCCGCCGACTGCTGCATCGACAGCACCGGCGCGCTCGAGCTTAAGAGCGTGCCCAAGGCGCTGCTGGTCGTCGGCGGCGGGTACATCGGGCTCGAACTGGGACAGGTGTACGCCGCGCTGGGCAGCCGCGTGACGGTCGTCGAAGCGCTCGATCGCATCCTGCCCGGAGCGGACGAGGACCTCGCCCGCGTGCTGAATGCGCGGCTGAAGAAGCAATTCGAAGCGATCCACGTCGGCGCGACGCTCGAATACGCCAAGCGCGAGGCGGGGCAGGTCGAGGTCGCGTTCACAAAGGGCGGCGAGAAGCACAAGCTCCGCTTCGACGCCGTGCTCGTTTCCGTCGGGCGCCAGCCGAACAGCGACAACCTCGGCCTCGAGACGACGCAGGTGAAAGTGAACGAGCGCGGCTTCATCGTCGTCGACGAGCAGCGCCGCACGACCGACAAGCGCATCTTCGCCATCGGCGACGTGGCCGGCGAGCCGATGCTCGCGCACAAGGCCAGCCGCGAGGGCATCGTCGCGGCCGAGGCGATCGCCGGGCACAACAGTGTCTTTGACGCGCGCGCGATCCCCGCCGTGGTTTACACCAGCCCGGAAATCGCGTGGTGCGGCCTGACCGAGCTCGAAGCCAAACAGAAGGGCATCGAGGTCAAGATCGGAAAGTTCCCCTGGGGCGCGTCGGGCCGCGCGATCGCGATGGGCCGGCCCGAAGGCGTAACGAAAATCCTCGCCGATCCCAAGTCGCAGCGCGTGCTCGGCGTCGGCATCGTCGGCGAGCACGCCGGCGACCTGATCGCCGAAGCCGTGCTGGCGATCGAGATGGGCGCGACCGCCGAAGACATCGCCATGACCATCCACCCGCACCCGGCCACGTCGGAGACGATCATGGAAGCGGCCGAGAGCGTCTTTGGCCAGGCGATTCACGTGGCGAAGTAGCGCGGACGACGCGCGGGCGCGCTGAGGACGGCCGGTGGTGCGTGCTGCGAGAGTCCGGCCCGCGGAGTGGGCTCGGCCCGCCGGACGAAAATGCCACCGTGCGTCGCGCGCCGCGACGCGACTCCTGATCGGCGCAGCTGGCGCGCTGGGCGTCTGTGGCTGCGCCGGGCCCGCCCCGCGGCAGGAAGCACCATCCGCCGCCGCCGACTGGCGGAGCGCGCTGCCGGATGTGCCCGCCGATCGGATTCTCCCGCTGTTCGACTTCGAGGCAGACAACCAGCAGGCCGCGTTTCGAATCGACGGCGCGCCAGGGGCGACCGGCGCGCGTCCTCCGACGGTGCAGCGCCTCGATGAGGCCCCAAATCGTCCGGCGCGCGGCGGGCTGCGATTCGCGCTGACGCCGCCGGATGAAGCGCTGGTCTGCGACCTGCGCGCGCCGTCGAGCGCTACAGCCCCGCGCGACTGGTCAACGTACCCGCTGCTGGTCCTCCGGCTTCTTGCGCCGGCGGACGCCCTTCCTCTCGAAATCGAACTAACCAGCGGCGATGCGCCCGCGCGGCGCTGGCAGCGCTCGATCGCGTGTGCGGCCGGATGGAACACGCTGCGCGTCGATCTGGCCGCCGCGGGGGACGAAATCGATTTGTCCGACGTCGCGGCCATTCACCTGCGCTGTCGGAACGCGGCAAGCGAGCCGGTCGAGCTCGGTCTCGGCGGCATCGCCCTGGCGGACAACACGGAGCAGCTGCTCGGCCGGCGTGACCAGGCGGCGGGCCTGTACGTGCTTCGTCGCGGGCCGCGACTGGTCGTGGGCGAAACCGGCCGGTTCGAGGTGGCGTTTGCCGATGGCGTGATCGTGCGGCTGAGCGAGCCGGGGCGGCAGAATCTCTCGGCCCCGGAAGGGCTCGGCCCGTGGCCCGTTCCGCTTCGCGAAGGCTGGAATTCCGAGCGTCCGCTGTCGGCCGCGTGGGATGATCCCGCGCGGTATGCGATCTGGGGTCCGTATGTGCGGACCACGCAGCGGCTGGTCGAGGCGGGCGAGGCGCGCGTCGTGGTCGATGGGTCGTGGCGATTCGTTCGCGCGGCGCCCGGAGCGCCGGAGACTGCCTCCGCCCCGACGGCGGCGCCCGGCCACGCCTGGCGCTACACGATCTATCCGGGTGGAGAGATCTACGTCGGCGTGGATTCGTCGGACGCGGGTCTTGGGTGGCCGCTGGCGCGCGTCGGATATGCGCTGGCGCTGCAAGGCGCGGCGGCGCTGCACGTAGCGCCGCCCGCGCCCGCGTCGCTGGGCCGCGCGGCCCCTCTTGCGCGCATCGTCCGCGCGGCGGGCGGAGGAATCGTGTGGGCGGCCGCGACGCCGGCGCTCATGCAATCTCGCGCGGCGCTGGAATCAGGCGATTCGCGCCGGCTGGCTGTCCTGGTCGGCGACGCGCCGGCGGTGGGCGCGGTCCGCGCGGCGCATCGGCTCAGCCTGGCGCCGCTCGACGCGGAGGTGGACGAGTCGCTCGCGCGGGCGTTTGCGCATCCTCCGCGGCTGCGCATGACCGCCGGGCGGCTGCTGTCGAGCCCGGGCGTGGCGGAGGGCGGCGCTCCCGGCGATTGGAATCTGGACGGATTCAACGAGACGGAGGGCTGCTACGAGGTGGCGCCCGACCGCGGGCTGGTGCGGCTCGTCTTCGATGCGCCAGCCGACGCGCGCGGGCCGATCCGGCTGCGGATTCACGAGTCGGCCGGGCATGTGTGCCGCGCCAGCGCCGACGGACGGCTGATCCCGACGACAGCGCGCGATGGGCAGGGGCGCGTTCTGCTGCGTCTGCCCGCGTCGGAACAGGCTGTGGAGTTGGAGGTGCGTGTCGAGTAGTTGCTGACTTGTAGGGCAGCTGCCTTCGGCTGCTGATTTGGACCGCAGCCGCCTTCGGCTGCATTCCATCCGAACCCCTCACGCCAGCGAGGGGCCAGCCGGAATGCCGAATGCCGAATGCTGAATGCTGAAGTAAGAGAATCCGAACTCCGCGCGCCGGCGCGCGGACCTCAGGAATACACCGGCCGGAGGCCGGCCCCCCAGGATCCGAATGGGCCGCGCCGCCACCACGCTCTCTCTCCCGTCTCTTGCGCCTTTCTCCAGCCCCGCTTCCTTCGCTCTGCTCCGGCGGCACGCGGATTGCCAATCTCCGCTCGCGCGGCGCGCCCGGGCGGCCGGCTGATCCTCCGCGGGCGGCGCTCGCGGTTGTGCGCCGCCCCGGCCGCGCGAGGGCGCGGGCCGCTACGGCCGCGCGGGGGCGCGGGCCGCTCCGGCCGCGCGGGGGCGCGGGCCGCTCCGGCCGCGCGGGGGCGCGGGCCGCTACGGCTGCGCCGGT
>CAZHIE010000080.1:0-11872 GCA_964532435.1 uncultured Planctomycetales bacterium
GTGGCCGTAGCGCGGCGCAGGCGACGAGAGCGGCTGCTCCCGCACCCAGCGAAGCCCGCTGGGAAGATCTCGCGAATACGTCCACGTGTCGCCGAGCGGCCCGCTTTCGTCGCGCCCGCCGAAAATCACGAATCGACTTGGATAGAGCGGGCCCACCGCCGCGTGCTCGGCGCGCGGCGACGGCCCGGGCGAGCCGTCCGGCTGCCAGTCGGAGCCGCGCCACCACCACGCATCGCCGACGATCCCGCCCGCGGTTACGCCCCCAAACAACAGCGAACCGTTCATCGTGTGCTGCTGGCGCCGCGCGGGGATTTCGAAGTTTCGCTGCCACGACCAGCCATTGCCAGAGCCGCGGACGAGGTCGCTCAGCGGCCCGGTTCCGCCCATTCCGCCGAACAGCCACAACCCGTCGTTCGCCACGAGCGCCATGTCGCGGCGACCGCCGATCGAGAGCGTCGTGTAACGCCGCCACGAGCCGCTCTGAAACACCTCGAAATCTTCGCTCAGGTGGTCGGTGAAGCCGCCGAACGAGTATGTCTTATGCGCGACGGGGTCGCACACGAGGCTGTGCCCGACGCGGCCGGTCGTCGAGCCAAAGAGCGGGTGCGCGAACGTGTTGTTCGGCATGAGTTGCCAGGTGTCGTCGCGCGGGCCGTCGGGCGAGTTTCCACCGAGAATCAGGAGGCTCGGGTTGCCGAAGTAATACGCCATGCCATGCTCGGACCGCGGCGGTCCGGCAGCCGTCTCCAGCCGCCACACTCCCGCGGCGCTGTCCCACGACCATGCATCCCCCAGCAGGTTTGTCCCATCGTCTCCGCCGAACAGCACCACGCGGTTGCGCATGTAGTCGAACGCCAGCGCGTGCCCATCGCGCGGCGACGGTACGGCGGTCGCGCGAAGCAGCCACTCGGCGCCGTCGAATTCCCACGTATCCCCCGCTCGGCCGTTGGCATCGATCCCGCCGAACAGCACGATGCGCGCGGTCGCGGCATCGTACGCCATCGCGTGATTGCGCCGCGGCGACGGACCCGCGACGGCCAGATCCACCCACGACTGCCCATCCCAGGTCCACGTCCGACCAAGCAGCTCGCCGCCACGCTGCCCGCCGAAAAGAATCACGCGGTTCGATGCGACGTGGAACGCGCCGGCGTGCTCGCTCCAGGTTCCGGGATGCTCCGTCGACGTCGGTTGCCACCCGATACGCCACCCGCCGCACACCTGCGCGGCGACGTGCGGGGCCGGTGCGGCAAGGAAAAGCAACAGGGCGAACGGAGTTGATGTCAGGCGCGGAGACATGCTAGATCCTCCCGCCGGAGCGTATCCGTATCATACTCCGGCGCGCCGGCGTCGCCACTTTGGTTGGACGCGGACCGCCTCGCGCAATACCCTGCGCAGCAAGCGCCTTGGGACAGTGGCGGGCCACGGATTCGAGCAACATCAGGGAGAACAGCATGAGCCGAGTGCGGCTACTCGTCGGAACGCGCAAGGGCGCCTTCATCCTCACGTCCGACGGAACGCGCCAGAAATGGGACATCAGCGGCCCGCACTTCGCCGGCTGGGAGGTCTATCACCTTAAGGGCTCGCCGAAGGATCCGGATCGCATCTACGCATCGCAGACCAGCGGCTGGTTCGGGCAGATCATCCAGCATTCGAGCGACGGCGGCAAGACGTGGGACCAGCCGGGGACGCCGGCCGATCAGCGGGCCGTCTCGCCCGAAGGGCTTCCGATGGGGGAGAGCAACAAGTTCGTGTACGACACCGCTCCGCCCGGCGGAAAATCGCTCAGCACGCACCAGTGGTACGACGGCACGCAGCACCCGTGGGAGTTCAAGCGCGTCTGGCACCTTGAACCGTCGCTCTCCGATCCGGACACGGTCTATGCCGGCGTCGAGGACGCCGCGATCTTCCGCACCACCGACGGCGGCAAGACGTGGCACGAGCTGGCCGGGTTGCGCGGGCACGAGTCGGGGCCGAAGTGGATGCCCGGCGCCGGCGGCATGGGCGTGCATACGATCGTGCAGGATCCGTCCAATCCCAATCGCCTGCACATTGCCATTTCCGCGGCCGGCGTGTTTCGCACGGACGACGGCGGCAAAACGTGGGCGCCGAAGAATCGCGGCCTGACGTCGAAATATCTGCCCGACCCGAATGTCGACGTCGGCTTCTGCGTGCATCGCATCGCGCTGCACCCTGCGCGGCCGAAGACGCTGTTCATGCAGTTGCACTGGCACGTGTGCCGGAGCGACGACGGCGGCGACACGTGGCGGAAGGTAAGCGGCAACCTGCCGAGCGATTTCGGCTTTCCGGTCGCGATTCACGCGAATCAGCCGGACACGGTGTACGTCGTGCCGATTTTGAGCGACTCGCTGCACTATCCGCCGGACGGCAAGCTGCGGGTCTATCGCACGCGGGCCGGGGGGAATGAGTGGGAGCCGCTGACAAAGGGTCTGCCGCAGGAGAATTGCTACGTGAACATTCTGCGCGGGGCGATGTCGGTGGATCAGCTCGACCCGTGCGGCGTTTACTTTGGAACGACGGGGGGCCAGGTCTACGCCTCCGCGAACGGCGGCGACACGTGGACGGCGGCGGCCCGCGACCTGCCGGCGGTTTTGAGCGTGGAGGCGCAGACGCTGCGGTAGGGGACTGCGATGAATGACGACCGACTCGAACGTGCCCGCCAGGGCGATCGCGATGCGCTGGCGGCGCTGTTGAAGGAGCACGATGCGGCGCTTCGCGCCGCGATCGAGGCGGAGCTGCCGCAGCGCTGGCGGGCGGAGCTGTCGGTCGACGACATTCTTCAAATCACGTACACGGACGCTTTTCTAACGATTGCGCAGAACCGCTCGCCCGATGGGCGCTCGCTTGCGGCGTGGTTGAGGCAGGCGGCGCTGCACAACTTGCAGGATGCGGTGCGCGCGCTCCAGGCGACCAAGCGCGGCGGGGCCGTTCGGCGCGTCCACGCGGCGACGCCGGCCGACGCCACGCGCACGTTTCTCGACGAGCTGCTCGGCCGCGACAGTCGCACGCCGTCGCGCGTCGCGATCGAAGCCGAGGCCGAGGAGGGCCTGCAACGCGCGCTTGCGCGGCTGCCCGAGCGGCATCGGCAGGCGGTTGAGCTTTACGACCTGGAAGGGCGCGAGATCGACGAGGTTGCGGCGGCGCTGGCGTGTTCGCGCGGCGCCGTACACCTGCTGCGCGTGCGGGCGCATGAGCGGCTGCGCGAAATCCTGGCGGGGCCGGCGTCGAAGATTCCGAATTCGGCGTAAATCCGCGCATCCAGACTCCGCCTCTGCAATTGGCGGGTGAGATTCGCTCACCCGTCCGGGAGTCGCACGTGAACCGCCGCTACGAATCCGCCACAACGGGACCGACGACGAGCGACCTGGATCGGCTGATTCGGGCGGCTCGCGACGAGGCCGATCGGCTGGCCGAGCCGGACTCGTCTACCGGAACCAGCCGGGTCGCCCACGCGCTTCCGGCGGGCGTTCTGCCGCCCGACTTCCTGGCGGGGTATCGCCTGCAGCGCGAGATACATCGCGGCGGGCAGGGGATCGTCTATCACGCGGTTCAGCTTTCCACGCAGCAATCGGTCGCGATCAAGGTGATGCGGGCCGGACCGCTGAGCGGGCCGTCGGACAGCTATCGCTTTCAGCGCGAGGTGCAGATTCTCGCGGAGCTGAGCGATCCGCGGATCGTCGCGATGCGCGACACCGGCGAAGTCGCGGGGCTGCGCTACTTCATCATGGAATACGTCGACGGCGTGCCGTTCGACGAATATCTGCGGCGCGCCAAGCCGAATCTGAAGCAGACCTTGCGGCTGTTCGCCGACGTTTGCGACGCGGTCAACGCGGCCCACCTGCGCGGCGTGATCCACCGCGACCTGAAGCCCGGCAACATTCTCGTGTGCGAGAGCTCGGAGAACTGCGATCCACCTGCGGGGCAGGCCGGCTCACTGGCGGCGGCGCCGCGCGCGTGCAACCCGGCGCCCCGAGTCCTCGATTTCGGCCTGGCGCGGCTGATTGACGACGATCCGGCCGCGGCGACGATCACGCGCGAGGGGCAGTTTGTCGGTTCGCTGCCGTGGGCCAGCCCGGAGCAGGCCGCGGGCGAGCAGCGGAACATCGACCTGCGCACAGACGTGTATTCGCTGGGCGTCATTCTGTACCAAGCGCTTACTGGGCAGTTTCCATACGAGACGCACGGCAGTCTGGCCGCGGTGATCGAGCGGATCGTGCGGTGCGCGCCGGTGCGGCCGCGCAGCCTGCGGCGCGAGATCGGGGACGAGGTCGAGACGATCGTGCTCAAGTGTCTGGCGAAGGAGCGCGAGCGGCGATACCAGTCGGCAGGCGAGCTGGCGGCGGATGTGCGCAGGTATCTGGCGGGGGAGGCGATCGAGGCGAAGCGGGAGAGCCGGATTTACCTGATTCGAAAGTCGCTGCGGCGCAATCGCGTCGCGGCTGCGTTCGTGGGAGTCGTGCTTGCGGGTGGGCTGGTCGGCGGCGCGTCGTTCTACTGGTTTCTGAGCGATGCAGCGGCCAAGGCGCAATCGAATGCCGCAAGCACGTCGGCGCTGATGGACATTGTGTCTGCGGCGATGGGAGCGATCGACACGCGGGAAGAGATGAATGACTGGTCCGTGCGGGATACTTTGGCGAAGCTCAACCAATTCGCAGCCTCGCTGGCACAGCGCGCCGTTGGCGCGCCAGAAATCGAAGCAGCGCTCCGCGTGCGCATTGCAGGTGTTTACTCGGGCCTCCGGCGCTATGGCGACGCCCGCGAACAGATGGAACAGGCGCTCGCGCTGACGGAAGCCGCGCATGGTGCGGACGTTCGCATCGCGGAGCTGCTTCACCAGCTCGCGCGGATCGAGTGTGACGATTCTCAGTACGGCCGTGCCGTAGAATTGTCCGCCCGCGCACTGGACATCGCTCGACGCCACTTCGCGCCTGGGGATCCGAAACTCATCGATTACATTCTCCAGCATGCTGCCTGCCTGGATCGCACACACGACGTCGCGGGGGCGGAAATCCACTATGAGGAAGCGGTCTCGCTTGGATCGCTGAACGACCCCGCTTTCGTTTGCAAACTGGATGGCTATGCGGGCTTTCTTGTGGGCCAGCGTCGGTATCCCGCGGCACTCGATTTGCAGGAGCGGATCATAGCCGCGCGGCGTCAGAGAAACGAATGGGGGCGCCTCGCGGACCAGTTGCAAATGCACGCCATGACCCTCTGCCGCGCGGGCAGTTTCGATCTGGCGGAGGCGCCAGCGCGCGAGTCCATGCGCATCCGCGATGAGCTCTACCGTAACAACTGGCGCAGCGAGCATCTGATCTGGTCCAGCATGAGCGTTCTCGGATCAGCCTTGTTCGGCCAGGGAGAGTTTGCCGAGGCCGAGTCCTACTTCCTGGAGGCCCAGCGGAACTTCAATCCGCCGGGCGAACTGCCGACTAAGCGCGAAATGGTAGCGGACCTGATCAAGCTCTACGAACGTTGGGAGTGCGCGGAGCCGGAGCAGGGCTATGCCGCGAAGGCGGCCGCATGGCGAGCAAGACTGGAAGCACCTGATTTGAAATCATCTATCGAAAGTCCGTGACGGGCGCTGCGCCCGGAATAACGCCACGAAGACAACTTGGCCTTGCAGTGCGTTCGACTCGGTGTCGAACGTCCCGAAGATTCCCTGTCCACACAAAAGGAGTTCGAAAATGAAACCGCAGATTCCCTGCCGCCTCGCCGTATCTCTGCTGGCCACACTGATCATGCCGCTGATCGCGGGCGCCCAGAACTTCTCCGACGGCTTCGAGGGCGTCGCACTCGACCCCTTCTGGACCGTCGCGACGCAATCGGGATCGGTCGGCACTTCCACGGACCGATCGCACAGCGGCAGCCAGTCCGCCCGGTTCGTCACCACCAACACCGGTCAGTACAAGAGCGTCTCGTTGTATCACTCGTTTTCGCAGCCGACCTACGGTCGTGTCTCGGTGTGGATCTACGACACCGGCGCCGATGTGTCGTCAAGCAATTACACTTCCCTGACGCTCTCCAATTCCACGGCCGGCATGTTCACGGACATTCTTACGTTCGACTACGATCTCGGCCCCGGTAATGGCGGCGACGTCTACTACTTTCGGGGTTGGAACGACACGGACCAGCCGGTCCGGTCTGCGCTCGACCGGACGCAAATCTGGCATCACTGGGAGATCGAAACTTTCGCGGACAGCACCTCGATTGCGATCGATGGTCAAACGGTGTTCTCGGCTGCGCAGGGAATGCGATTCGACCGGGTGGGACTTGCGATGTTTGGACCGTCCGGGCGGCCGGCGTGGACGGCGTACTTCGATGACTTCCGCTTCACGCCGCTCACGGCGGACGGGCGCCGCGTGCGATTTCTGGCGCTCGGAGATCTGCCAGGCGGCGTTTCCTTCAGCCAGGCCCGGGCGATCAGCGCGGACGGCTCGACCGTAGTGGGATCCTCGAACTCGGCCACTGGCAACGAGGCGTTCCGCTGGCGCGATGGAGTAATGACGGTGCTCGAGCCGTTGCCGGGCTACTCCGACAGCGCTGCCCTGGGCGTCAGCGGCGACGGGAGCGTCGTGGTGGGCGAGTCGCGACATGTGAACGGAGGTGGCGATGCGCAGGCCTGTCTTTGGTCATCCAGCGATCCTGTGTCGTTGGATTTTCCAGAGTCGCCCTGGAACCAGTGGTCCAACGCGTCCGGCGTTTCGCGCGATGGGCACGTAATTACGGGCGCCGTCTCGACCGAGCTTTGTGGATGCGGGACCGTGCAGGCGGTGAAGTGGGTAGACGGAACGCCAATGCTCTTGGGCGATCTTCCCGGTGGCGGGTTTGACAGTGCGACGGATGGTCCGTGCAGTGCCGACGGCAGCGTAATCTGCGGGCGCGGGACGACGGCCAGCTCGCAATACTACCAGGCGTGCGTGTGGCGAGATGGCCAACTTAGCACATTGCCGTTTTTGGAAGGCGCGAACCCGGAGACAAGCCAGGCGCTTGCGGTGTCGGGCGACGGCCGGACGATCGTGGGCTTCTCGTCCTCGGCGCGGTCGGTCCACGATCGCAATCATGGCGAGGCCTGCCGATGGGTTGATGGTGCTGCGGAGGGACTTGGCGATCTGGCGGGCGGCAACGTTGTGTCGATCGCGTGGGCGACCAGTGACAATGGCCGTGTGATCGTCGGTATCGGCAATCGGTCGGGCGGGGGCCTTGACGGAGGCGCCGCGTTCGTCTGGGACCCGATCCACGGCATTCGCGAGCTTCGCCAGGTTCTCCTCGATGCCGGCGCTGATGTTGCGGGCTGGGATCTGTATGCAGCGACGGGCGTGTCCGCAGACGGCTCCACGATCGTCGGAACCGGCCGCAATCCGGCGGGCGCGGCGGAGGGCTTCATTGCATGGATTACGGACCCCGGCGACACCAACTGCGACGGCCTGGTCGACAACGGCGACATCGACGCCTTCGTCCTGGCACTGCTCGATCCGGCCGCGTACGCCGGCGCGTTTCCGGATTGCAACATCCTCAATGCCGACATCAATCAGGACGGCAATGTGGACAACGGCGACATCGACCCGTTCGTCGCGCTGCTGATCGGCGGATGAAATCGCCGGATGCACCAATCGTCCACGTCGATTCACCAAGAAACGCTGCATTGCGCGGTCATCCGCGCGCGAAAGGGAGTCGTCGCGATGAAAACTTCTGTCGCTGTACGGCTGCGACCGCTGGCTTACCTCTCTATCGCCCTGGCGTTCACGAACCGCGCCGCCGCCCAGGCGCCGCTGGCGGCCAGTGACTTCGAGACTGGGCCGGAGGGTTGGTGGGTAGCCGGCGATCCGGCGTCGCCCATTCCGGCGTGGTTTCCATCGGGCGGCAACCCGGGCGGATGGATCGAGGCGACCGAGAATCGCGCCGGCGTCGTCATCTTCTGGATCGCGCCGGCGGATTTTCTGGGCGACAAGTCTGCGGCGTACGGCGGCACGCTGAGGTTCGATGTTCAGCGTGCGCCGTCGTCGCCGCCTTCCGACCATTCGAGCGACGTGATTCTGATGGGCAATGGGCTGATGCTCTATGTCGACGCGGGGTCGGACCCGGCGCCGCAGCCGCAGTGGACGCGCTACTCCGTGCCGCTCATCGAGACGGCTGGATGGCGCCACTTCAACACTGACGCGCCGCCGACGGCCGACGAGTTTCGCGGCGTGCTGGCTTCGCTGGATTCCATTCAGATTCGGGCGGAATACAGCGGGCAGGTGGACACGACCGGACTGGACAACGTGGCCCTGACGCCGGCACTGATCGGCGATCTGAACTGCGACGGCGCCGTCGATAACGGCGACATCGACGCGTTCGTCCTGGCACTGCTCGATCCGGCCGCATTCGCCGCCGCGTTCCCGGATTGCAATTTCGACAATGCCGACATCAATCAGGACGGCAATGTGGACAACGGCGACATCGACCCGTTCGTCGCGCTGCTGACCGGCCCGTAGGCGAAAGCAGGCGGCGCTGGAATTCAGAAGTCAGAATTCAGAATTCAGAAGTGCGGAACGGCCCGGGGTCTGCACTTCTGAATTCTGAGTTCTCGTGTCGGTGCCCGACGCATCGCTGCCGGTGACGACCGCCCACACGGCCTGCGGCGCGGCCGGCCCCCATCGCCACGTCATCTTTCGCGTGATCCGATCGACGGCGACGAACGCCACAATTCGCGCCGATCCTGCCCGTGTCAACCAACTCGATTCGTGATACGATCGCACGTCGTGCTTTGGGTTCGCCGCACCGACGCGCGAGGATTCATGCAATGGCCATCATCGGCGCTCATGCGCTGCTGTATTCCTCCGAACCGGAGAAGCTTCGCGCCATGCTGCGCGATGTCTTCGGATTTCCGCACGTCGACGCTGGCGGCGGGTGGCTCATCTTCGCGCTGCCGCCGGGGGAATTGGGTGTTCACCCGGCCGAGGCGCCGGCCGAGCGCGGTGGTCGTTCGGGCGAGCCGAACGCCGGCGGCGGGATGCAACATCTGCTCAGCTTCATGTGCGACGACATCGACGCCACGATTCGCGAGCTGCGCGGCAAGGGCGTCGCCGTGCGCGGCGAGCCGAAGCAGGAGAGCTATGGAATCACCGTAATGCTCGACCTGCCCGGCGGCGCGGAGGTCATGCTCTACGAGCCGCGCCACGCGACGGCCATTCCTGTTCCCGCGAAATTGGCTCAGCGGTGGGCCGCGCCCGGTCCCGGCTGCGCGGGAGGCAAGCCATGAAACAAGTCGTCGCCGTCGTCATCGCGCTGCTCGTAGTGGCCGTGGCCGGCATGTGGTGGCTCAATCGCGCCGCGCATTCCGAGCAGGGGGAGATGATCGGGTTCGCCGTCGGGAAGGCGGAGAGCGGCGCGCAGCCGATTCACGTCGTCGTGTCGATGGGAATGGCCCGCGGCGGGCAGGGCGCCGCCGGCGCGGCGGCCAAGTTCGACGACGAGTGGATCGCCGGGAAGTTCACAATTCGCGACGCGGCGGGCGGGGCCCCGATCCGCCTGCACAAGGCCGGGCACAGCGCGCTGATCAGCGAGCAGAAGGCGGCCAACCCGGAATTCTTCGTGGAAGGGTCGCTCAAGCCGGGCACGAAGTACATCTTCGACTATCGCCCCGCGTCGGACTCGCCCGACGTGTACCGCTACGAATTCACGACGGTGGAGGCGGGCATCCCGTTTGCGCGACAGGTGTTCACGCGCGTGAAGTCGTGACCGCGCCGCTCGTCACACTCCGCGGAGCGCGTCGCGGGCGGCGGAGATGACGCGCGATTCCGGCGCGGCCGGCGTCGGAAGGTGCAGAATGGACGCTCCCACGAGCAACGGACGCCATGCCGGGGCGACGATCGGCATGTCTTCGAGCGCGGCCGCAAAATACTTGTAGTCGTGCGCGTCGGTCGCGCGGGTGAAGACCAGCCGCCGCGCGGCGGTTGCCAATGCCCGATCTTCGGGGTGTCGATTCGCATAGGCGATCGCGCTGATTGCGGCGGCCGGCCCGTCGACGCCGAGTTGCGCGACGATCTGCTCGACGGCGGCGGCGGGATCGGCGGGGGCGTCGCCGGTCGGCAGTTCGAGGATTCGCGGGCCGTCCCAGATTTCCGTCAGGGCCAGCGATTGGGCGAAGTGGCACATCCAGCCGACCGCTTGCAGCAAGAGGAACAGCCGCGTTTCGGCGGAGCGGGCGATTCGAAACGCGAAGCGCAACGCATTGATCGACGTGACCGCATGAACCGACATGATTCCGCGGCGGCGCAGCATGAACTCGGCCGCAACGAGGTGCAGCGCGTCCCAGACCGCGCCGGCCCGGACCTTTCCCTGCGTCAACAGCGCGAGCGCATCGCCGCAGGCGCGATCGGAGTTTCCCCGGCGGATGGGTTCGAGCAGGGCGGCGGTGATGGCCGAGTCGGGCTGCGCCGCGGCGCTTACGTCGTCGGCCCAGTTGCCGGGCAGCGCCGCGGCCTTGTCGCGCACGAGTTCCTCGTTGGCGCGCTGGCATTGGTCGTCGAACGCGATGCCGTTGTTGCGCGCGTGCGGCCCATAGCCGGCGAGGCTTCGTCCGAGCGCGCGGAACGCCGGTTCGGCGTGCTGCCAGCCGATCGTGTGGAGCGTTCGCCACGCGTTCGCGACGAAAATCGCTTTGTGGCCGATGGGGCGGAAATCGCGCGCCCCCAGCCGCCAGAGTTCGTCGAACGATTCGGTCGCGCCGCAGGTGCGGGCCATTCCCGCCAGCGCCAACTCGGCCGCGTCGGAGTCCCACGCAAACACGGCGGCGCGAAGTGCGGCGACGGCTTGCGTACCGGAGGGCGTGGGGCGGGTCAGCGGCGCCATTACGCGCGGCTGCGCGATCTGCGCCGCCTTGAATTGATCGAGCGCCCAGAAAAACGGCAGAAAGCGTTCGTCGGACGGAGAATCCTCGGCCAGCAGGTGCGCCGAGTTGATCACGTATACGCAGTGAAACCCGAAGCCGGAGTTGCGCGAGTCGACGTTGCGGAGCCCCGCCAGGTAGAGCGCGGCCATGAATTGCCGGTATCCGACGCCGGCGCGGAGCTGCGCGGCCAGCGCTTCGATCGCTCGTTCGCGGGGCGTATCTTCGATGAGACGGACGATGGGCTCGATGTTGGCGCCGAAGCGCACTAGGTCGGGGCCGAGCGAGACTTCGGCGGCGAAGGTGCGGCCGAGCGCTGCGAGGCCGCCCAGGCCGCCGGCGAGTCCCAGTCCCGCGGATGCGTGGAGAAAGTCGCGGCGCGAGAGGGGCGCTTGCGCGCGCGGCGCAGGCGGCTTCGGCGACTGTGTTTGCGGCGCTTGTCGCTGCGGCGCCTGCGCCTCTGGCGCGTGTCGCTTCGGCGTGTGGCCGGATCTTGAAGATCGTCGCGGCGTGGCCATGAGCGGCCCTCCGGGAAAGTGGTTCAGCCGGGCATCATAGGGACTTCAGATGCCGGCCGCGCGAGATCGTTCGCCGGTCGCCGGGTGTGACCAAGTACCGGGCGTCGAATCTTGTCGGCGGATGGCTGCAATCGCGGGTCGGTGGCGATGCTACAATCTGTCGTCCGACGCAACTTTTCTCACACGGGCGGAGCGCGATGGGCGTCGATCCGAAAACGCTGGCCGTCAACTTTTACCTGATCATCGGCGCCGTGGTGGCAGGCGTGATCGTGCTGGTGATCGTGGTGGCGCTGTGGACGAGCATGAGCGCCGGGCTGTTTCTCGCGCGTCAGAAGCGCTCGCAGGCGGCGTACGAGGCGAGCCGCACGGGGCCGGATGGCCAGCCGCTGCCGCCGCGGGCGCGCGGGTTGTGCGAGGGCTGCCAGACCGTGCAGGACGAGGTTTACCACACGCCGGCGGGGCGGCG
>CAZHIE010000080.1:11972-19659 GCA_964532435.1 uncultured Planctomycetales bacterium
CGGCGAAAGCCCGCGGCGCTGTGATCGTCGTACCCGGCCAGATGCAGCACGCCATGCACGACGTATAGCGCCAGCTCGGCGACGATCGGCGGCGTCCGGGCTGCGCCGGATCTCGCCGCGGGTTTTCGCGCGGCGACGGCGCGCGCCACGTCGGCGCACACAACGATCTCGCCATCGACGCGCCCGGTTACGCGATCGGTGCCGTGGTCGAATGTCAAAACGTCCGTCGGCCCCGCGATGTTCATGAATTGCTGATGCAGGCGCGCCATGCGCCGCGCGCCGACAACCGCCAGGCTCAGCTCGCCGCTCCGGAATCCCTCGGCCCGTGCGACGTGCCGCGCCACGCGACGGAGCAGCGCCGCGGCGCCGCGCAACTCGCGCACCATCCACGTCACCGTCACGCCGGCCTCGCGCGCTCCCAGGGGCGCGCGGCGCCGCGAGCCCGGAAGGGGGATGCTCATGACGCGCTCCGCGGCATCGCGGTGGTGGTCTCTTCCTCGCTGGCGGGATAGACGATGCGGCCGTGATAGATGCTGCACAGGCTCTTGACGACGCTGTCGCGGATCGTGCGCAGGTCGCGGAACGTCAGGTCGCATTCGTCGAACTGGCCGTCGATCAGGCGCTTCTGAATGATCTTGTCGACCGTGTCTTCGATTCGCCCGGGCGTGGGCTCCGCCATCGCGCGGACGGCGCCTTCGACCGCGTCGCAGATCATGACGATCGCGGTCTCGCGGCTCTGCGGCTTGGGGCCGGGATAGCGGTAGTCGGATTCGGAGACTTCGGCATCGCTCGGCCGGCGGGCGCGCGTCGCGGCATGATAGAAATACTCGACGAGCGTCGTGCCGTGATGCTCGGCGATGAACGGGTGCAGCGAGGCGGGCAGCGCGTACTCGCGCGCCATCTCGATGCCGTCCTTCACGTGGTTGACGATGATGAGCAGACTCATGGCCGGCGAGAGCCGCTCGTGCCGGCTGCTGACGCCCGAGCCCTGGTTTTCGACGAAGTATTCCGGCTTGCGCGTCTTGCCGACGTCGTGGTAATACGCGCCGGTGCGGGCGAGCAGGCCGCGCGCGCCGATGCTCTCCGCGGCCGCCTCGGCCAGCGCGCCGACGAGCAGGCTGTGGTTGTAGGTCCCCGGCGCGTCGGCGGCCATGGTGCGGAGGAGCGGTTTGTTCGCGTCGCACCACTCGAGCAGCGTCATGCTGGTGCTCAGGCGCCAGATGCGCTCGATCGCCGGCAGGATGCCCTCGACCAGGAACGCGGCGGCGAGCGTGGTCGCGGCTGCGCCGGCCGCGCTTTGTCTCAGGATGTACGAGAGCGCTTGACCATCGACGATTCCGGTGAGCGTCGTGGTCGCCAGCGCCGCGGCGGCGGCGACTGCCCCGACGGCGATGATCTTGCCGCGGTTGCGGATGTCGCGCAGGCCCGCGAGCAGCGTAATCGACACAGCCAGCAGCGTGAGCAGGAACTCGACGCTTTGCCGCGTGACGAGCGCCAGGAGCAGCGCGATGAGCCCTGTGACGGCGTAGACGGAGCCGAGCGGAAACACGATGGCGAGGAGCATCGCGGCGAGCGCCTGCGCGCCGATGGCCGGATACGCCTCGCCGGTGTAGACGAAGAGGAAGCGCGTCAGCGCTACGACGCCCAGCAGCGCCAGCGCGGTCGTCGCCGAGCGGACGAGGCGGCTTTGCGTACCGCGCTGGCGGAGGACGACGTGTCCGCCGAGCCCGGCGACGAGCAGCAGGGCGAGCGCCCCGCGCGAGAACTCCGCCCAGCGCTCGGATGCGAGGCGTCGCGGATCTTCGCGCAGTGGGGTTTCGTGCGCCTGGCTTTCCTGGGCCAGCAGCGCCAGCTCGTCCGGCGCGATCTCGCCGGCGTCGGTCAGGCGGCTGCCGCGCGCGTAGGCCACGAACTGCTGCTCGACGGCTAGCTCGGCCCGCCGCGCCGCTTCCTCGCTGCGCGTCGGGTCGTAGCGGTACAGCGGCTTGTACGCGCCGCCCTCGGTTCGCAGAATGGTCGCAATGGAGCGCCGCACGCTCGGCCGCAGCGGACCGGGCAGCGCGGCCGCGGTCGCGCCGGCCGCCTTGTCGCCGGCTTCCGGATCGCTGGGGAAGATGAGCTGCGCGACGGGCGCCTCGCGCGAGCTGGCGGGTTCGGCGATCACGAGGACCGCGGCAGGCGCCGTCGGTCGATAGCCGGGCTCGTCCTTCGACATGGCTTCGACCAGCGGCTGGCGCGCGAGGAGCTGCATGGCGCGTTCGACGGCGCTGGTGAACTCGGCGGGGTCGGGCAGCGCCGCGAGGCGGGCCAGCTCGGCCGCGCCGGCTTCGTCCACGTCGATCTGGATCTCTGCGGCGGCCTTGCGGATTTTCTCCAGGTCGCCCGCGCTTTCGAGCGCGATGCGCAGCGCGTTGCTCAGGCGGCCGCGGACGTCCTCGACCAGGCTCGTATCCAGCACGTAGTAATTGGGCGCGGTGTCGCGCGCCCGGGCGCGCATCGCGATCGTTCGCTGCGGGTCCGGCACGCGAAAGTCGACGCGCGACGTAATCGCGCGCGGCACGTGCTCGCCGGCGTGGTAGGGAAGCGGGTCGCGGCCCGAGTTCACCAGCACGGCCGCCGTCACGGCGGAGAACAGCACGATCGCGGCCGGCCGGGCCTGGAGCTGCTCGCCGATGCGCGTCCAGAGCGCCGTGCGGCGCTCGGCGCGTGCGCGGCGAATCTCCTTCTGGCGAGCGGACAGTCTGGAAAAAGGCCACATCGATCGATCCACCTTGCGGCTGGCCGGCGACGACGCCGGTCAGAGCTTATCGGCCCGGCGCGTCAGGCTCCGGCGTCTGGCGCAGTTCCTGCGCCGGGTTTCCGGGGCGAATGGCATAGCGTGCGACGATCTCCTGCACGAGCCGGTGCCGCACGATGTCCACCTCTGTCAGGCGCACGATGTCGATGCCCGGCGCGCCGCGCAACCGGCGAACGCTGTCGGCCAATCCGGACGGCTGGCCGGGTTCGAGGTCGACCTGGCTGTCGTCGCCCGTGACGATCATTTTGCTGTGATGTCCGAGCCGCGTCAGGAACATCAGCATCTGCGACGGCGTCGTGTTCTGGGCTTCGTCGAGGATGATCGCGGCGCCGTTGAGCGTGCGGCCGCGCATGTACGCCAGCGGGATCACCTCGATGAGGTCGTTGACCATGAAGCGGCGGAGCTGCTCGAACGTCATCATGTCGTGCATGGCGTCGAAGAGCGGGCGCAGGTACGGGTTTACCTTCTGCTGCAAGTCGCCGGGCAGGAAGCCGAGCTTTTCGCCGGCCTCGACTGCGGGGCGCACCAGCGCGATGCGCTTGATCTGGCCGGTTTTGAGCAGATGGACGGCGACGGCGACGGCGAGGTAGGTTTTGCCGGTGCCCGCCGGTCCCAGGCAGAAGACCATGTCGTGTGCGAGCATGGAGCGCAGATATTGCCGCTGGCCGTCGGTGCGCGCGGCGATCAGCGCGTCGCGCGTGAAGACGCTGAGCGCGTCGCCGCCGGCGGCGCGGTCGCGGTGCTCGATTTCGGCGAGCTCTTCCTCGACCGCCTCGTCTTCGAGATATTCCTTGGTGCGGAGCTGATCCTGAAGGCGTTCGATGATGGCGGCGGCCTTGGCGACGTTGGCCGGGTCGCCCGTGATGCGCACCGCCGACCCGCGGGCTTGAATCTGGACGGCGAGCACGTCGCGAATCCGCCGCAAATTGCGGTCGCCCACGCCGAACAGCTCGGCCCGGCGGTGCGGCTCCAGCAGCGTTACGGCCAATTCCATCGCATAAGAGCGTAGACCGCGCGGCGGCGGTTCGCAACCGGGGGCCTATCCGCCGCGCACCAACCCCAGCGTGCGGCGCCGGGCGCAGGCCCGATCGATGGCCGGAAAGATGAATCGCTCGGCCACGGCGTCCCAGCTCATCCGCTGGGCCAGCTCGTATCCGGAGCGGATGAGCTTGGCCGACGCGGCCGCATCCTGCGGCAGGCGGCGCAACGTCTGCTCGGCGACTTCGACCGCGACCTCGCGCTCCGCCGCGCGGCGCTCCTCGGCCGTCACGCTTACGGCCGCCTTAAGTGAGCCCGGTTTGAGCGCCCCGATGTAATCCGCCAGGATGACGTTGTTCACGCGCTTGCCCGCGGTGGCCTGCTTCACAAAGCCGGCGCAGCCACACGACGTGCTGATGACGCACAGCCCGCCATACGCCAGCGGTTCGAGCGGCGAGATGCCGAACGGCTCATAGAGGCTCAGGCCGAATTCGACGTCGGTCGCCTTGCGCAGGTCCATGAACTCGACGTCTTCCGGCACGCGCAGGCCGCTGCTGGGCCGGGCGAAGCCGAACTGGTTCATGTAGATCACGTGGATGTGTCGCGCCCGCGCGTTGAACGACTGGACCCACTGGTAGTAGCTCGCCTCGCCGGCGGTCAGGTCGGGCCCGCCTTCGCGGTGCGCGAGCGGCCAATCCCAATCGCGCTCCATGCGCAGCACGTCTTCGGCCGGGCGGCGCGGCAGCTCGGTCGAGATGACCAGCAGCACGGCGGTCTGGCCGCGCCGCGCCAGCTCGGGCTCCATCGCCGCGAGCACGTCGAGGTCGCGCCAGAGCGCCTTGCTCGACGCGAGGCGCGTCACGTGCGTGAAGATCAGGTCGGGTCGCCAGCCGAGCAGTTGATCGAAGTAGTCCATCACGCGGGCGCGGGCGGCCTGGCGCTCTTCGCCCGTTACGCGCCCGAGCGGCACGCCGTTGTACGCGAGCGTGACGTCGGCTTCTTCGAATTTCGGGCCGAGAAAGCGCAGCTCGGACATCACGTGATGTCCAACCGCCAGGATGCCGTCGCACTCGTGCGCCGCCTGGACCAGGGCGTGCTTGAAGTACTCGGTCTGCGGGCCGAAGACGTGGTCGACGTACAGGTTTCCGGCCCGCGCGATCTCCAGCGCGTTGTAGAACATCAGGTCGTGGCCGGGGTGGTGCTCGACGATCGGCCGGATGGTCGCGACCTCGTGCGCGTGAAAGAGCGTGCGATAGCGCGTCGGGCGCAGCGCCTTAAGCGCCAGCGCGACGGGCAGCCCCATGAACTCGTGGGCGAAGACGACGGCCGGCTCGGCGTCGGTCGACAGGCGCAGCGCGTCGAGCGCGGCGACCGCCGGCGCGGCGAGCTGCACGTATTGCTCGAAATCCCAGACGCTTTCGTGCCGGTGCGACTGGATGCCGAAGCGCTCCCACAGCACCCACTTGACCTCGTTGACGCGGTCGCGATGGATGCCGCGCAGGTCGACGAGCAGCACTTCGCAGAGCGTGCGCCGCGCAGTGGGCGCGTCGGCGATCGGGCGCTGGCCGTACACGAGCCGCACGCCGAAGTCGCGTTCGATCTGGCGGAAGGCGTCGGCGTATGGGCTGCCGTAAACGTGGTCGAGCGCGGAGTACTCGATCAGCGCCCCGGGGCCGAGGCGCTGCGGATCTTCGGGGTAAAACAGCGGGCAGACCAGAACGGTGCGGCCGACGCGGTCGCGGTAGGGGCGGCTGTTGATCAGCCCTTCGAGGACGGTTCCGATGCCGCCCACCTTGTGGACGGCCTCATGCGAAACGTGGATGACATTCAGCACCGATCGTCCTCGCGCAGCGCACCACACTCGCTATCGGGCGGCGCGGGGGCTGACTTGACGCGCGGGCGCGCGGTCCGGCGCCGCCGCGGCTGCGCGGTCGAATCCGCGTCGCATTGCCACCCGGCGGCGCGGCCTGGCGCGCTAGCCGGCCTTGGCCTTCGACGCGTTGAGCCGCTTCATCAGCCGGCTCTTGCGCCGCGCTGCGGCGTTCTTGTGAATCGTGCGGCGGTCGGCCAGCGCGTCCAACTGTGCGGCCAGCTCGCGGACCTTCGTCTCCGCGTCGGCTGCGCCGGTGGTCACGGCCTCGCGCGTTTCGCGGAGCGCCGACTTGAGCACGCTCTTGCGCCCGCGGTTGCGCACCCGGCGCTTCTCGTTCTGTCGGATTCTCTTCTTGGAGGATAGTGAATGCGCCACGTCTGCTCCCTTCGCGTCTGAAATCGTCCCGTCTGTTCGTCGCACAGGCCGTCGCCGCCGACCCGGGCGGCGCGGCTGGCCCGGTTCACTTGATCGCTTCGAGCCGCTTGCGGGCGTCGCCGCCCGCGTAGTTGTAGTCCTGCCGCAGGAGCTTGCCGAACGTCGCCTTGGCGTCGTCGATGCGCCCGGCCTGCTCCTGGGAGCGGGCCAGCCAGTAGAGCAAGTCCTTGCTCGTGTCGTCCTGAAGTTCGTATGCGTCGATCGCGTCGCGCAGGATCTCGACCGATTCGGCCGCGTTGCCGCGCTCGAGGAACGCGCGGCCGAGCAGGAGCTTGCAGCGCGTGCGATATTTGGGCTCCTGCTGCGCGACCTGCAGGATCGGAATCGCCTCCTCGTACTCGCCGATTTCGAAGAGCGCCGTCCCGAGTCGCACCTTCAGGCGCAGGTCGGTCGGATAGTTGGCCACGCGCTCGCGATAGACCTCCAGCACCGTCTGGCGCTGCTCCAGCGCGGCGAGGCGGGCCTGCTGGCGGTCCTCGTCGGCGCCGGTCTGCTGGGCCCGCTCGGCCTGCACGCGGGCGGCGCGTCCTAGCTGGCGGATGCGCACGTCGTCGGCCCGCAGCTTGAAGCTGTAGTTCTTCGTCTTGTCGTAGACTTTCATCAGGATCGCGATCGCTTCGTCCTCTTCGTGCTTGCGCTCCGGCTTGAGCAGCGCCTCGACGTAGGCGATGATCTTGCCGGGCACTTCCGGATGCTGCTCGTAGTCGCGCTTGGCCGCGCTGATCAGCGTGGCGAGCGTCTGTTCGCCCTGCTTTACGCGGTCGGTGTCGTGCAGCAGCTTCTGCGAATCGGCGTCGCGGATCGAGTCGTGAAAATCGCTGGAATCCTGGTACTTGCCGCGCGTGATGGTCAGCTTTCCGGAGAGATTGCGCTGCTCGATTTTCAGGTCTTCGTCCGACGGGTTGCGGGCCAGCTGAAAATCCAGCGAGTTCACGGCCTGATCGAGCACGGAAACCAGCGCCTCGGTGTCGCCGGCCGCCTCGGCCTTCGCCGCGGCGTCGGCCAGCGCCTGGCGGAACGCCTTGAAGCGCGATTTGTCCGGCTTGGCGTCTTTTCGCATCGATTCGTACGCCAGCGGGGCGATCCACTTTACCGTCTGAAGGAACCCCCCGCGGGCGGCGTTTCGCAGCAGCGCGTCGGAATAGGCGCCGCTCGTGTGATCCTTCGACAGTAGCATTTCCGCGTTCAGCATCGCCTGCTTCGGATCCTTCGCCGACGTGGAGTGCTTCATCGACTCCATCATGCCCGGTTTCTTCCCGCCCGCCTGCGCACGCTGGACCGCCAGCGACCGCAGCGGGCGGTGGCCTTCCTCGACCGCTTCGGGCCAGAACCCCAGCCCCGTGATGAAGCACTCGATCGCGTAGTCGTAGTCGCGCCGCTCCCGGCAGTCGGCCGCTTTCTTGAACCACTGCCGCGCACGGGCCTTGTCCGCCTCGCTCGTGCTGTCGGCCGGTGCTTTCGCTTCGTCGCTCGCCATTCCGGCCACACGCCTCCCGCCGCGCCGCGTTCGACCCGCATCGGCGGGCCGCCCCGCGGCCGGAATTCCGCTGTATACCCGATCTTATGAAGAAACCCAAGTCGGCGGGGCGGCGGGTGCCACCCGC
>CAZHIE010000081.1:0-10189 GCA_964532435.1 uncultured Planctomycetales bacterium
TCCCCAATCCCCAATCCCTCCTCACCCCCGCCGCGCATAACGGACCGCCTGCCGCAGCCAGGTGACCGCCGCGCGCGGGGCTTCCTCGACGCCGACAAAGTCGATCGACGCGTCTCCCCGCAGCGCTCGCGCGCGGATCGCGCGGACCAGCGACCCCGCGTCCCCGCTGATCTCCGTCCCCGCCTCGCCGGCCGATTCTCTTCCCGAGTCGATAACAGCGGCATCTCCCTCGCTGGCCGCCGCGCTCGATGCGATTTCCCCTGCCCCGACGTCTTCGATACGCGGCGCCGGCCGCAGAATCCGAAATCGCAGCGGCGATGCTTCCGCCCCCGCGTCGGGCGCGCTCGTGATCGCCGCCGTGCGCTGCGCAACCGCCCCGAACCAGCGCGCCAGCGAGTCGGCGCCGGCGGCGACATACCCGCGCAGCAGCGACCGCGGGTGCGCGTGCAGGCGCAGGGGTCGCACATCCGCGCGGTCGGCCTCGCCCTCCCATCCCGCCTCGGCGATCAACCGAACGTGCCGGGCGGCCAGATCGGCATCCGCGCCCGCGTCCCGCGCGATCTGCTTGCACGCGGGGCAGAAGCAGACGCCCGCCTCCGCCGCGACGCGCTCGCCCAGCCGGTCGATCTGAACCGCCGCCGGCGCATAGCGCCGCAGGTCGCGCAGCGTCGCCTCGACCATCTCGCGCGCGATCGGGTTGTTGAAGCACAGCGGCGCGTCCCGATGAACCTGCCCCCACGCGCTGACGCGCGCCAGGTGCGGCGCGCCGAGCGCTTCGGGCAGCGCGTGTGCGTCGATCAGGAAGTGCAGCGCCAAGCCGTGCGACGCGGCATACTCGACCAGCGGCGCGACATGATCGCGCCCGGCGCACCACTTCGCGCTGCGCGGGCGAAGCGACGTCGCCGCGTAGAGCTTCGCATCGGGCGGGAAATGCCAGCCCCCCTCGGTCGCGAAGTAGGGCTGCTCCTTGTCGAGCGCCAGGCGGAATTGCTCCTGCGCGGGCGTGACCGCCGGAATCGTCAGCCGGTCCAGCCGAATCTCCCCGACCACCTGGTCGAGGAACTCCGGCGTCTGCCGCGAGTAGTTCCAGGCGGGGAATACGATTCCAAAATCGGGCATTTCGCGCTCTCGCGATTCGTCGCACACGCCGCCGCGCCGGTCGCCGCTGGCCGCCGCGCCGCGCCGCGGCTAGCATGGTAAGCGCCGCAGCGCGCGGCGCGTATCGCGCGGGCGGCGGAGAGGGCCGGGTTGAGCAAGCAAGAGCCCGACTACTATCGTTACTGTCCGGGCGAAGAGGCGATCAAGCTCTCCAACGCCGTCTGCCTCGGCCGGCGCAGGGCGAATTTCCGCAAGTGTCCCGGCTGCCAGTTCAACGACGACGAGCAGGGCCGCCCGTCGTTCGAAGCCACCGTCGTCGGCCCGCGCGCGGCGCCCACTCAGGATCAACCCGACATGATCGAGAAGGTGTTCAAGGCGTACGACGTGCGCGCGACCGTCCCCGAGCCGCTCAACGAGGACGTCGCCTGGCGCATCGGAAACGCAACCGCCCAGTTCCTCCGCACGTCGCTCTCCGGCTACGACCGCAGCGATCCGCAGTTGAACACGCTCATCGTCGGCCGCGACATCCGCAAGCACAGCCCGTCGTTGCAGCGCGCGTTCATGGAAGGGGCCGCGTCCATCGGCACGCGCCTGGTCGACATCGGCCTGATCGACACGTCGCAGCTCTATTTCGCCACCAGCCACATGCCCTGCTGCGGCGGCGTGCAGACCACCGCCAGCCACAATCCCGCCAACTACAACGGTTTCAAGATCTGCGGGCAGAAGGGCCGCCCGATCGGGGCCGAATCGGGCCTCAAGGAAATCGAGCGCATCGCCCGGGCGATCGCGCGCCACCGCGTGCCCGAGTTCGACACGCTCGTCACGCGGCAGGATCTTTCCGAGCCGTACCGCGCCATGCTCCACCGCTTCCTGCGCGAGCCGCGCCCCATGCGCGTCGTGGTCGACGCGTCCAACGGCTGCGCCGGGCGCTGGTTTCCGATCCTCTTCGCGGGCGTGCCTGGGCTGACCGTGATCCCGCTGAATTTCGAGCACGACGGAGATTTCGTCCATCCGCCCAACCCGCTCGTCGAGGCCAACCTGGCGCAGCTCCGCGCCGCCGTCCGCGAGCACGGCGCGGATTTCGGCGCGTGCTTCGACGGCGACGCCGATCGCTGCATCTTCGTCGACGAAAACGCGCAGGTCATCCGCTGCGACCTGCTGACCGCGCTCTTGGCCGGCGAATACCTGCGCGAGCGCCCCGGCGCCGCCGTCGTCTTCGACCTGCGCTCCAGTCGCGTCGTCCGCGACACCGTCGCGCGCCTGGGCGGCCGGCCGCGCCGCGAGCGCGTCGGCCACGTGTTCATGAAGCGGACGATGGCCGAGCTTGACGCAGTGGTGGGGGGGGAGCTGAGCGGGCACTTCTACTTCCGCGACTATTACTACTGCGATTCCGGCTTCATGACGTTCATCGCCGTGCTCAACGTGATGACGCGCACGCGGCAGCCGCTCTCGGCGCTGCTCGCTCCGCTCGACGTGTATTTCGGCAGCGGCGAGCGGAATTTCGAGTGCGAGGACAAGGCCGCCGCGCTCCGCCGCGTCGAAGAGCGCTTTGCCGACGGCCGCATCGACCACCTCGACGGCGTCACGGTCGAATATGATGACTGGTGGCTCAACGTCCGGCCGTCCAACACCGAGCCGGTGCTGCGGCTCAATCTGGAGGCCGGCTCGGCCGAGCAGTTGCGGGAGAAACTGGCGCTGGTCGCGCCGCTGCTGGGCAAGCCGGTCGACCATTGACGCGCCGCCGGAATTCGTTCGAGGGGCTTTCATGCTTCGTGTCGAAACAGCAGCGGCTCCAACCGGCGCAGGCGCCGACTTCATGCACGCGCGCCTGAATTGCGGCATCGAACTGGCGCTCGACCACCTCGCCGAGCGCAGCACCGTCTCGATGACCTACCGCATGCTGACCGGCGTCGCCGACGAGCCTGCCGAGCGCACCGGCATCGGATCCATCGTCGAGCGAACGCTCTCCAAGGGCACGCGAAAGTACGACGGCCCGGCCCTCGCCGACGCCTTCGACCGACTCGGCGCCCAATGGGGCTCCGCCAGCGGCCGGCAGAGCATGGCCGTCCGCGTCCTCTGCCTGCCGGAGTTCACGCTCGATACGGTCGCCCTCGTCGCCGAGCTGCTGTGCCGCCCGACGTTTCGCGACGACGCCTGCCGCGTCGCGCTCGACCTGGCGCAGCAGGAGCTGCGCCAGCTCGAAGACGACCCCGACGAGCTGCTGCGCCAGCTCGTGCAGTCGCTCACGCTCGGCCCGGTCTACGGCCGCCACATCGGCGGAACCGCCGAATCGCTGGCGCGCATCTCCGCCGACGCGGTGCGCGAGCATTGGCGGACGAACTTCCACGCCGGCGCGATGCAGGTCGCCGTCGCCGGCGCGGTCGATTTTTTGGCCCTTCAGGCACGGCTGGAGGAGTGCTTTGCCGGCTTCGGCGAGGCCGCCCCGCGCGGCCGCGGCGACGCCGATTACACGTTCGAGCCCGGCCGGGCCCATCGCCACAAAGACCTCGAGCAGCAGTACATCGGCCTGACGCTCGAAGGTCTGCCGCGCCAGCATCCCGACTTCGCGGTCGAGCAGGTCGCGATCGCCGTGCTGGCGGGCGGAATGAGCGGCCGCCTGTTTACGGAAGTGCGCGAGAAGCAGGGGCTGGTCTACTGGGTCGGCGCCTGGCACGAGCAGCCGCGCGGCAAGGGCGTCATCCACCTCGGCGCCAGCACGACGCCCGAGCGCTGCGAGAAAACCTATCAGACGCTTCTGCGCGAGCTGGCCCGACTCGGCGAAGACCTGACCGAGGCCGAGACGCGCCGCGCGCGCGACGGCATGATCGCGCACCTCGAAACCGAGGACGACCTCACCCGCGCCCGCGCGGGCGGCCTGTCCGACGATCTCTTCCACTACGGCCGGCCGATCGGCCTGGCGCCGCGCGTCGAGGCCCTGCGGCAGGTGACGGTCGGCCGCGTCGAGGCCTATGCGCGGCAGCTCGATCCCAAGCGCATCTGCGTCGCCACGCTCGGGCCCAAGCCGCTTTAGCCCACGAGGAAACGGGGTGATTCCCCTGGCCTTCGCACCATTCGCGGCGCGCGCGGCGTGCCTGGCGCAGTCGACCGGCCGCGAGATCCTCTTTTGGGCGGCGCTCGGCGGTCTGGTCGTCGCGTGGGCGATCGCCGGCTGGAGCATTTATCGCGCGCGGCGGCGACAGAGCGAGCTGCTGCGCCTGCAACGACGCTTCGTCGCCGACGTAAGCCACGAGCTTAAAACGCCGCTGGCGCTGATCCGCATGTTGGCCGAGACGCTTCGCGACGGGCGCGTTCGCGACGTGGAGAAGCGGCAGCAATACCTCGACACGATCACGCGCGAGGGCGAGCGGCTCTCCGCGCTGCTCGACGCGATTCTCGACTTCTCGCAGATCGAATCCGGCAAACGCAAGATGCAGATGCAGAGTTGCGACGTGGCCGAGGCCGCGCGGCAGGCGTGGGCGCTGTTCGAGCCGCAATTCGCGCGCGACGGATTCGACGCGCGGCTCGCCATCGCGCCCGACGTGCCCGTGATTCAGGCCGACCCGCTCGCGATTCAGCAGGTAATGGTCAATCTGCTGCAAAACGCCTATCGCTATGCCGGCGGGGGCAAGTTCGTGCGCCTCTCCGTCGAGCGCGACGGCTACGTCGTGCTGATCCGCGTCGAGGATCACGGCATCGGCATGAACCGCGAGCAGCTCGAACGCCTCGGCGACAGCTTCTATCGCGCCGACGACACGCGCGTGCGGCAGACGCGCGGCGCGGGGCTCGGCCTCGCGATCGTCAACCACATCGTGACCGCCCACCACGGAAAGCTGGAGGTCCACTCGCGCCCCAGCCAGGGCAGCGAATTCACCGTCTGGATTCCCTTCGAGCCGGAAGGCGAGCCGGCGAAGAGCGCCTGAGCCGCGAGCCGGAGGCCGCCGCGCGGCCGCGGCGTTAGTGCGCTTGCAGCGATTGCGAGAACATAAGCGTGTTGCCGTCCGGGTCGTAGAAAGTCGCCAGCCGCACCAGGCCGGGAATCGTGCGCGTCGCGCCGTCGAAGCGCGTGCCGATCGATTCCATGTATGCGCGGGCGGCGTCGATGTCCCGCACGCCGAACACCGGGGTCGGCCCGGCCCCGACTTTCGGCGTCTCCACCTGCGAGAAGCCGAACGTCACGCCCGCGACGGGCGATTGCAGCTCGCACCAGCCGATCTCGGCCACGTCGTAGAGCAGCGTGAAGGCGAGATGCTCGCTGTACCACGCGATCGAGCGCTGGCGGTCCTTCGACTGCATCGCGAGGGTGACGTCGCCGGCGAATGCGATGGGGGAGGGCATTTCCGACTCCTCGGAATCCTGGTTGCGCGGGCGGCGGCCGGCGCCCGGCCGCTTGCACACATGAAATATAGCCGCTATACTTTATATGTCAAGTGACGACCGCCCGCCGCGCAGGGAGGCGCCGTGCAGGAGCATGCGCGGGGAATTGCAGCCAGGTGGCACGGGCTTCCAGCTGCGTGGCACGGGCTTCCAGCCCGTGTGCCAATGCATAACGGCGCGACTTCGCACCGAAGGTGCAGCCCAGCTTCAGCCCAGGGCAACCGCCCTGGAACTGTCGACGCCGACAAGGGAAGAGCCCTGAAAGGGCGGCCCAACGATGCGCGTAGAGCGCCCGTCGACGGCTTCGTGCTTGGCGCGTTGCCGGGGCTGTGGCTGGTTGTCCCCTGTTCGGGCGGCGCCCATGATGAAACTCGTCCGCGCCGATCTCGCCCGCTTCGTCCGCCTCTGCCACCGCCGCTGGGCCATCCCCGTCCTCGCCGAACTCCACCGCCTCGACGGCGCAAAATTCATCACGCTCGCCAACCGCCTGGCCGTCGCCCAGACCGCCCTGCGCCAGACGCTCCGCCACCTCATCCGCCAGCGACTCGTCCGCCGAAATCCCGGCTACGGCCACCCGCTGCGCCCGGAATACATCCTCGCGCCGCGCGCCGCGCCGCTCGCCGCCGCCTGTGCCGACCTGCACGACGAGCTGCGGTCGCGCGACCTGTGCGACGCGGCGCTGCGCAAGTGGTCGCTGCCGATCCTGCTCGCGGCCGCCGGCGAAGCGCGCCGATTCTCGCAATTCACGCGGAGTTTGCCGGGCCTGACCGACCGTGCCGCGTCGCAAACACTCCGCGAACTCGCGCAGGCCGGCCTGATCCTGCGCCGCGTCGTCAATAACCGCCCCCCGACCAGCGAATACGCTTTGCCGGCCGATGCGCCGGCGAGGCGGTTGCTTCGGCTCGCGCAGGCCGTCGCCGCCGCGCCACGGTAGCGGCGCGGAGCGTGGCCGATATCATACGCAGTCGAATCGCTCCGCCGATGCGTCCCGCCGCGGCGCGCCGCGGGCCGTCTCGCCTGCGGATCCGCGGGCGCCGAAAGGAGTGTCACCGTGTCGAGCCAGCCAGATCCCAACACGACCACCGCCGGGCCCGGCGCCCCGCGCGTGAGAGAAACGCCCGCCCAGCCGCTCGGGGCGATCCCGCGACACGCGTCCGCGCCGCCGGCCGCTTCCGATTCCGGCGGCTCCGTCGGCAACGCCATCGGCGGGCTGGCCCGCATCCTGCTTTTCCCGCTGATTTTCGTGTTCCGCCCGCTGATCTTCCGCATCAGCGAGCGGCAGGGCACGCAGATCGCCACGTTCACCAGCTTCTCCGGGCTGATCTATTGCTGGCCGATCATGCTGATGGGATTCATCGGCGCGCTCGCGACGCACTGGGGCGCGTCGCCGATCGTCATCGGCTGGATTTACGTCTGGGTGATTCTGCTCACGCTGATCGTGCTGGGCACCGACATCAGCCGCAACAGCATTTTGGTCTGGGCGCTGGTCGTCGGGCTGGTGCTGGCGGTGGGGGCGCTGGTCAATGCGAAGTTCCAGATCCCCGTGCTGCACTGGATTTACAGCCACTTCGCCGCTCACGGCGTCCAGTTCAATTACGGCATCGGCATGTCGCTCAGCGAGCTGCTGCTCATCGTCTTCGTCGTGATCGGCTTCCAGGCGCTGCTCGACGGCCGACACGAAATCTCCTCGCGCGAGGTGACGCATCGCCGCTTTCTGCGCGCCAGCGAGTCGTGGCCGCTGAACATCAACCGCGTGCGGATGGACTGGCCCGATCTGATGGAAATGTTCGTGCTCTTCGGCGCGGGCCACCTGGTGATCATCGACCAGGACCGCCGCGAAGTGCTCCGCATCCCGAACATCCCGTTTCTCTGGTTCTTCCGCGACGAAGTGAACCGAATCCTCGACATCATGGCGACGACTGAAGTCGACGCCAGCCGCGTCATGCAGGGAACCGGCAGCGGGCCGGCCTGACCCGCCGGGGAGCGGCATGATCGACGTCAACCGCCCGGTGCGGATCGACGACCTGGGTCCGCTCCTGGCGCTCCAGCGCGGATACCTCGAAGGCGCCGCCGAGCTTCTGGCGGCCGACTCCCCGCTGCGCGACAACATCCTCGAGCTCACGCACGAGTTCGACGAGCTGACCGAGCGCTTCGAGGCGGGCACCAAGGAGCGCCTCTACCTGCTCGAAATCCGCATGATCTCGTCCGCCCTGGCGCAGGGCATGATCCACCGCAGCCGCGTGCGGGCCGACCGCCTCGCCGCCGCGCGCCAGGAGCGCGAGATCGCCATGCGCCGCGTCGTGCAGACGCAGACGCTCGCCGGCATGGCCCGCGGCGGGCTTCAGCTTCTGCTCGTCGGCGGTTTCGCCTATGCCGTCGTCAGCACGTTTTTCAGCCTCCCGCGCATCGCCGCCAAGACCGAGGGCGTCAATGAGAATTTCGCCTCCATCGCCACCGCCGCCGGCTCGGCCCTGATCGGCTCGTTCTTCAAGGCCTGGTGGATGGGCTATCGCGCGCATCAGGTGACTCGCACGTACGAGCACGAGGTCGCCACGATCAACCGCGACTATGCCCTCTCGATGCGCAAGGAATACAAGCTCGCCGCCGATGAGGCCAACTTCGCCTGGCGAAAGCTCACCGGCCGCGACCCGGAGGTGACCGCCGCGTTCCAGGAATTGCTCATGGACGTCATGGCCGGCGAGCACCGCGCCGCGTCGCCGGAAGGGGAAGAAGACGTCGTCCCGCCCGCGTTCGGCCCGCTCTCGGCGCTGATGGCGTCGCTGCGCGGCCGCTTCGGCAAGTCGTCGCGCGACGATGCGTAGCCGTCCATTGAACCTTGGACCGCAGCCGCCCTCGGCTGCATTGGTCTGCGGGATTCGTGGCTGCGCCGTTGTCACGCATCCACGGCTTCATCGGGCTGACATCCGCGCATTCGCCCCGCAGGAGCAGAGGAGCCGAGCTACACCCGATGCGCCAGAATCACCGTGATGTCCTCGGGCTGCTGGCCGCCTTCGGTGAAGTTCCGCAGGTCGGTCAACATCTCCTTGAGCATCGCGCTGGCGAGCTGCCCGAAGCCGTCGCACAGAATGTTCACAAACCGGTCTTCGCCGAAGACCTCGTCCTTGCGGCTGCGGGCCGTCGTCACGCCCGGCGTGAACAGCACCAGCGTCTCCTCCGGCGCCAGCTCCTCGGTCAATAGCGGGTACACCGTCGCCCGCGCCAGCCCCAGCGACGGCGTCGGTTCCAGCGAGCCCAGCCGCCGCTCCTCCCCGCGATTCCCGATGATGTACGCCCCCGTGCGACCGGCCATGCTGTACTGCAACTGCCCCGTGGCCGGATCGATGATCCCCATGAAGCCGTCCTGCGCGTGATCCTTCTGCCCGTCGTACAGCACGATGTTGAGCGTGCGCAGAAACACCGCCGGCGTGTGCTGAAACAGGCACGTGCAGCGAAACGCCGCCTGCGCCTGGGCCATCAGCATGCTCGGCAGCGCCCCGGCGGCGCGCGTGTGCGCGACCATGAACGCCGACTGCCCGTTGCCGAGCTTCACCACGTCGTACATGTCGCCGGTGCGCTCGCGGCCGGGCTCGCGGAACGCCCCGAACTGCAGCTCGTCCCATTGCGGCAGCTTGCGCGGCGTGAGGCGCGCCTGAATCTCGTGCGCGACGCTGACCTGCCCCTCGATCGTCGCCGCGCGGTTCGCGGCGATCGACCGGAAAATCGCGTCGAGCTGCACGCCGAACGCGTTGCACATCAGGATGAAAAAGTCGAGGTCTTTTACGTCGTAGCGCCGCCCCGAATCGCCCGTGTCGACGTAGACCATCCCGAGCGTGCCGTCCGGTCCGGCCAGCGGTCCGGACATGCAGCTCACGCGCTCGGTCGGGCTCAGCATCGGCGTAAGCACGAACTGCGACCGGTCGAGCACGCGCGGCTTGAGATTGTCGCCGAATTCCGGCAGGTCGGCCGGCTGACCCGTGATGAAGCGCCCCTCGACGTACTCCATCGACCCGTAATTCACGCGGCGAATGCCCAGCCACGCCCGCTGCGCGTTGAACGTCTCCAGCATGAACCGCAGCGCGATGTCCATCAGCCCTTCGACCGTCGTGCATTGCGAGACCGCCAGGTTCGCCTGCCCGATGCGGTGAAGCTGCCCAGGTTGAATCAGCAGTTGCTCGTCGAGCTTCTTGACCAGCGTGCCCGACGGCAGACGCGACGCCGCGAACCGTTCGAGCTGCACGCGCGAAGTGCCCAGCTCCGTCCGCGCGCCGGGCTGCTCCTCGAATTCGGGATAGACGCGCAGCGTGTATTCCAGAAGCTGAATCTCGTCGCCCGTCTTGAGCGGCATGCGCTGCGTCACCGGCTGCTGGTTCAGCACCACCTCGCACGCGCCGGGATCGAGCTGCTCCAGAACCCACTGCCCGCCCGTTTCCGGCAACAGCAGAAGCTGCTGCGCCGCGATGCGCGTGTCCGACAGGCACACGCGGCACCCTTCGCGCGAACCGACGAATACGGCCTCCAGGCCGCAGACCACGTCGGCGATCATCGCGTCCTGTTGTAAGACAATGATCCGCATGAACGGTCGTGCTTGCTCTCTGTGTGTGACCCGCGCGGGCCGCGCCAGCCCGGTCTTCGCCCGCGGCGCGAACCGCCCGTCCGCCGCGCCATCGCGCGACGAGCTGGCCCGGCCGTCGGAAGCGGGTGAATGGTAGCGACGCCG
>CAZHIE010000081.1:10289-14630 GCA_964532435.1 uncultured Planctomycetales bacterium
GCATGGCGATCGGATGGCAAGGCGAAAAGGTGCGGCTCGTTCCGCTCGACCCGGCCAAGCACCTCGACAACGCCGTCGAGTGGTTGAACGATCCGGAAGTCACGGCCTGGACGATCGTCGGCGACATTCCGATGCTGCGCCTGGCCGAAGAGGACTATTTCCGCGAGAGCGCCAAGCCCAACCCCGCCAAAGTGACTTTCGCGATCGAGACGCTCGCGGGCGAGCACATCGGCATGTCCGGGATTCACAACATCGAGCCGCGCAACGGCGTCGCGATGACCGGCACGCTCATCGGCCGCCGCAGCGAGTGGGGCCGCGGCTATGCCACCGACGCGGCGATCGTGCGGCGTCGTTATGCGTTCAACGTGCTGAATCTGCGCATCCTGCTGTCCGAGGTCATGGCGCCGAACGCCGCGTCGATCCGCGTGCTCGAAAAAGCGGGCTATCGCGAATATGGCCGCATCCCGAAGCGCTCCTGGAAGCGCGGCGCCTACCGCGACGTGGTGCTGATGATGGTCGAGCGCGAGAACTGCCCGGATTAGCCGCATCGCCTCGCGCCGCCCCGCCGTTTCCGAACCCCAAGCGCCAGCGCGGGGCTTTCCGAGCGGAGCCGCAACGTTCTCGCGGATGCCCCGCGCGCCAATTCGGCGCGTGCGTGCGCCGCTCCCACGAATGCCCATGCGCTTGCTTGCGGCCCGAAACGAAAAATTCGACTTTTCTCCGGCCGCCGCCCGGCATAAGCTTTGCTGGCTCCCCATCAGGCGTTCGGGCATATGGACTCTGCCGAAAAAAACCGGATCGAAGCCGCGGTCGCCGGCGATACCGAAGCGCTGTCGGCGCTGCTGAAGCTGCATGGCCCGACGGTCGAGCGCGCGCTGCAGATCAATCCCGTCTGGCGGGCGCTGCTCGAACCGGGCGACGTGATGCAGGTCACCTACCTCGAAGCCTTCCTGCAAATCCGCACGTTCGATCCGGCCCGCGGGGCGCGCTTCGAGACGTGGCTGCGGCGCATCGCCGAAAACAACCTGCGCGACGCCATCCGCGGCCTCGAACGCCAAAAGCAGCCCCAGCCGCGCGACCGCATCCGCCCCGCGCGGTCCGAGGACTCGCTGATCGGGCTGTACAACCTGCTCGGCTCCGACAGCGCCACGCCCAGCCGCGACATGCGCGAACAGGAAAGCCTCCACCGGCTCGAAGGCGCGATCGCCAGCCTGCCCGAGCGCTATCAGCAGGTCGTGCGCATGTACGACCTCGAAGGCGCCGCGATTGAAGAAGTGGCCGCCCGCGTCGGCAAGTCCACCGGCGCGGTGCATATGCTGCGCGCCCGGGCGCACGACCGCCTCCGCGGTCTGCTCGGCTCGCCGACCGCGACGGCCTGAGAAGAATCGTGAAGTATCCGGGAAACACGCCCGTCCGCCGGACAATTGTGCAGCGGGTGAGCCCGGCGGCGACTTCGGGCTACGCGACGAGATCGTCAGATTGATTCGCGATGCTCGCTCGCACCCGGGCGATGATGTCGGCGTGCCGCTCGATGATCGTCCGCTCCGACTCGCCGAGCACCGCGCCGATCGCCGCCATCGTCTGGCGTTCGTAGTAGTGCAGCGTCAGGATCAGGCGATCCCGTGCGTCCAGCCCACGTGTGAGGTATTCCCGCAGCAGCTCTCGCTCGGATGGCGCCGGGCGAATTCCGGGCGGAAGACCGGCCTTCGCCTCCAGAGCCCGATGGCGCAACCGCAGGTACTGACGATCGGTAAGGGCAAGGTCCGCGACGAATTCGCGCTCATACGGCGGGATTGTGGAGTTTTCCACGAGCCACCGTCGCCACTCAGCGATGTCCTTCGAGATTTCCGCTCGATTCCCCGGAATCGGCCGCATCGCGCGACGGTACAACGCAAACGCCGCCTGCTCGGCGATTGCCTCCGGCTGCAGCAGACCCGGCAGAATGTCATTCACGGAGCTCCAGGCGTCATTCGCCGCGACGCCGATCGCTTCCATTAGGTCCGCGAGCGATCCTCCCGTCAGTAGCGTCTTGCGAGCCTCATCGAGCGTCATCATGGCGTCACCATCGTCGATAATCTTCGTCGAGCATGCCCGCCACCAACCGCTCGAGTGCATCCACGAATCTGGATTCGAGCACAAAGTCGAACTGCGGCAGGTTCAGCTCCGACCGGGTGTAGATCGCCGTTATCAGCCCGGAACGCACCAGGAATCCAAACCCTCGCAGCACAGACGTAAGTCCGTCCTGAGCGATCCAAGCGCGGTGCCCAGGGTACCGCAAGGTGTCGCCGACCCGAAGAAGCACCTCCCCATCGGTTCTAATTATACCTAGGATTTAGTCGTTTTTGCAGGTGCCGGTAACCGCGGCCCAATCAGGCGGCAGGCGAATTCTCATCGGTGCGCCTCCATGTCGGCTCAATACGGCGCGGTGCCCGCGCTCTCCTGGTTCATCACGAGGCGCAGTCCGGTCACCGCCTCGGTGCGCTGCCCGGCTCGCCGACCGCGACGGCCTGATTCGCCGTCGCGCGCCGCGCGCCTACTCGCGAACCGTCGGCGGCTCGTCCGTTGGCTGGCCGAACCAGAGCCAGATGTCGTCCGGGTCGCGAACCTCAAACTCCTTCATCCCGTACACCGTCACGCGCAAGTCCGAGACCGCCACGCCGCGCCGCGCAAACTCCTCGCGCAGCGCCGCGACGTCGGAGGCGCGAAAGTAGAAGATCGAGTAATTCCGGCTGCTACGCGGCACGTCGCGACGCACGTCGCCGGCCGGCGGCGCGTTGAACATCAGGCTCACGCCGTCGCGCTCCAGGTCGCACCACACCGGCGGATCGCCGAACGTCTCGCGCCGGCGAAACCCAAGCTTCTCGCAATAAAATTCCATCGTCCGGGCCAGGTCCACGACCGCCAGCATCGGGCGGCCGTTGAGCAGTTTCGCAGTCATGTTGTTCGCTCCAAGGCGTCGCTGCCCGCATCGTAGCCGATCGATGAACAATGGACCGCAGCCGCCCTCGGCTGCATTCGATTTCATGGACCGCGGCCGCCCCCAGCTGCATTCGATCCGAGCCGCGACCGTAAGGGAGCGTAGGAATTTCAGAGCCGCGACCGTAAGGGAGCGTAAGAATTTCCGAGCCGCGACCGTAAGGGAGCGAACCCTGCTACCGGAGTTGCGGGCGCGCGCCGCGCGCAGACCTGAAAATCCAAGCGCCACAAGCGCGCGCCCCCGCCGAAGCCCGCTCGCGCCCCGCGGCCCGGCGCAGGAAATCTGAAACCAATCGGTTGACTTTCTCGCAGGCGCGATTATACTAAACCACATGGTTATGGATCGCTCGCCCAGCCTCGACCGCGTCTTCCACGCGCTGGCACACCCCGCCCGGCGAGAAATCCTCCGCCGCCTGGCCGGCCACGAACAGAACCTCAGCGAGCTGGCCGCCCCGCTCAAGATGTCCTTCCCCGCCGCGACCAAGCACATCCGCGTGCTCGAACGCGCCCGGCTCGTCCGCCGCCGCGTCTTTGGGCGACAGCGCCTCTGCCGCCTGCACGCCGCCCCGCTCAAGCACGTCACCGACTGGATCGAGCAATACCGTCAGCACTGGGAGCAACGCTTCCAGGTGCTCGACGATCTCCTGGCCGAAATGCAGCAAAACGAAGCGAAAAACGCGCGCGGCTCGTGACCGCCGCGCGTCACGCGCGCCGCGATCCGGAACCGCCATTCGAGGAGCCCGCCGATGAAGAACTCGCTGAAAGTCGCAACGCCCGGCGATCGCGACATCGTGATGACGCGCGAATTCAACGCGCCGCGCCGCCTCGTCTGGGACGCCATGACCCGCCCCGAACTGATCCGCCGCTGGCTATTCCTGCCGCCCGGGTGGGAAATGTCCCGTTGCGATGAGGACGTGCGCGTCGGCGGCAGCTTCGCGTGGGCGTGGAACGGCCCGGACGGCCGGCCCGCCATGGCGATGCGCGGCGTCTATCGCGAAGTCGTCCCGCTTCAGCGACTCGTGCGCAGCGAGACGTTTGATTTCGGCTGCCAGTCGCAGGCCGGCGAGCAGATCGCGTCGGTCGTGCTCACCGATCTGCCCGGCGAGCGGACGTTGATCACGCTGACCGTCGCCTATCCGTCGCGCGAAGCGCGCGACGCAACGCTCGCGTCCGGCATGGAGCGCGGCGTCAGCACCGGCTACGACAAGCTCGAGGCGCTGCTCGCCGAATCGGCGTAAGCCGGCGCGCCGTCGCCGCTCCGTCGCAACGAGACGATCCGCGCGGCGCATTCCGCGCCCACCCGCCGCAATCGGGAGAACCCGCGTGCCCAGCCAGAAAATCACGACGTTCCTGTGGTTCGACCAC
>CAZHIE010000081.1:14730-16737 GCA_964532435.1 uncultured Planctomycetales bacterium
GGCGGCTGCGAGCAGGCCTGCGGCTGGCTCAAGGACAAGTACGGCCTCTCGTGGCAGATCGTCCCCGAGCAGTTGTTCGAGTGGATGCAAGACCCCGATCCGGCCCGAGCCCGCCGCGTGCAGCAGGCCATGATGGGAATGGTGAAATTCGACGTCGAAGCGCTCCGCCAGGCGCGCGACCGCGCGGATGCGCGGATGCGCCGGCGTGAGCACGCGCCGGCACGCGGCGAATCATCCCGCGCGACGTTCCGCCGCGGAGAAATTTCGGAGCATCCAATGGCAACGACTCGCCGCGCGGCTCGACCAGCGCCCGCATCTTCGCGATCCGGCGATTCGCAGCGCGATCCGGCCGTCACAGCGCTTATCGCGGCGCTCGATCATCCGCTTCGGAAAGAGCTCGAAACCGTCCGGCGGATCATCCTCAAAGTCAGCCCGCAGATTCGCGAAGGCGTCAAATGGAAATCGCCGAGCTTTCGAACGGCGGATTACTTCGCCACGCTAAACCTGCGGGCGCGCGCCGGACAACAGCGCGTCTGGCTGATCCTCCATACCGGCGCGAAAGCCCGGCCGGCGTCGAAGAAAGACCTGAGCATCGACGACCCCGCCGGCCTGCTCACTTGGCTCGCGAAAGATCGCTGTCTCGTGACATTCGCCAGCGCGGCCGATCTGCGGCGCCGCCGCGCGGCGCTCGACGCTATCATTCGGCAATGGATCAGGCAGGTCTGACGCCGCGTCGTCCGTCGTCCGCCGTCGGCGTCGCGGCCGTTTCGCGTCACGCATTGGATCCGTCGATATGAACAAGCGCCCGCTGAGCATCACGCTGATCGGCTGGCTCTTCGTCGTCACCGGGTGCGGCGCGCTCGCGAAGGGCGTCTGGCGATACTCTCACGACGCGGTGCGCGTGGCGGCCGACGCGCGCGGGCACGCCGCGCTCGATCTGCTGCTCGTCGCGGTCAGCGCTGCGCTGGCGATCGTGGGCGGCGCCTTCGTGCTGCGCGGCCGCGCTTGGGCGCGCTGGGTTTGTGTCGCGTGGCTCGGGCTGCACGTGATCGTGGGTCTGCTCCATTCGCTCGAATCGGCGCTGATTCACAGCGCGCTATTCGTGGGCATCACGTTTGTGCTGTTTCGGCCGGCGGCGTCGCATTATCTCCGTGGGCCGGCCGCGCGCTGACAGTCGCGGCGCAGAGCGGAGAGAGACATCCGCAGATTGCACAGATTGTCGCAGATGGCAAAGCGTCGAAGCGGAGCGCGTCGAGGCCAGCGCGCCAAAGGCGCGCCGTCTTTCTCCCTCCAATCTGCGTCAATCTGCGAAATCTGCGGATACATTTTCCGCACCGCACCGCAGCGCCGGCCCGCCGGCATTCCATGACTGTGGAGGAATCGTTCGTGGCAACGAAAAAACGGACAAAGGCCGAGTCGATCGATGACTACCTTCTCGGCGTGGACGATGCGCAGCGCGCCGTCCTGCGCAAGCTGCGCGCCACGATTCACGCCGCAGCGCGCGGCGCGGAGGAATGCATCAGTTACCAGCTCGCCGCGTTCCGGCACGAAGGCCGGCTGCTCGTGGCGTTCGGCGCGACGGCCAATCACTGCGCGCTCTTCCTGTTGAGCGACAAGACCGTCGCGGCCCACCAGGACGAGCTGCGCGCGTACGACACGAGCAAGGGCACGATCCGCTTTCAGCCGGGCAAGCCGCTGCCGGCGACACTCGTTCGGAAACTTGTGAAAGCGCGCATCGCCGAAAACGCCGCCCTTTCCGCGAAGAATCGCAACAAGTGACCCTGACGCGGGCATCGCATTCGGGCGGAGCGGACATTGTACTTGGCTGGAGCGGGCATTGCAGTTGGCTGGAGCGGGCATTGTACTTGGCTGGAGCGGACATTGCATTTGGCTGGAGCGGGCATTGGATTTGGCTGGAGCGAGGCACTCTGTGGTGTGGGCTTCCAGCCCGCTGTTTCGTGGCACGGGCTTCCAGCCCGCTGTTTCGTGGCACGGGCTTCCAGCCCG
>CAZHIE010000081.1:16837-19299 GCA_964532435.1 uncultured Planctomycetales bacterium
TGTTTCGTGGCACGGGCTTCCAGCCCGCTGTTTCGTGGCACGGGCTTCCAGCCCGCTGTTTCGTGGCACGGGCTTCCAGCCCGTCTGACAGGCCAATAGTCCGCCTCGCTTCTGAAAATCTTCTCGCCCCTCGTCCCGCTTAGCGCGTTAGGCGGGCCGGATCGGAGCACGCAGTGGACTGGGTCTGGGCAATCCTCCTCACGCTCGTCAACGGCGCCTGCGCGCTGACGATCCTCGTCGGCCTGCCCGGCACCTGGCTGATTCTGGGCAGCACCGCGCTCGTCGCCTGGCTGCGCTACAACCCCGATCGGCCAATGATCGGCTTCGCCGTGCTCGCGGTGCTCGCCGCCCTCGCCCTGCTCGGCGAAGTCGTCGAGACCGCCGCGGGCAGCGCCGGCGCCAAGCGCGCCGGCGCCAGCCGCGCCGGAACCTGGGGCGCGCTGATCGGCGCCATCGTCGGCGGCCTGGCGGGCACGTTCGTCATCCCCGTGCCGCTGATCGGCTCGCTGATCGGCGCGGGCCTCGGCGCGGCCGGCGGCGCGCTGCTGATGGAACTCGATCAGGGGCGCTCGATGAACCACTCGCTGCGCGTCGGCCTCGGCGCCGGCGCCGGCCGCCTGACGGGCACCGTTGTGAAATTCGCGATCGGCCTGGCCATGGCGCTGCTCGCGGCGATCGCCTCCTTCTGGCCCTGACGAATGTTCCCGATTCCGCGTGTCCTCCCGCGGCTCTCTTCCTCGTCGCGGCCCGCGCCCTCGCGCGGCCGGAGCGACGTCCGTACTGAAGGGCGCCCCAATGCGTCGGCCCCGCCTCCTCCGCACCGGACGCAAGCGGAATCCGTCCGAGGCAGGTCTTCCCGATTCCGCGTGTCCTCCCGCGGGGCTCTTCCTCCCCGCGAAAACCCGCCTGAGGACAGGCGGGCTCGATTGACTGGCGTACGCGTCCCATCCCGTGAATCCGCCCTACGTGCGTCGCCGCCCGCTACACTCCCCGCATGACCTGGCTGGTCGCTGTCGCCATCGCGCACTTCGTTCTCGCCGCGTCGTGTGTCGCGTCCGTACTGCGCCACCCGCGCGAGCCGACCGCCATGCTCGCGTGGATTTACGCCATCATCTTCATGCCGCTCGTCGGCCCGTTCTTCTACTGGATGATCGGCTCGCAACGCACCTATCGCAAAATCAGCAAGCGCCGCAAACGCGTCGCGCGCCTCCAGACCCGCGCCCGCGAAGCACGAAATTATGAAACGCCCAGCGCCGACGGCCCGACCTGGCGCGACGATCTGCCCGCCGACCTCGCCGCCGTCGAGGAGATGGGCCGGCGGCTCACGCTCATGCCCGCGACGCCCGGCAACCGCGTCGACGCCTGCGAGGAGGCCAACGCCACCTACGCCGCGCTCGAAGCGGCCCTGCGCAGCGCGCAGCACCACATCCACCTCCAGTATTACATCTGGAACGGCGACGAGACCGGCCGCCACTTCTTCGACGTCATCGCCGAGCGCGCCCGCCAGGGCGTCGAGTGCCGCGTGCTGCTCGACTCGGTCGGGTGCTTCGCGCTGCCGCGCCGCCTGCTCGAGCCGCTGCGGCAATCCGGCGTGCATGTCGCGTTCTTCCTGCCGCTCGGACGAACCACGCGCCGCTGGGCGTTTCACCTGCGCAACCACCGCAAAATCGCCGTGATCGACGGACGCATCGGTTTCACCGGCAGCCAGAACATCGGCGACGAATACCGCGGCCGGCTCAAGCACCTCAGCCCGTGGTTCGACACGCACCTGCGGATCGAGGGGCCCGCCACGCTCGGTTTGCAGCAGACGTTTGCGGAGGACTGGCTCTTTGCGACGCGCGAGTCGCTGCCCGACGATCCCTACTTCAAGATTCCGCCCCGGGCCGGCGACAGCGTCGTGCAGATTCTGCCGACCGGACCGGAGCGCGGCGTCAGCCCGCTTCAGCAGATCCTCTTCGCGGCCGTCTCGTCGGCGGAAAAGTCGATCAAGCTGGTCACGCCCTATTTCGTGCCGGATCGGTCGATGCAGTCGGCTCTGCTCTATGCCCGGGTGCGCGGCGTGCAGGTGCGCCTGATCCTGCCAACCCGGACGGACGTCCCGCTCACGCTGCACGCCGCCCGCAGCTTCTATCCGCCGCTGATCGACGCGGGCGTCGAGATCTTCGAGTTCGGCGGCGGCGTGCTGCATTCCAAGGTGATGACCGTCGACGATCGCTGGTGCGTAGTCGGTTCGGCCAACATGGACGTGCGCGGCTTCCGGCTCAACTTCGAGATTACCGCGATGATGTTCGACACGCCGCTGGCGCAGGCGCTGGGTGCGTCGATCGAGCGGCGCTGCGGCGAATCGCGCCAGGTGACGGCCCGCGAGGTTTGGAATCGCCCGGCCTGGCGCGAGATCTTCGAAGGCGCCGCGCGCCTCTTCACGCCGTTTGTGTGAAGTGGACCGCAGCCGCCCCCGGCTG
>CAZHIE010000082.1:0-1337 GCA_964532435.1 uncultured Planctomycetales bacterium
ATCCGAACCCCTCACGCCAGTGAGGGGCCGGCCGGGAGCCGTGGAGCCACAAAGGCGGGATCCCAACCCCTCGCACCAGTGAGCGGGCCACCCGCGCCCGATCCAAATTCCCCGGCCGGTGTCGAGCCACGAACTCTGGCGCAGATCCCGGGCTCGCCGCACATTATCGCGCGGTCCCTTCGCGGGCCGCACGCGACCGCACGCACGCCCGCAAAACCCCAACGATTCGGAAAAAACCCGTGATTGTTGCCACAGCGCGCGGTATCATTGTCAGAATCCGTCGGGTCGCAGGTCTTTGCTGATGAGGAATCGCGCGATGCAGAACCGCAACACCCGCGCTCAATCAAGGCCGCACGCCGCGGCGGAAACGGCGCGTCCCCTCGCGCGCGCCTTCACGCTCATCGAGTTGCTCGTCGTCGTCGCCATCATCGCGCTGCTGATCTCGATCCTCCTCCCCTCGCTCTCCCAGGCCCGGGCCCAGACCCGCGCTCGCATGTGTACCAGCAACCTGCGCCAGCTTGCGACCGGCTGGGTGCTCTACATGACCGAGTGGAAGGACTACCTGCCCGGCTCCACCTTCGATTTCACCGCCACCCAGCGCTTCTGCTGGCTCGGCACGCGCGATAGCGGCGGCGGCAACGACCCGCGCGCCGTCCCCGCGCTCGGAACCGTCTTCCGTTACGTCACCGGCACAAAAGACGCCTATTCCGGCTCGGCCACGCTCGATCCGAATTTCTCTCGCTACGCCAAGGTCTACAAGTGCCCCGAAGATCGCCTCGTCCGTCAGGCGACGCAGCCCGGACAAGCGCCGCTCGCCAAGCCGCTCTACAGCTACACGGCCCCGCTGCTGCTGACCGGCGCGCCCTCCACCATGCTCAAACGCACACGCTGGGCCCCCGCCTTCACCGCCTCCTGGAACTGGCAGACGCAGTATCGCGACGCCACCATGCAATCTCAGCCGTGGATTCTCGTCGAGGAAGACGAAGCCTGGTATCTCGCCTACAACACTGACAGCGGCTGGAGCAACTGGGACGGCGTCGCGGCCCGCCACCCCGTCAATCGACAGCGCGGCGGAAGCATCGCCCACCTCGACGGCAGCGTCATCACCCGCTCGTTCCAGCGCTTCCCCGCTCGCTTCGATTCGTGGCGCACCTACTTCGAACTCAACGACGGCCGCTGGGTCACCCCCGGCTACTGGTACTCCTCCAACGGCACCAACATCAAGATGGGCCATCTGCGTCGGACCAGCGGCGTCCTCGGCTTCTTCACCCCCGCCCCCTGACGCGACAAAGCTCCGCGCCTCCGCAGCGACCCGCGCCCTCGCGCGGCCGGAACGG
>CAZHIE010000082.1:1437-3725 GCA_964532435.1 uncultured Planctomycetales bacterium
AACTTCGCGCGCTGGAGGCTTCCGTCACTTTCGAGTAAAACCCGGAGTCGATCGTGTCATCGACCGCACGATCGCAGCCGGCGGCCACTGGTGGGCGATGGGAACGTGAGCAGCAAACCCAACGGCCGGAAACGATCCACGCGGACCTACGCCGCCGCCGGCGTCAATCTCGACGCCGCCGACCGCATGGAAGACCTCATCGGCCCGCTCGTTCGGCGAACGTACGGCCCGCGCGTCCTCCCCAGCCACGGAGCATTCGCCGGACTCCTGCGACTCGATTACGACGAGCGCCTCTTCGCCAAAAACTACCGCGACCCCGTCCTCGTCGCCTGCACCGACGGCGTCGGCAGCAAAATCCTCGTCGCCGCCGAGGCCCGACGCTTCGACACCGTCGGCATCGACCTCGTCGCAATGAGCGTCAACGATCTCATCTGCTGTGGCGCAGAGCCCGTCCTCTTCCTCGACTACATCGCAGTACACAAGCTCGTCCCCGAGTTCGTCACCCAGCTCGTCGCCGGCGTCGCCGCCGGCTGCGAAGAGGCCGGCTGCGCGCTCCTCGGCGGCGAGACCGCCGAACTGCCCGAACTCTATCGCCGCGGACACTTCGATCTCGCCGGATTCGCCGTCGGCGTCGTCGAACGCCGCCGAATGCTCGATCGCCGGCGCGTCCGCCCCGGCGATGAAGTGCTCGGCCTGGCCTCCAGCGGCCTGCATTCCAACGGCTACGCGCTCGTGCGGCGCCTTCTCCTGCGCGAGGCGCGTCTGCCTCTGGCGCAGCCGGTCCGCTCGCTCGGCGAGCCGCTGGTCGACGCGCTCCTGCGCCCAACCCGCATCTACGTGCGACCCGCGCTCGACGCCCTGGCCGCCTATCGCTCGCGGCAGGGCGTCGTCGGACTGGCGCACATCACCGGCGGCGGCCTGCCCGGCAATCTCCCCCGCATGATCGCCGACGACTGCGACGTGGTCCTGCGAAAAGGTTCCTGGCCCATCCCGCCCATCTTCGGCCTGCTCGAGCACCACGGTGTCGAAGAACAGGAAATGTACAACGTGTTCAACATGGGCATCGGCCTGACGCTCGCCGTGCGGCCGAAATCCGCCGCGGCCGTCGCGCGGCGCCTGGAGCGCCGCGGTGAACAGGTGCATCGCATCGGCCGCGTGCGGCGCGGGCGCGGGATGGTGGAATTCGCATGACCACCACCACCGCGATGGATCGCGCGCGGCGCCTTCGCCGGCACGCACTCGCCGCAACGCCGCTCCGCGGCTTGGCATTCGCGGTCTGGGCCTTCGCGCTGGCGGCGCTCGCGGGCTGCGCCGCGCCGGAGCGGCGCGCCGCCGAACCATTCGAGCAATCGGCCTGGGAATACGGCGGCCGCCCGGGGCACAAGCTCGTCACGCGCCATTACGAGGTCTACACGACGGTCCGCGACGAGGCGCTCGTTCGCGCGTTTCCGGGCATCATCGAGTCGGCCTTCGAGGAATACGCGCGGCTTGTGCCCGCGGCCCGGGATCCCCACGCGCGCATGCCCGTCTATCTCTTCGCGACGCGCGGCGAATGGAGCGAATTCACCCGCCGCTTCGCCGGCCCGCGCGCCGCCATCTTTCTTCAGATCCGCAACGGCGGCTACTGCGAACGCGGCGTCTCGGTGATTCAGTACGTCGCGCACCAGACGACGTTCCCCATCCTGGCGCACGAAGGACTGCACCAATACCTGCACCACTACGTGAACCCCGGCGTCCCGTCCTGGCTCAACGAGGGCCTCGCCACGCTCTGCGAAGGCCAGCGCTGGGAAAGCTACGAATCCGTCGAGTTCGACGCGCGCTACAACCCCATCCGCCGCAACGCCCTCGCCGAGGCCGCCGCCCAGCGCCGCCTCATGCCCCTGACCGAACTGATCTCGACCAACCCCGGTCGGGTCGTGCGCGGCACGTCGCGTCAGGTCGCAACCTACTACGCCCAACTCTGGGCGCTGCTCCTGTTTCTCAGCGACGGCGCCGACGGCCGCTACGCCGACGGATTGCAGCGCTGCCTCAATCAACTCGGCAGCGCGGATTTCGCAACGCTCATCCGGCGCGGCGAAGGCGACGAAGGCGGCCCGGGCGAGGCATTGTTCCGCACATTCATCGCCGAAGACGTCTCCACCGTCGACCGCGAATATCGCGCCTTCATCGAGCAACTGCTCGCGCCATAGCGCCTGCACGTCCGACGGCACACGCGTAGCGGCCCGCGCCCTCGCGCCCCCGTAGCGGCCCGCGCCCTCGCGCCCCTGTAGCGGCCCGCGCCCTCGCGC
>CAZHIE010000082.1:3825-16204 GCA_964532435.1 uncultured Planctomycetales bacterium
GTAGCGGCCCGCGCCCTCGCGCGGCCGGAGCGGCGCGGGACATGCAACGGCGCCCGCCGCTCAGCGCCGCGAAATTTCCGCTCCGAACCGCGACTCGCAGCGTCGGACCTCCGCGTCCGACGCCGTATTGCCGTTCATCCGCGTCCAGCGCCGTCCGCTCCCAGCCGCGAGCGTCAGCGAGCGCGTCCGATCCGAGCCGCGAGCGTAAGCGAGCGTAGCGTGCGGCCTGAGTTGCGGGAAAAGGGAGCACGAAAGCCTGCGCGCGATTCTCACACGCCCAGCGCCCGCGCCTCGGATCACGCTTCATCCCCGCGCCATTTCGCTCCTCGCAATTCGCAATCCCAATAGCAAAGAACGAACCGCAGCATTGCCCGAAGGCCCGCCGCAATTCGTTCTTCGCTGTTCGAATTTCGCTATTCGCTTCTAGCCCAGCACTTCCTCCATCAACCGCTCCACCGTCGCGTCGAGCTTCTCCGGAGTCAGGTACGTGCCGCTCGCGATCTGCGCGCGAATCCGCGCAACCCGCGCCGCCTCCGCGCCCGTCTCCTCGCGCCCGTACCGCAACGCCTCCGCCGACAGCTCGACCCGATCCGTCGCCGCCTCGGCCACGTCGGCCACACTGCGCCGCTCGGTCGGACGAAAGTCGGCCCGGTCCAGCACCGCCGACGAACCGCTCACTGCGTTCGCGTGAAACATGGAATCAGCCTCCAAGGACCAACGCCAAACTGCCCTGGGCAGGCAATTCGCCGGAACAGCCATCCCTGTCAGCCGGGAATACCGATCAAGCGCGGCGCGGACCGATCCCTCGGCCGCGTGGACGCACTTTTCTGCCCTGCCAAAACCTCGCTCTGCCCTAACGATCGGCGCTTCACCCATAAATCTTTGACAAAAATCGCACCGACGCTGGATTTTGTGGGCGTCGATTTCTCGGACCCAACGGCTGGGCTTCCGCCCTGTTTTTATCGGGCGACTTCAGCCCCGCCAGCGCACATCACGCGCCCTGTGAAACTGGCGAAAATCCCAAACCGCAAGCCTGGCAAAACAGGCAACCAAACCACTTCTCGGACGATCCAATCGACGCGGCCATTCCTCACCCCTCGCAGCGTTGACATCCCGCAAACCGCCACCGACCATCCGCCCCATGCCCGAATCACGCCCCGTCAACCTCGATGTTCTCATCTTCGGCGGCGGCGTGGCCGGCCTCTGGCTCCTCGACGAACTTCGCCGCCGATGTTTCTCCACCGCGCTCATCGAATCCGCCGCGCTCGGCGCCGGGCAGACCATCGCGTCGCAAGGAATCATCCACGGCGGCCTCAAATACACGCTCGACGGAGTCTTCTCCGCGTCGGCCGACACGATCCGCGACATGCCGCTGATCTGGCGCGACTGCCTGCGCGGAACGCGCGAGCCCCGCCTGACGCACACAAACGTCCACGCCGAACACTGCCACCTCTGGCGCACCGATTCGCTCCGCTCGCGACTCGGCATGATCGGCGCCGCCGTCGGCCTGCGCGTCGCGCCGCAGCGCGTCGCGCCCGACCAGCGCCCCGCCGCGCTCGCCGGCTGCCCCGGCGATGTTTTCCGCCTCGACGAACAGGTGATCGACGTGCCGTCGCTCCTGGCCGATCTCGCGCAGCGCAACGCCGACGCACTCATTCTCGCAACACCGGAATCCGTGAACTTCGAACGATCGACAGCCGGCCGCGCACCGCACGTCACAATCCGCGACGCCGCCGGTCCGCAGCACGGCCTGACGCTCCGGCCGAGCGCGATCGTGCTCGCCGCCGGCGCGGGAAACGCCGAATTGATCTCGACACTGGGCCTGCGCTCCCCCGCCATGCAGCGCCGCCCACTCCACATGCTCATGCTGCGCGGCCAACTGCCCGCACTCAACGGCCACTGCACCGACGGCGCGCGAACCCGCGTAACGATCACGACCGCCACGGACGCGGCCGGGCGCACCGTCTGGACCGTCGGCGGCCAACTCGCCGAAGACGGTGTCGAACGTAGCGAGCGCGAACTCATCGCGCACGGCGCCCGCGAGCTGCGCGACGTGCTGCCCGGCGTCTCGTTCACAACGTGCGAATGGGCGACCTACCGCGTCGATCGCGCCGAACCCGCCACCCCCGGCCGCCGCCGCCCGAGCGACGTCTTCGTCCAGCGCGACGGCGACGTCATCACCGCCTGGCCGACCAAGCTCGCCCTCGCGCCGCGCCTGGCCGACCGCGTCGCCGCGGCGCTCGACGCGCCGAGCGCCGCCGATGCCGATATGCTCTCGGCGCTGCGCGATCGGCCGCGGCCGGCCGTCGCGCTGCCGCCCTGGGAGGAGCCGCGACAATGGAGCAGCGGCAGCTAGGCCGTACCGCGCTGCGCGTCAGCGCGCTCGGCTACGGCGCTTTCAAAATCGGGCGTAACGAAGGCGCCAAATACCCGCACGCCTACGCGCTCCCCACCGACGACGAGGCCGATCGTCTCATCCACGCAATCGTCGACCTCGGAATCACCTACTTCGACACCGCCCCCGCCTATGGCCTGAGCGAAGAGCGCCTCGGCCGCGCGCTCGCCGGCCGCGCCGACGTCGCGATCTCCACCAAAGTCGGCGAGACCTTCGAAAACGGCCGCTCGACGTACGATTTCTCCGCGGCCGCGACCCGCGCCAGCGTCGAGCGCAGCCTGCGCCGGCTGCGCCGCGACGCGCTCGATCTCGTTTTCGTCCACGCCCCGCGCGAAGACGCCGACATCGCCACCGGCGCCGATGTCGTGCCGACGCTTCAAGCTCTCCGCCAGGCCGGCCAGGTCCGCGCCATCGGTTTTTCGGGAAAGACGATCTCCGCGGCAATCCAAGCGCTGGCATGGTCCGACGCACTGATGATTGAGTATCATGAGCAGGACCAGTCCCACGCCGGCGTGCTGCGCGATGCGGCCGCCCGCGGCGTCGGAGTGGTGATCAAAAAGGGGCTCGCGTCCGGACGGCTGGCGCCGCAGCGCGCCATCCCGTTCGTGCTGAATAACCCCGCCGTCGCGAGCCTCGTCGTCGGCGGGTTGAGCCTCGAACGTTTTCGCGAGAATGTGCGGATCGCCGAATCGTGCCGCATGACGGAGCATCAGGACCAGTGAGCGCGTCGCACGACGACAGCCTGTTCATCGCGAACGAGCCGGCCCTGGCGCGGGAAGAACCCATCGCACCGCCCGATGTCGGAGCCCCGGTCGCCGCGCCGGTCGCGGCGCCGGGCGCAGCGCCGCGCGATGCGGCCGCGCCGATCGCCGCAATGCCGACATCCGCCGCGCCATCACCGCAAACCGTCGGCACGCTCCCCCTCGCGCCGGACACGCTCGCCGCGCTGGCGCGCATCGACGCGCGCCTCGAACAGATCCGCCAACTCCTCGACTCCGACGCGCGCGAATCCCAGCATCAGGAATTCTCGCTCGCCCGCCTCTTCGGTTCGATCGCCCAGGCGCTCGTCGTCGGCCTGCTCGGCGCGGCCGCATTCGATTGGATCTTCGACGGCACGTTCGAGCAGATCATCACCAAGCTCGCCTTCGCCGCCGTCCTCCAGGTCGCGGCCCTCTCCGCCTTCATCCTCACCCGCCGTCCGACATGACGCTCGCCGCCACCTTCACGGACACCCCTCCCCCATCGCCGGCAAGTTCAACAGGCAATCGACAAACCCCGCGATGTCCCCGTTGTCCACCGCCGTGTCGCCGTTCAGGTCATGCACACATGTGTAGTCGTATTCGCACGCCGGATTGCTCGCCAGCGCACACGCCTGCCACGCCGCTTCGCCGCCCACCAGCGCCGTCACAAAACAATCGATGTCCCCGTTGTCCACTACGCCGTCGCAGTTCGAATCGCCGCGCAGGCAATCCTCCGGCGGCGCCGCCACAACCACAAACGTCCGACCGATGTCATTCAGCACATTCTGATTCACGTCCGCCGGCGCAACCATGTAAACCACGTACGAAAAACGCTCCGCCGACGCCGCGTGCGACTCGGCATCCCAACCGCCCGGCGGACACGCAATCGCATTGTCCGTGTTCTTCGCCGTGTATTTGCCGTTGAAAACGCCGTTCTCCTCCTCCCAGCCCGGCGCCGCCTGCAGCGCAACCTCCGGATTCACGCTGTTCCCCGCGCCGTCCAGCGGCCGGACAAACACGCCCCCGCTGCCGCTCATCGAAATCGGAAAGTGCATTGTCACCGTCAGCCCGCCCGCGGGAATCGGACACACCCCCGCATGCGCGATCTCGATCGTCACCGGCATCGCCCAAACCGGGTTCGTGATGCAGCGTTCCCCCGATCCAAAATCCGGCGATTGCAGCAGATACGCCGCCGGCCGATCGAACGGATACGGAAACGGCCCCTTCCTCGCGACGCCCTCCTCCCCGGCGCAGTCGCACCCTTCCGCAATATCCGCAGCGCCCGCGCGAATCCCAAAAATGTCGAAATGCTGCAACCCGCCGGCGCCCGGCGTCGGCGAGCCTTTCCACGTCGAGCTGATCCACACATTGTCGCCCGGACCCGGAACGAGCATCGTCAGCCCGCCGTCAAACTTGCCGCGCCCGCCGATCCGCCCGTCCGCGAATTCCCAGTCGCTCGCCGCGTCGTGCCAGCGCGGGTTCGCACCGGGCGAAGTGTTGTGCCGCCCGTCGGAATCGAGCGAAAACGTGAGGATCGGCCCATCCGTCAGCACCGTATTGCCGTCGCGATACGCGTCGTGCGAACGCTCCTCGCCGTTGTCCACGTCCGGATCCTGCCCCGGCGTCTGATCGGTCACCGCCGGCCGCTCATGCGCCAGCGTGTACGTGCGGACACGCGCATACGCGTTGCTCGTCACCGAGCCCACGTTGCGCGCCTGCGCGGTGGCCGTGCTCTCCACGTCGTCCGAGTAATTGAAATCGCCATGCGCATCCGTACCCGCCGCGACGTAAATCTTCCGCGAGAATTTCCGCTTGGCCACGTTCGCGTCGGCCGGATTTCGCAGGTTGTAGACCAGCCCGCGCCGCACCTGTCCGAAGTACCGCTGAAGAGACGTATTCAGCTCCGCATCCCAATTCATATCCGCGCGAAAACGCAGGTTCGCGTGCCCGCCCGCGAATGGGTTGAGATCGTTGAACAGGTTCGAGTTGATCGCGCCGTTGCGCGCGGCCACCTCGTCGTTCCGCGCGTTCCAAACCTGCGACCCTTTGAATGTGAAATCGTCGCCCGCCCGGTTCACGTGCGGGCCGTCAAAGGCGTTCTGATCCGCCGCGCAGACGTCGCCGTCCCCATTCGCGGCCCAGCCCAGCGCCTGACAGAAATACTCCGGCGGCCACGTGAAAATCCCCGCATCCGGATGCGCCGCGTATCCAAACCCGCCCGCCGGCGCTCCCAGCGCCTTCATCGCGTTGAGCACCGCCACCATGCTGTTGCTGTTCTCAAGCAGCGCGCCGAGAAACAACCCGCCGTGCCACGGACCTTCAACGTGATTCGCCGCGTACACCAGAAAGTGATGCCCGATGAAATTCCCGTTGTTCCGACCCGGCGCCGCGCGCTGCGCCGACCCGCGCGACAACGCGACCTCCTCCCCCGCCAGCTTGCCGAAGTGCGTGCGATACCAGTCGCGCTCGCCCGTGTGCCCGTTCGTCCCCGCCGTCGGGCCGTACGCCGGCGCGGACGGAGAATCCTCGCTGCGCGGACCGCCGAAAACCTGTCGGAAGATCGAGGTTTCCTGCGAGTAAAACACGTTGTGATCGGTCGCAACCAGCTTGTCCTTAAAAGCGTCCCAGTTGCCGTTGTCCTGTTGCGTATCGAGCAGACCCAGCGCGTGGCTCGCCTCCAGCAGCATCACGAGCGGGCCGCCGAAATTCTTGCGCGCCGCGTCGGAATTCCCCCACGCGCGATTCGTCTGCTCCGCAATCGTGTGGACATGCACGTCGTAATAGCGGTCCGCCGCGTCAAATTTCGGAAACGCGGCCGCATCGACGAACACCCGCAGCACGCGCGAATGCGTGTGCGTCTCCATCGCCTCTTCCACGTCGCGCCCCTTCTTCTTGACGATCCGCACGCGCGACCAGGTCGCCTCGCCGAACAGATACAGCGGCTGTCCCGCCGCGGCCGGATCGCCCAGCCGCCCGCGCGGAATGCGCATCACGTAATGCCAGAAATCCTTGAATGTCTCGCCGTCGGTCAGGTCGGCGCCGACGCCGCCCAACGGGTTGATGATCGTGATCCCCGGCAACGTGTCGGCCCCGCGCCGTCGGTCGCGCGCGATGACCGTCGTGCGGTCCGGCGCGCCGGCGCCCAGCCCGTACGGATGAACGACCAGCTCGTCGATGCGCCGGTCGCTGCCGCCCAGCCGCGGCGCGAAGAACAGCACCGGCAGATAGTTCCGCACCGTCCGCCACGGCGCGTCGATCACAATCTCCGTTCCGCCGCGATCGGAATACTGCAATTTCGCCAACCCCAGCCGCGGCCCACTCTGAATGTCCAGCCACGCCGTGTTGTCGGCCGGGTCGTCGTCGGGCGACGAGAGCAGCGCGACAAATTTCAGATGATGCAGGCTTTCGCTCGTTTCCGCCGGCAACGGCATCGTGAGCACAACCTCATGCGCCGCGCCGACGCCGAGCGAGAACGCCACCGCGTCGAGCGTCGCGCCGGCATCGTCGAGCAGGCGCAGATCGACCAGCGCCTCGCTCTGGTTGCCGTAATTCTGCACCCGCACCGGAATCATGATCGCGCCGGCGTCGGACACCGGCTCGGAAATCGCGCCGACGTCCAACCCCACGTCGTGTAGCGGCGCGTCGTCATACTCGATCAGCGCGCCGCGGATGTTGTTGCTCGCGTCGCCTTCGCCCGTCGCCGCAGAAACTTCCGCTTGCAGATTCGCCGTCTGCCCGCCGACGCCCGCCGGCAACACGACGTCGACATCGACAAACTCTCCCAGCGCAAGCGACGCGACCGGCGCGACGATCGGATTTTGGCTCAGATCGTGCGTCACCGAGAGCGTCAGCGCGCCCGTCGGCTGATTCCCCGCGTTGAGTACGCGAACCCGCGCGACGTTCGCCTGCCCCGACTGCGGATTCGTCGGCAGAATCGTCAGCCGCGCGATCGCGCAATCGCCGAATCCTCCGGCCGCGCGCTGCACCGCGAGCGCCGCATCCGTCACGCCATATCCGAATCGCTCCGTCCAGCCATCCAGCCCGCTCGGAACGCTCCCGTAACGCAGCACCTGCCGAACCTGCGCCGGCGTCAGCGACGGATTCGCCAGCAGCGCCAAGCCCGCAACGCCCGCCACGCGCGCCGCGGAAATTGAACTGCCCAGCCGCGTGATCGTCCCGCCACCCAGCGCCGCGCACTCGGTCTCCGCGCCCGGCGCGGCCGTCGTCTCGAACCCGCTCGTACTCGCGCTCGCCAGAAACCCGCCGCCCACGTCCGACGCCGCCACCGAAACGACGCCTGGCAGCGCCGCCGGATACAACGTCTGCGTCAGCTCTTCGCTTCCCGCCGGCGCGACGACCACAATGCCGAGCGAATCCGCCAGCGCGATCGCGTCGGCCAGCGCCGGATCGGACGCGATCGCCCCCGCGCCGAAACAGATCACGTCGACGCCCGCGTTGATCGCATACATCACCGCATCCGTCTGCGGCGCGGGATCGAACAGGTAATACTCCGCCACCTTGAGCGGCATCACGCGACAAAGCGGACAAACGCCCTGCACCACGCCGTTGGCCGCAATCACGCCCGCCAGCTCGGTGCCGTGCCCCACCACGTCGTCCGCGTCGGCGTCGTTGTTCACAAAATCAAAGCCGGCCACCAGCGCGCCGGCCAGATCCGGATGCGATGCTTCGACGCCCGTGTCGATCAGCGCGATCACCGGCCCGCCGCCCGCCAGCGCCGGCGCCTCGGCCGGCACGCACGCCGCGACGATCGATCGGCTCCGTTGCGATGCGAATCGCTCCGCGCCCAATCCGCGACGCTCGCTTTCGCCATGATGCGCGTTCGCGGACGTTGCGCCCGCTACGATCAACACGCCCACGAACAAATGAGCAAACGGCGCCCGCGCGCAGAAATGCATGACAGTCCGTGGACCGATGGACCGCAGCCGCCCTCGGCCGCATTCTTCTGCGGGATTCGCGCGTGTGCCGCTGCCCCGCATCCACTTTCTCGACAGACTGGTCAAGGGAAACATGAAACTCTCCGGCCAGAATTGCGAAGCGAAAAACCCTTCGGCCGGATTATCCTACCATCCGTTCCCTTGTTATCCCATGAAAAAAGCCCGCGCACGTCGTGCGGCGGGCTTCGTCGTGGCAAGAGCCTTCCTGCGGTACGGGCTTCCCTGTGGTATGGGCTTCCCTGTGGTATGGGCTTCCCTGTGGTATGGGCTTCCCTGTGGTATGGGCTTCCAGCCCGTCCTGTAGCACGGGCTTCCAGCCCGTCCTGTGATATGGGCTTCCCTGTGGTATGGGCTTCCAGGCCGTCCTGTAGTACGGGCTTCCCTGTGGTATGGGCTTCCCTGTGGTATGGGCTTCCAGCCCGTCCTGTAGTACGGGCTTCCAGCCCGTTTCCGCCCCGCTAATTCATCCGCAGTCCCGCAATCACGCTTATTTCCGTCGGCGAATGCCGCTCGATCAGGTCGGCCGCGTGACGCAGCAGCGCCTCGCGATCGGCGAAACGCTGCGGCTTCGCGTCCTTCTCCAGCGCCTTGATCTTCTCCGCGCTCATCGGCTTGATCCCGGCCTGCTCCGCCTTGCGAAGCTCCGCCGCGATCATCGCCGCGTCCACGCTCTCCGGCAGCGTCGGCGCGCCGAACCAGAAAAGATCCTTTTTCAGGTCCACGTCGCCCGGCACGATCGCGATCACCTTGCCCGAATCCTGCCCGACGTTCACGCGCTGCGCCGTCTGCCGCCCGACATACAGCACCGGCTCGGCCACCTGCCGCGGAAAAACGAGATCCTTGTCCACGTCCAGCACGACGATCCACCCGTGCGTCACCGTCGGCTGTTCCTTCCGCCATTCGTGCTCATAGCCGCGCTCCAGCGAAAACGGCTGCGCGGAGATCACGTCGCGCACCGCGGCCGGCGTCTTCGGAATCGGCGGCGGCGGAGCAAACGCGAGCGCGACGGCGACCATCCCGAATACGACCGCCAGCGCAACGCCGCGGCTGATTTTGGCTTTCATCGACGACTCCCTTTCTGCAATCGATCCGTGCTCGACCGACGTTTCCGCCGATCGCAACCATGTCATTCCGCGGTCACTTCCACGTCGTCCAATCCGATGCGCCCGCGATCGGAGCCGAACGCGGCGCCAAACTCGAATCGCACGGCCACGATGTTGGCCAGATCGAGCGTCACGCCATTCGTCCGAAACCCGGCCAGCGGCAGGCGGATCGTCTCGAATTCATTCTGCCAGCCGGCGCCCGTGCCGTAGCCGGTGCGCTGATACGGCTCCTCGATTCCGCCGCCGTACGCGCCGATGTTGATCGAGCTCGTCGCGCCGTTCGCGTCGCGCAGCGTGACGGTGAATGTCAGGTCGCCCAGCACGCCGCCGGTCGTCTGCGGATGCCGGCTCTGCTGCGTCGCGCGCAGCGAAAGCGTCGTCTTCGACGCGAAATTCTGCATTGCCGGAACTACTGCGTATTCGAGAAACGCCGGCGCCGCCGTCGTCCACTCGAATATCCCGCCGCGATTCGTATCCGACGCCGAGTTCATCGTCATGCCGTTCATCGGGTCCGACGTCGACCACGTGAACGACGTGTTGTTGTCATTGCACAGGCCCTCGGTGAAGTTCGCCACGTCGAACGTCACCGCTCCGCCCGAGCTGCTCGTCGCCGTCGTCGTGTTCGTCTGAAAATCGTCGATCACGAACCGGTCGGCCGCCGGGGCCTTGAATTGGCTCACCACCACGCTGTTCGCCAGAACGCCGATCGGCTTGAAGCGCTCGTACTGGCGGAACAGGTACTCGCGGGCCGGAATGCTGCCGTCGATCCGATGCTTGATCAGCGCCAGGTAAACGCCCTTCGTGATCCGCTGTGCCTCGGTCCGGCCGATGGCCGTCCCGGCGGGGCCGTCGAAGTCTTCGAATCCGCAGCAGTTGAAATCGTTGTGATCCGCGCCGTGAATGTACGTCGAAGTCCGCCAGCCCGTCGCGCGCTCGAAGACGTGAAACGCCTGCGGAATGTCGCTGTCCGGGCAGCCGCACACGTCGCCGTCCGCCGAGCCGTACAGGAAGTGATGCGCCACGCCGTGCGGATTCGCGCTGTTCACGCCGAGAAAGTCCGTCGGCGCGATGCTCGACACGAGCACGATGTCCGCCGTCGTGAACTGCGGCGACGTAAACGTCCCGTCGAACAGCCGGTCATACGCCCGCGCCACGCCCTCGCCGCCGCGGCTGTGTCCGATCCAGATGATGCGGTGACGGTCGATGTGCCCGTTGAAGACGCCGCCGCCGATCGTCGCCTGGTTCTGAAGCAGATACTGCGTATTCGCCAGCGTCGTCTGCGAAGCCGTCTCGATCCCCGGCACCGTGTTGTTCTGGTGGCTCATCACGATGTAGCCGTACGACGCCAGGTGCGTCTGCAAATACGTGTACCACGTGTAGTCGTGCCCGTTGCCGTGGCTGATCACCACGAGCGGCAACTCGCCCATCGACGCGAGCGTGCTCGGATAATACGTGAGCTGGCCCAAGAACGAGCCGCCGCTGTAGCTGCGGCTCGTCGTCGCCAGCGGGCCCGTCGTCGTCAGGTCGCGCACGACGTAGAAGCCGCCCGCGTCGCCGCGCCCGTCGATGTAATCGCCGCTGTCCAGCAAGCCGTTGCGGTTGAAATCGATCACCAGGTCGTACGGCACGGCGATGTCGTTCGTGCCCGGCAGCCCGCTCAGCGTGTTCGACGACGCCAGCACCGACGTGTTCAACTGAATCGTGCCGGCCACGAACGAACGCGCATCGGCGCCGCCCGCGCGGATGTCCGTCAGCGTCGCGTCCGCGTCCCACTCGGCCGACGTGCGATTGGCGAGGATGTACACGTCCGCGTCTTTCCCCACCACGTCCGAGTGCAACGTCGGATCGACCGCGACGCTGACGTTCGCGCCGACGTTGAACGCCTGCACGAATTCGAAGTACGGATACGTCGCCAGCGCGTTGCCGGCCAGCTCGACCCGAACGGGCGGCGGTCCGCCGATCAGCAGCGCGACGAACGCGTCGATGTCGCCGTTGTCCACGCTGCCGTCGCCGTTCACGTCACCTTCCGTAATGTCGCACGACGGATACGCCAGCGCGTATGCGGCCGGATCGGTCAGCGCGAGCACGAACGCGTCGATGTCGCCGTTATCGACCTCGCCGTCGCAGTTCATGTCGCCCGAGCCCGGCCCGGTTCCGCGTTGCGGCCCGCCCGCGCCGCCGGACAAATCCGGCTGCGCCGCGCGGTCGGCGAAATCCTGTGCATGGATGGGCGAAGCGAAGAGGCAGGCGATGGAAAGCGTGACGAGACAGCGGGACAGCGCGGCGGCGCGCCGGTTCGGGCCGGGCGCGATGCCGGCGGGGCACAAACGGGGTGTCATGATGATTGATGTCTCCCTCGCGCCGACCGGGAGGGCGTTGAAAATACGCTCGGCCACGCTTGGGGTCGATGTTTCGCCGGCGCATCCCAGCATTGAGCATGCGCTCGATTCCCGGCGGCGATAGTACGAATCTAGCGGACCGTGCGGCCGCGGGTCAAGAGCGATGTCTGTTTTGAATTGTCGCGGCGGCCTGCAAAGCAGAATTTCGGCGTCCGGCCGTGACGTTGCGGCAAGTCGCCATCCACAGAGCGCGCCGTCGTTCGTGCGAAATGCTCGTCTCGCAAACTGATTTTTCCCGAGCAACGCGGAGTGCTATCGGCGCGGCTTGCGCGTGGGGTGCGCCCGGCCGTTGGAGATGAGTTCGATCCCCGCCACATGCAAAAACGGAATGAGCGAGTATCGGTCGGACTTCGGTTCGGCGATGAGCAGTTGCGATTTCAGCAGCACCACGAGGCCGGGGTTACGCACCTCGTACGTCGCTCCGCTGCTGGCGCGGACGCGGAACGGCTGGAACGGCTCGCGATCCAGAAAATCTCGAATGGAATCGATGGTCATGCCTTTGATTGTACCGTGTCGATGCCTGAACATCCAAAACGTGCCGTCCACTGCGGATGCCCCGACGATTCGCGTGCCATCTCTTTCCAATCTGCGAAAATCGGCGCAATCTGCGGATGATTCCGTCCGCGAGTGAATTCGCAGATGAATCCGCAGATTGCGCAAATTGACGCGGATTCGACGATGCGGACGGTTGGTCGGTGCAGCCGATCAACCCGAGAACACCGCCGCGGCGTAGCCGACGGAGTTCGCTGCGTCGTCTCGCACGGCGCCGGGCGCGCCGGAGTCGCTG
>CAZHIE010000082.1:16304-19081 GCA_964532435.1 uncultured Planctomycetales bacterium
GCGGCGGCGTCGGCCGACGCGACCAGCGCGAGCATCCGCCGGTCGTTCACTTCCTTCGCCCAGCGGACGCCGGCCGGGCCGTAGCCTTGCGGCGCGAAGCCGAACGCCGGCCCGTAATGCGTCAGGTCCGTGCTCGCCAGAAACGCGACGCGCCGGCCGAGGGCGAGCGCCTCGGCCGCGCAGCGGCGGCCGATCTCGGCCGCGTGCCCGCTCGGCCGGAGCATGAGCGGGACGATGCGCGCGGCGGGCAGGCGGAATCGAATCAGCGGCAGTTCGACTTCGATGGAGTGTTCCTGTGCGTGGATGGAGGGGTCGATCGTCACGCCGCGCAGACGGCCGACGCGCGTGGCGAGTTCCTCGTCGATGGGGACCGGGCCGAGGGGCGTCTGCCAATGGCCGGCGGGGTAGAGGCTGGCGATGTTGAGATCGGGCACGTGGACGGCGCCGAAAACGACGATGGTGTCGGGCGGCGCGACGGCGAGGGCGTCGACGGTTCGCGCGGCGGTGGGGCCGCTGTAGATCCAGCCGGCGTGCGGGACGACGCCGCCGGCGACGGGCCGGCCGATCCGCGGAGTCGGCGCGGCGTCGCGGAAGAGGGACTCGACGGCCTGTCGGCAGGCGAACGGGTCGGCGGGATAGAAGCGTCCGGCCAGCGCGGCCGGGCGGGCCGTCTTGCTTGAAACACTAGACATTCTATCTCCGGCGTTCTCGCGGCGCGGGGCCGCCGAGACGTTACTCAATCCGCGCGCGGATGCCGAGCGCTTCGGCGACGCGCTCGAACGCTTCCAGGGAATCGTAGGCGATGATGATGCGGCCGGTGTTTTTTCGCTTGCCGGGGCGCAGGCGAACGGGGACGCCCAGGCCGGCGCTGAGCGATTTTTCGAGTTCGTGCAGGTGGCGGTCGCGGCCGGTGGGGACGGCTTGTTCGCGAGCCTGATCGCGTTCCTCGTTGGGGTTTCGCTGCGCGAGGGTTTCGACTTCGCGAACGGAGAGATTTTTGCGTGCGGCGAGGCGCGCGATGGCGAGCTGGCGCTGCGGGTCGGCGATTCCGACAATGGCGCGGGCCTGGCCCATGCCGAGCTCGCCGCGCTGAATGAAGCCGCGAATTTCGTCGGGCAGCCGGAGGAGCCGCACGTAGTTGGCGATGGTGGCGCGGTTTTCGCCGAGGCGGGCGGCGAGGCCTTCGATGGTGGAACGGAAGGTCTCAATGTAATGGCGGTAGGCGGAAGCTCGTTCGAGGGGGGCGAGGTCTTCGCGTTGGAGGTTTTCGATCAAGGCGATTTCGAGCGACTCGGCGTCGGAGATGGCGCGGACGAGTGCGGGGATCGCGTCGAGTTTGGCGAGCTGGGCAGCGCGCCAGCGGCGCTCGCCGGCGACGAGTTCGAATTGCTGATCGGCGAGCGGGCGGACCAGGATCGGCTGAAGAACGCCCGATTGACGGATGGACGCGGCCAGTTCCTTGAGCGACTCTTCGGGGAACACGGCGCGCGGCTGGCGCGGGTTTGGGCGGATACTGGCGATGGGAATCTGGCGGAGGCCGTGCGAATCGGCGGCGGGCTGCGCCGCTGGATCGGCGGCGTGTCGGAGCGCGGGGTCGCGCGGCGCGATGAGCGTGGAGAGTCCGCGGCCGAGGCGGCTGGTTGGTTTGGACATTGTGGGGCGCTCCTTTTGGGGCAGGCGACTGGTTCGGCGCAAGACGATAGCGGGATTGGTGGATTCGTCAACGGTGCGACGGGGGCCACATCGACGTTTCACGTGAAACAGCGTTGATTTGGCGGATTGTGGTGGAAACGGAGTGGCGCAACGGCGTTTCACGTGAAACAGCGATGTTGAACAGAGACGGGCCGGCGGATGACAAAATTCCATAAGATGTTTTATTGTAAGTAGTTATGATAAAATGCCTCATACATTCGGAATGGCCATTGACGATCGGGAGCGGTATCGAGTGAAGGAAGTTCGGTTTGCAGAATGGGGACCAGCAGGCTCGTCACATGGGAGCTGGAAGCTGGCAGAACCGGCTATTGGCCCATGAAACACAAATGGGCCGTGCCGTTGGCCGGGTCGGACAGGCTACTTCGCACGGGCTATTAGCCTGTGCGACACAAACTGTTGGCCCGTGCCACACGTTCAGCCCGACCCACACTGGTTCTTACAACTTTTCGGTTGACCACACCTACAGATGTAGTAGACTTGTCTCCGACACATGTAGGAGGCGCGGCGAACCGCGGCCGGACGGCGAAGTCCGGGCGTGCGTCGCCGGCCGAATCGGGCCGCTCGGAATGTTCTGATGACGCAACGCGAATATGAGTTGGGCAGCGTTGAGCTGCAGGTGCTGAAGGTGCTTTGGGAGGTCGGGCCTGCGCCGGTGCGGGGCGTGCTCGATGCGATTACGCAGCGCGGGCGACAGATCGCGTACACGACCGTGCAAACGATGCTGACGCGCCTGGAGCAGAAGGGCTTTGTACGCGCGGACAAATCGGGCACGGCGTTCGTGTATCGCGCGCTGATTTCGCGGGAACAGATCACGCGATCGCGATTGCGGCAACTCGTAAATCAGCTCTACGACGGAGCGGCCGGCCCGCTGGTGCTACAGCTTGTTCGGACGCAGCGACTGCGCGCGGAGGAGCTGGAGCAGTTGCAGAAGCTGATCGAGGAGTTGGACGCGAAGGAGGGATAGGGCGGAATTCTGAACGTGGAATTCAGAATTCAGAAGTGAATTGTCGCGCCGGCCGAGGCACTGAAGCGAGAGCGATGCGGGCGGAGGCGGTCCAATAGGC
>CAZHIE010000083.1:0-9703 GCA_964532435.1 uncultured Planctomycetales bacterium
TGGACCGCAGCCGCCCTCGGCTGCATTTCCTTCGGGACTCGCACGATGCACTCCAGTCTCGCGACGGTGCTTCAAAAGACTCCTACGGCCGATCGAGCTTGCCCAGCTCGGCCTCCAGCAATTCACGCACAGTCTGAGCCGGCAGCTCGAATGCGACGCCGAGCGCGACCGCTTGCGCGAGCGCCTCGCTCACGCGCCGGCGGCGCTCCGCGAGGCGAAGCGGCGAGTTGCCGCCCGCGGCGACAAAAGTCCCGTCGCCCTGGCGGCGCTCGATCAGGCCGTCGCGCTCGAGATACTCGTAGGCCTTGATGACCGTGTTCTGGTTGGCCGGCAGCGCGCGAGCAAGTTCGCGAACGCTCGCCAGCCGGTCGCCCGGCGCCAGCCGGCCCGACGCGATCATCGCGGCGACCTGGTCCGCGATCTGGCGGTAGATGGGCGCGGCCGAACTGCCGACCAGGCGAACGTGCATACTGTTATAGTACACTAGAACAGTTCGAACGCAAGCGGAATCTGGTCAGTCGCGCGATAGCCGGCCGCGCCCTCATCGACCCCGCCTGCCCCCAGGCGGATCTCTCTGCATTTCCGAGCCCGCCTGTCCTCAGGCGGGTCTCTTGCATTTCCGAGCCCGCCTGTCCCCAGGCGGATCTCTCTGCGTTTCCGAGCCCGCCTGTCCCCAGGCGGGTCTCTTTGTGTTTCCGAGCCCCCCTGTCCCCAGGCGGGTCGCTTCGCCGCGCCACGCCTCGCTGCGCCAAATCCCCCACGCACTGCGTGATTTTCCGCAATGACCGGCGCGCCGGGCGCGCGCAGACCCACGCCACACGCTCAGAATCGGGTTTGTGCCGCGCCGACCGCCCGGCCTGCTCGGGTGGCACGCAACTTGCTAGTGGTATCCCCGCCCCAGCGCTCCCCGACCGGACGCCGGCCTGCGATTTCCTATTTCCGTCGAAATTCGACCCTCTGCTTGTCTGCGCAACCGAGCAGCGCGGGCGCCGAGGGGCGCGGCGCGGCCGCGCCGGATCGTGACGTCGCGGGGCCAGGTTTACGCGAGCACTACTTTTCCGGGAGTACAAGCATGACTCGATATCGCCGTCGTCGCACCGCAGCCGTAGCCGCCGCCGCGCTGAGCGCTGCACTCGCCCTCGCGCAGCCGCTCACGGTGCAGGATCTCGGTCTTCTGCCGGGCGATCAGGCTGTCGCGCCGGCCACGAACAGCCAGCAGGATCACTCCGTCGCCCGCGGCGGCGATCAATTCCTCGTCGCGTGGAGCGACTATCGCGGCCGCAGCTCCGGCAGCCAGTCGATCCAGAGCGACGGCGACATCTTCGGCACTCGCCTCGATGCGGCCGGCGAGCCCATCGACGCCGCGCCGTTTCTGATCGCCGGCGGAATGGGGCTTCAGCAGCGGCCGCTGGTTGCGTGGAACGGCGAGAACTGGCTGGTGGTGTACACCTCGCAGGATCTGGTCGGCGGCTATTACGAGGACCGCATGCGCGCCGTGCGCGTCTCGCCCGCGGGGCTGGTGCTCGACGCGACGCCGATCCTCTTCCCGCCGACGCAGTTCACGCCCAACACGATCGGGTTGCAGGTCGCGGGCCTCGGCGGGCAGTGGCTCATCTCGCGCTGCATCTACCACAACGACGGATATGGAACCTACCTGGCCGGCCAGCGCATCGCCGGCAACGGCGTGCTGCTCGACACGACGCCGATCATGCTGATGGATTGGGTGTATGGCCAGACACGCACGCTCTCGTCGAACGGCGAATACCTCGTGGCCGGCCCCGATTGGAACACCAGCTCGACGATCAAAGCGCGGCGAGTCGGCGCCAACGGCCAGCCGATCGGCGCCGCGTTCAACATTCCCAGCCTGACGATCGCCGGCAACGGCAGCGAGTATTACGTCACGTGGATTGCGAATTACGTGAATCTGGTCGGTTCGCGCATGACCGCGACCGGCACGCTGCTCACGCCGGCCGGCACGATGATCGTGCCCGATTTCTCGCAGTACAACGAATCGACGCTCGCGCACGACGGGGCGCAGTGGTGGTTCGAGTGGGGCGCCTCGGACCAACTTCACACGGTTCGTATCGATGCGGCCGGCACGGTGCTCGACCCCGGCGGCGGCGTTCTTTTGCCGATCGTGATCGGGGGCAGCGTCAATTACGCCTATGGCCCGATCCTCGCGCCGCAGCCCGGCGGCGGGGTTCAGTTGTTCTGGTACGACCTGCGCGTCGCGATGGGTTACGACGCGAACGTTTTCGCGCTGCCGATCAGCGCCGCGAACGAACCCGGCGTCGAGCGCTGCATATCGACCGGCACGACGAGTCAGCGCAATCCGAAATTCGCATGGGGGCCGGGCGGCACGGCGGCGGTGGCGTTCGTGAGCGAAGCGGCCAACGACGCCCGCGTGCTCGTTCATCTGCTATCCCGATCCGGTTTGCCGACCACGGTCGAGCCGATCGAGGTGCATCGCTGGCCGACGCTTGGGAGAGTGGGAATCGCGTGGAACGGCGCGCTGTTTCTCGTGGCGTGGGACGAGGGCGCTGCCGGAAGCACGTCGACGCAGATCAAAGCACGGCGCATGAACGCCGACGGCACGTTCGTCGATGAACAGCCGTTCGACGTGATGCCGGGATTCAACGCCGACGTGGCGGCGCTGGGCGAAGACTTCCTCGTGGCCTGCGCGCGACCCGCGACGTATCCGCAGTTCATCTACATGCACGGCAACCGGATCGATGGTCCGACCGGCCAGGTGCTCGACGGCGCGTCGGGGCTGTTCCTCGGCGGCGGCTACGTCAGCGGCGCGCCGCGCGTTCGCACCGATGGCGCCCAGTGGTTCGTCTGCGCCCACTCGATGTGGACGCACGATTCCAGCCAGGGCGACGCGATCATGGCGCGCGTGCCGCCGGTCGGCCCGCCGACGCAGGCCGTCAACCCGACGCCCGTTTCCGGCGGCTCGGGCGATCTGGACATCGCCTTCTCCGGCAACCAGTACCTGCTCGTCTGGCGCATGAATTCGCTGTCGAACGCGAACAATTACATCGCCGGGCGGATCATGAACGCCGACGGCTCGTTTCCGCCGGGCTATTTCACCATCGCCGAAGCGCCGGGACGCCAGCTTCGCCCGACCGTGACCTGGGACGGCGCCACGTTTCTCGTTGCGTGGGACGACCAGCGAAATCAGGGGGCTTTCTTCGACGCGCGCACCGACGTCTTCGCGACGCGCGTCTCCGAGACCGGAACCGTGCTCGACCCCGGCGGCTTCGCGCTGATCCGCACGCCGGGCGGCGATTGCAGCCCGGCGCTTCTGAGCAATGGCGACGGTTTCACGCTGGCCGCCGCAACCCGCTTCGAGACCACGCCGCCCAACGACACATACCGCGTCGGAATGGCGCGGATCGGAATGCCCGCAATCCCCGGCGACGCAAACTGCGACGGCGCGGTCGACAACGGCGACATCGACGGATTCGTGCTCGCGCTGACCGACCCGGCCGCCTACGCGATCGCATTTCCGAACTGCTCATACGACAGCAACGACGTGAACGGCGACGGCGCCGTGGACAACGGAGACATCGACGCATTCGTGGCGCTGCTCGTCGGACCGTAAACGGCGAAGCGCATGGAGGATGGCGGATGAATCGTATCAAGGCTCTTTCGCGCGTCGGAGGCGCGGCGCGGACCACGCCGCGAAACCCGCGTGCGGCGCTGATTTTCGCGGCCATCACGGCCGTTCTCGCAATGACCGGCCCGCGCGTACTGGCGCAGACCATCTACGTGGACACGTCCAGCGACGTGGTCGATTTCGGCGGGGCGCAGCGCGTGGCCGACCTGCCCGGGCCGGACGGTCGCATCTCGCTGCCCGAAGCCGGGCTCGCGTCCGACAACACGCCCGGCGTGCAGACCATCGGCTTCCACATTCCCCAGAACGAGTGGCTGTTTCAGCAATTCTTCCCCGGCCGCGCGGTGCTCCGCCCGTTCCTGGGATTCCGCGTTTTCGACACGGCGATCCTGGATGCCACGACGCAGACGGCCTTCACCGGAGACACGTACGCGGGCGGCGGCGAAGTCGTCATCTGGCAGGAGACGTATCTCATCGACAACGTCGGCGGTCAGGCGTTCGGCTTCGATCACTCCAGCTTTCACCTGAGCGGCGGATCCGGCAACGTCATCCGCGCCAACACGGACACCGGCATCGAAGTCTTCGACTCGTCGTCGAACCTCATCGGCGGCACGAACCCCGGCGACGGCAACACCGGCGGCTTCATTCAGATCGATCGCGCGAGCGAAAACGTCGTCGTCGGAAACACGGCCCAGCGCGTGCGCGTGCTCGGCTGGATCGGCGGCGGCCAGCCTGCGCGGAACAACCGCATCGGCGGACCGACGCCGGCGGAGCGAAACTTCATTACCGGCCTGGGCACGCTGAACAGCGAGGGCATCCCGAGCGGCTTTGCGGTCCAGCTCTTCGATTCGATCGGCACCATCATCGAGAACAACCAGATCGGCACGACCCTGGACGGAATGCAGCCGGGCCACGCCTGGACCACGATGGGAATTTTCTTCGACGGAGAAAACCACGACACAGCGATCCGCAACAACCGGATCGCCGGCATCCTGGCCCGCGCCGTGCCGCAGCACGGCCCCGCGTTTTTCACGGGCACTGCCATTCAGGTCTACGGAGCCGGCGCCGGCGTCTCGATCGTCGGCAACAAGATCGGCTTGAACGCAAATGACGAGCCGGTGCTGGGCAGCGTCACGGGCATCGCGACGACCAACTACTACATCGGCCCGGTGCGAGACGTCGCGATCGGCGGCCTCGCGTCGGGCGACAGCAACGAGATCGCGGGACACCTGCTGACGGGCATCAGCGTGGCGAACACTTTTTCGGGGGTGCGCATCTCGGGCAACTCCATCCACGACAACGGCGGACTCGGAATCGACCTGGTCACCGACGGCTTCCTGACCGGCATCACGCCAAACGACGCCGGCGACGCCGACACCGGCGGCAATGGGTTGCAGAACTTCCCCGTTCTCGATTCGGCCGTCAGCAACGGCGCCAGCACGACGGTCGATGGCTCGCTCAACAGCGCCGCCGACCAGACGTTCCATCTTGAGTTCTTCGCCAGCCCGGCCTGCGATTCCAGCGGCTTCGGCGAGGGACAGACTTATCTGGGCGCGGCGACAGTGACGACCGACAACGCGGGCCACGCCTCGTTCTCGGCCACGCTGCCGGTCGGGGCCACGGCCGGCGCGGCGATCGCCGCGACCGCCGCGCAGCTCGACGTCGGCAACACGAGCGAGTTTTCCGCCTGCGTGACGGTCGTCGCGGCGCCCTTTCCGGCCGGCGACATGAATTGCGACGGCGCCGTCGACAACGGCGACATCGACGGATTCGTGCTGGCGCTGACCGACCCGGGCGCTTACGCCGCGGCGTTTCCGAATTGCGACATCGCCGGCGGCGACGTGAACGGCGACGGCGCGGTGGACAACGGGGACATCGATGCATTCGTCGCGTGCCTGCTGGGCGCTTGTCCGTGAACCCGCTCGATTCCGCGGCGCTTGCGTTGAGCGCCGTCGTCCATCCGGGATCGAGCCGAAACGAGCAGGGTGAGCCGGGGAAGGATCGGAGGATTCCAATGCGACAGATCGGTATCCGCGCGCCGTCGGCGTGCCTCGTCCTGTGCCTGGGCTGCGCTCTGGCCGGCCCGGCATTCGCGGAACGCACGCCTGAGTGGACGACTTCGCTTCCGGTCGGCGCGTCGCTTTCCGCGGGGCTTCAGGGAGTCGTCGTCGATGCCGACGGCGCGTCGTTCCTTACGGCGATCACCGGGCCGTCGTCGAACACCGACATTCTCACCGCGGCATTCTCGCCGGACGGCACGCTCGTCTGGTCCGACACGTTCAACGGCCCCGGCAACTGGCACGACCAGTCGCGCTGGATCGCGCTCGGCCCCGACGGCGTGCTGTACGTGGCCGGAAACACGCCTGGGCCGGGCAGTTACGCCAATCTGCTGCTGCTCAAGTACGACTGTGCGGCGGGCGCGCTGCTCAACACAATTCAATACAGCAGCGCCCCGGGCACGTCCGAAGACGGCGCCGCGGTCGCGACCGACGCGGCCGGCAATGCTTATGTAAGCGGCGGCACGGTCGGCGACGGCCCCGACGCGATGACGATCCGATTCGACGCCAGCGGGCAGTTGCAGTGGCGGCGGCTGTGGGACGGTCCGGCCACGGCGCCATACTCGCTGGATTACGTCCGCAGCATCGCTATGGATCCCGACGGCAACCCGGTCGTGCTGATCCACGGCGTGTGGTACTCGCTGCATCCGGATTACGTCGTGATTAAGTACTCGGCCGCGACGGGCGCGCCGCTGTGGGCGATCAACTGGGGCGTGAGCGGCGGCGATTTTCCGGTGGACATGGAGCTCGACGCCGCCGGCGACGTGTATGTCACCGGCATCGGCATCAACGTCAACGACCGCTACAGCACGATCAAGCTGCGCGGCAGCGACGGCCAGCTCTTGTGGCAGCAGTATGACGGCATCGGCTATCACAACGGCGTGGCCGGATTGGCGCTGGACGGCCTCGGCGGCGTATACGTGACGGGTCGGATCGATCCCGACGGCGACCGCAGCAATTCGAACGACAACATCTACACCGTGAAGCGCGACGCCGAAAGCGGCGCGCTGCTCTGGACGCACTCGTACGGCGCCAACTGCCTCTATTGCTTCGACGCGCCCGGCGACGTCATCGCCGATTCCGCCGGAAATGTGTTCGTCGTCGGCACGACCAGCTCGCCGCCCTACAGCGGCGACATGATCCAGCTCGTGCTCGACGCCGACACGGGCGCCGAACGCGACCGCGGCATCTTCAGCGGCGACCCGCTCGAATCGGCCAGCGGCGGATTCCTGCGCTTCGATCGCGCGCAGAATCTCTACGTCGGCGCCGAGTTCTACAACGGCAACACCGGCGAGTCGCGCGTCGGCGTCATGAAGTACGCCTCGCTGGTCGGACACCCCGGCGACATGAACTGCGACGGCGCCGTCGACAACGGCGACATCGACGGATTCGTGCTGGCGCTGACCGACCCGGGCGCTTACGCCGCGGCGTTTCCGAACTGCGACATCGCCAGCGGCGACGCGAACGGCGACGGCGTGGTGGACAACGGCGACATCGACGCGTTTGTGGCGCTGCTGCTTGGCTGATGCATCGGCGCGGCGTGCAGGGGCGAGCACCTGCCATTCATCAACTACGGAGGAAATCATGCGTTCTTTGCGTACCTGCTGTGCGGCGATTCTCGCCGGCTCGACTCTGCTTACCGGCCGCGCCGGGGCCACCGAGCCCTGCGGCGAATGGACCACTCTCGAAGCTCCGAATTCGTCCGTCGTCAATCGTGTGCTGCACATCGCCGGTTGCAGCCCCAACGAGCTGTGGCTGCTCGGCAGCGCCGGGTCGGAGTATCCGGGCACGGCGAAAATCTGGCGCGGCGACGGCGTGAGCTGGAGCGAAATCCCCCTGCCGGACACGAGCGCGCTCGGCACGCTGCCGAGGTTCAACGCCATCACACAACTGGACAACGGCGACGTGCTCGTCGGCGGCGACGTGCGCACTTCCTACCCGATCGACAACCGCCCGTTCGTCGCCCGCTGGAGCGGGTCGGGCTGGGCGGAGGTCGCCGGCATCACGCTGCGGCCCCAGACCGTCTATCCGTACGGCGCGCGTGGCGGCCTTATTGCCGGCCTTTTCGCGACCGGGCCGGATGACATGTGGGCGGTCGGATTGGCCGCGAGCATGGGCAGCGGCGGCAGCGTTCCGATGGCCGTTCACTTCGACGGCTCATCGTGGACGGAATTCGAAACGCCCATCATCGGCAACCGCACGAATCAGATCGTCGCGGTCGACGGCTCCGGCCCGGACGACGTCTGGGCGGTCGGCGTGCGCCGCGACATCGCCGGCGCCTACACGCCGCTCACGATGCATTGGGATGGAGAGAGTTGGACGTCGCACGCGCCGCCCGCGGGCGTGACGGGATCGTTCGACGCGATCGCGGTCCTTTCGCCAACGGACGCCTGGGCGCTCGGCGCCGCCACGCTCGTCCGCTGGGACGGCGGGGCCTGGCGATCGGCCCCCCTGCCGGCGGGCGCCAGCTCGGCCGCGGTCGAGGCGATCGCGCCCGACGACGTCTGGGTCGCTCACATGATGGGCGGTTACTTCCACTGGAACGGCTCGGCCTGGACGTTCGCGCCGTCGCCTTTCGCGCCGCCGCCGGATCAGTTCACGCAGATTCGCGACTTCGTCGCGTTCGGCGCGTGCGACATCCGCGCCGCGGGCAGCGTCCTGGCGCTCGACGGCAGCGAACCGTCGTACACGATCGTCGAACGCCTCGTCGCATCCGCGACGCCCGGCGACTTGAATTGCGACGGGCTCGTGGACAACGCGGACATCGATCCGTTCGTGCTGGCGCTGACCGATCCCGCGTCGTATGCGGCTTCTTACCCGGATTGCGCAATCGATCTTGCGGACGTCAACGGCGACGGCGCGGTCGACAACGGCGACATCGATGCCTTCGTCGCGTGCCTGCTGAACGGCGGATGTCGGTGAATTGAGCCGGGCGCGGAGCAGGACCGCGAGTCGATCAACTCGAAAAAAAGACCGGCGCGACCATCACAACTTCGTGACGGCCGCGCCGGTCAAACACATACGGCGTTTCGAAGACGAGCTACGGAATCAGCAGCGCGACAAACGCGTCGATGTCGCCGTTGTCGACCGCGCCGTCGCCGTTCACGTCGGCGATCAGCAGGTCGCAAGCGGGGAACATCGCCACGTACGCCGCGGGATCCGTAATCGCCAGGACAAACGGATCGATGTCCGCGTTGTCCACGAGCCCGTCGCAATTCATGTCGCCGCGCGGGTCGCCGGGGAACGACGCGTCGGCGGCGCAATCCACGTCGCCGCACAGCGTCCCGTCGCCCTGATAGCGGCCCTCGAGCCGCGCGCACTCCGTCGGCGGCAACTGCCGACACGTGCCGTCCGGCAGGCAGCAGGCGCCCGGAACGCGAACCGGGCACTCCACCGCGCCGCAGCGCGTGTTGTCGCCGTTGTAGCGGCCGCCGGCCCGCGCGCAGCCGTCGCTCGTCACGACGACGCAATGCCCGTCGGGCAGACAGCAGGCGCCGACGACCGGCGTCGGACAGGCGATCTCGTCGCAGCTCGACCCGTCGCCCTGCCAACGGCCATGCACCTCTTCGCATTCGCGGCGCGTCGTTACGCGGCATGCGCCGTTCAGCAGGCAGCAGGCGCCGCGCACCGGAACGGGGCATTCGACCGCGTCGCACCGCACGCCGTCGCCGCGGTAGTGACCGTCGGCGCGAGCGCAGTCGAGTCGCGAGGACATGCGGCATTCGCCGCTCGGCAGGCAGCAGGCGCCCACCGCCGTCGGGCAATCCACGTCATCGCAATTCGAGCCGTCGCCGCGATAGCGGCCGTGCATCCGCTCGCAGCCGGCCGCCGTCGCCGTGACGCACCGCCCATTGGGCAGGCAGCAGGCGCCGCGCGCCGGTCGCGGGCAATCCGTGTCGCGGCAGGTCGATCCGTCGCCGCCGTATCGGCCGTGCAGGCGTTCGCAGATCTCCGCCGGCGCCATGATGCACGCGCCGTTCGGCAGGCAGCAGGCGCCGCGCGCCGGCGGCTGCGGGACGCACGTGTCGTC
>CAZHIE010000083.1:9803-18705 GCA_964532435.1 uncultured Planctomycetales bacterium
CGTTCGGCAGGCAGCAGGCGCCGCGCGCCGGCGGCTGCGGGACGCACGTGTCGTCACCGCAGCGCGTGTTGTCGCCACGGTAGACGCCGTTGAGCTCCGCACAGCGGGCGCGGCTCATCACTTCGCAGCGGACCGGCTGGGCCGGATCGTCGCCGCGGATGCAGCACGCCCCTACCGCCGTCTGCGGCTGACAGGTGTCCTCGCCGCAGCGCGTGTTGTCGCCACGGTAGACGCCGTTGAGTTCCGCACAACGAGCGCGGCTCATCACCTCGCAGCGAATCGGCTGGGCCGGATCGTCGCCGCGGATGCAGCACGCGCCGACCGCCGTCTGCGGCTGGCAGGTGTCATCGCCGCAGCGCGTTCCGTCGCCGCGATAGATGCCGTTGCGCTCCGCGCACTGCGCGCGGGTCGCGACGACGCAGTGAATCGCGCCGCCTTCGGCGATGCAGCAAGCGCCGACAGCCGGCGGCTCGCCGCACGTCGTCGCCGCGCACAGCGTGCCGTCGCCGCGATATTCGCCGTGCTCGGCCGCGCACTGCTCACGAGTCAGCATCACGCAGCGGCGCAGGCCGGCGGCGTCCGTCACGCAGCAGGCGCCGCGCGGCTGCGGCATGCACGTGGCCGTTCCGCAAGGCACGCCGTCGCCGCGGTACAGACCGTGCCGCTCCATGCACTCCATTCGCGTGAGCACTTCGCAGCGCGGCGGCTCGTTCGGATTCGCCGGCGGCAGGCAGCACGCGCCGCGCGCTTGCGGCGCGCACGTTTCGTTCGTGCAGACCGTGCCGTCGCCGCGGTACAGGCCGTTGCGCTCGGCGCACTGCGCGCGAGTAAGAACCACGCAGTGAATCATCCCGCCCTCGGCGATGCAGCAAGCGCCGGTCGCCGGCGGCTGGCCACACGTCGCGTCGGTGCAGGGCGTGCCGTCGCCGCGATACTCGCCGTGCTCGGCCGCGCACTGCTCGCGCGTCAGGATCACGCAATGGCGCACGCCATTCGGATCCGTGATGCAGCAGGCGCCGCGCGGCTGGGGCATGCACGTGGCGGTGCCGCACGGGACGCCGTCGCCGCGATAGCTGCCGCCGCGCTCCTGACACTGTGCATGGGTGAGAACTTCGCAGCGCGGCGGCTCGCCGGGGTTGGCCGGCGGCAGACAGCACGCTCCGCGCGGAGGCGGAGCACACGTGTCGTTGGCACACGTCGTGCCGTCGCCGCGATAGACGCCGTTTCGTTCGGCGCACTGCGCGCGGGTGAGAATCACGCAGTGGATCACGCCGGCCTCTGCGATGCAGCAAGCGCCGGTCGCCGGCGGCTCGCCGCAGGTCGTCGCCGCGCACAGCGTGCCGTCGCCGCGGTATTCGCCATGTTCGGCCGCGCACTGATCGCGCGTGAGAATCACGCAATGTCGCACGCCATTCGGATCGGTCACGCAGCAGGCGCCACGTGGCGGAGGCGCGCACGTTTCATTCGTGCAGACCGTGCCGTCGCCGCGATAGCTGCCGCCGCGCTCCTGACACTGTGCATGGGTGAGGACTTCGCAGCGCGGCGGCTCGCCGGGGTTGGCCGGCGGCAGACAGCAGGCGCCGCGCATCGGCTGTACGCACGTGTCATTGTTGCAGGTCGTGCCGTCGCCGCGGTAGACGCCATTCCGCTCGGCGCACTGCGCGCGAGTGAGAATCACGCAGTGAATCACGCCGGCTTCGGCGATGCAGCAAGCGCCGGTCGCCGGCGGCTGGCCGCACGTCGCGTCGGTGCAGGGCGTGCCGTCGCCGCGGTATTCGCCGTGCTCGGCCGCGCACTGATCGCGCGTCAGCATCACGCAATGTCGCACGCCGGCCGGATCCGTTACGCAGCAGGCGCCACGCGGCGGAGGCGCACAGGTGTTGTCGGCGCAGACCGTGCCGTCGCCGCGATAGCTGCCGTTGCGCTCGGCGCACTGCGCGCGAGTGAGAATCACGCAGTGAATCACGCCGGCTTCGGCGATGCAGCAAGCGCCGGTCACCGGCGGCGGGGCGCATGTCGTATCGGTGCAGACCGTGCCGTCGCCGCGGTATTCGCCATGTTCGGCCGCGCACTGGTCGCGCGTCAGAATCACGCAATGTCGCACGCCGTTCGGATCGGTCACGCAGCAGGCCCCGCGCGGCGTCGCGACGCACGTGTCGTTTCCGCACACGGTTCCGTTGCCGCGATACTGGCCGTTGTGCTCGGCACACTGCGCCTGAGTCAGCACGACGCAGCGGATCAGCCCGCCCTCGGCCACGCAGCAGGCGCCGGTCGGCGTCGGGGCGCAGGTCAGGTTGCCGCAGGTAGTGTTGTCCCCGCGATACTGCCCCTGCCGCGCGTCGCATTCGGCGCGTGTCAGCAGCACGCAGTGAATCGCGCCGCCCTCGGCGATGCAGCACGCGCCGCGCGGCGCTGGCGCGCCGCACGTGTTTTCGCCGCAGACCGTGCCGTCGCCCTGATAGCGACCTTCGGCCGCGATGCAAAGCTCTTCGGTCGTGATCACGCAGCGCAGCGTGCCGTTCGGATCGGCCACGCAGCATGCGCCGGTCACAGGCTGCGCGCACTCCACGTTTGCGCAGCTTGTGCCGTCCCCCTGATACCGCCCGCCCGCGACGAGACAATCCGTCTCGCTCATGTTGACGCAGCCGCCGACCACGTTCGGCAGGCAGCAGGCGCCGCGAGGCGGCTGCGGGCAGGCGACGTTCTGGCAGGACGAGTTGTCGCCCTGGTATCGCCCGCCACGCGCTTCGCACTCGTCGGCGCTCACGACAGTGCATATCCCGCTGGGCAGGCAGCACGCGCCGGAGACCGGCGGAGCGCAGGTCGTGTCGGTGCAGCGCGTATCGTCTCCCTGATACACCCCGCGGAACACGTCGCACTCGGCTTGTTGGACCACGACACAGGCGCCGTTGGGCAGGCAGCAGGCGCCACTGGGCGGGGCTTGCGCTGCGCTGCGCTCGGCAAATGCGCCGAGACCGATGCAAAGCAGCGCAGCGAGACTACAGTTACAAACTGAGCGGTTCATTCGGGGCCTCCTCTGTGACGCGGGCACGACAGATGTCCGGGTGTCCGGCCTGGCAGCACCGGAGAGTGGATCGCCCCGCTCACTTGGGGGGCGAATGTGTGCATCCCGCGCGCTAACCCTCGCGAATATGACGGCGCCGCACCGCCCTCGCTCGCGTGACGAAGGCGCCGCGGGATCCTCCCATGTAGCACAACGCCGCCACCCGCGCAATATTCGACTTGCATTTCGCGGGAACGGCGCTGATCGGTGCCATTATACCTGTAAGGTCCAGCTTCGCCGAGCGTCTAACTCGTCCGACGAACGGAGACGGTGCTTGTGATGATTGGGTCATCCGCCACGGCCGCCGACGCCGCGACCGTGCCCGCCGCGCCGCAAGCGCCGGCGTCGACGGAACAGCAATCAGCACAAGGCTTTATCGCCGAGCACGCACCGCGGCTCCGCCGGACGATCGCCCGCTTGCTCGGCTGGAGCGACGATGTCGACGACGTGCTTCAGGAGACGCTCGCCAGCGCGCTCGAGGCCCTGCGGGCGTTTCGCGGCGAGGCCCGACCCGAAACGTGGCTTACGCGAATCGCCATTAACGAGGTGCGCAACCATCGCCGCAGAAACATGTTGCGAATTCGGTGGCTCCGGGCGCGCCCAAAGGTCGCCGAAGCGAAGCCGACCGACAGCGCGGCCGAGTCCACGGAAGAAATCCGCCGGATGCGCGAAGCGCTGGCGCGGCTCGCCCCGCGCGACCGCGAGGTGCTCGTGCTCCGCTATCTCGAAGGGCTTCCCAGCGCGCGGATCGCGGAGCTGCTGGACATCCGAATCGGAACCGTGGATGTGCGCATTTCACGTGCGAGAAACAGGTTACAGAAGCTGGTGACGCATGGCTGATCGGCAAGATCGACACGATTCGTTCGAGTCGCTGCTGCGCGCCGCCGACGAATCGTGGCAACCGGGCGACGAACGCGATTGGCAGGCGGCTGCGACCCGGACGCTCGCGCAGCGGCGGCAGCGGCGCGCGGTTCGGCGGGTCGGCATCGGGGCACTGGCGGCGCTGGCGCTGGCCGCCGGATTGCATTCGATCCCGGCTTCGGTCTTGCCGCGAGGATTCGTCGCGGCTCAACACCCGCCGGCAACCGTGTCCGCGGCGCCATCGCCCGACTCCGTCATCGCCGTCGCCCGCCGCACGCGCGAGCTGCTTCGCGATCTGGATCGAACCGCAAGGCTTCGCGCCGCATCCCCGGAGATCGACGTGCTCGGGCGGATGCGTGTCGCGCGCGACGAGGCGGCCTACACGCTGGTCGCGCAGGCCGACCGGTTGCTGGACTCTCCGCAACTCGGCGGCGCGGCGATCGAGCTTTACGAGCAAACCGTCCGGAATTTTCCCGAATCGACCTGGGCGGCCGACGCTCGCCGTCGGCTCGCCGAAACCAGATTGAAGGATGGAGGTGCGTGATGTTGGAGATTCGAGCGATGCAATGCGCGGCCGCGGTTGCGGTTCTCGCACTGTTCGGCGCGAAAGTCGCCGACGCGCAGCTTGGAGCCGAGCAGAAGTCCTATGCGGTGTACGAGGTCTCATGTCTGCTGCGGATTGAGCACGATCCGTCGGCGTTTCCGCTCGGCCCGGGCGCCGTCGAGGCCCTGCTGCGCAGCAGCGGCGTGGTCTCGGCGGCCGCAAAAGTCGCCGCCCCGCAGGCGGCCGAGCAGATCCTTCAGAACCTCGAAGTGCGATTCGAGGTGATGGCCGACACGGCCGGCGGCGCCAGCCCCGGAAGCGCCGTGCTGGTCGGCCGGCTCGACGTGCAGGCGCCGACCGAAGCCGTTCCGTCGGCATCCGTCGCGGCCGCGCTGATGCAGGAAATGTGCAAGCAACTGGAGGCATCTCTGATTTCGGCGACAACCGAGGTCGCCCGGCGGCAGGTCGAGGTGATCCAGTCGGCGGAGAACGAGGTCCAGGAGGCCGAATCGACGCTGACGGGCATTCTCGAAACGCAGCACATGCTGACGGAGGCCAGCGGAATCGTCGATCTCTCGCGCGAGCACGTGGCCGAGATGGTGCAGAGCACGTGGGAGCGCCGGCGCGCGCTGGAAACCTCGCTGGCGGGACAGAAAGCGCGGCGCGACGCGATCGCCGCGCAGATCGCCCGCATCAGCGCGGCGGCCGAGCAGAGCGCCAAGGGCGACGACATCGTCCGCGAACTGGAAACGGTGGTGGAAGTGCGCACGCGCGAGCTGGCCCGGGCCGACGAGATGTTCAGCAAGGGGGTAACGTCGAGCGGCGAGCAGCAGGCGGCCCGCGAGGGCCTGGCGCGAGCGCGGGCGGAGATGCTCCAGCAGCGCCGCACGGCCGTGGAGCAGTGCGGCGGCGCGATTCTCGGCAAGCTGAACGAAGAGCTGGTGATGCTCACCATTCAGACGGCGGAAACCGAGGCGCAGCTCGCCGTCGTCCGGGGGGAGGCCGAGCGGCTGGAGAAATCCAGCGTGCTGATCGTGGCCGATCGGTACGAGCGCGACGTGCGGATGCGATTGCCGATTGCGCAATCGATCCTTGCCGACGCGCAGTCGCGGCTGATCGAGTCCCGCCACCGCGCCCGCAATGCGCAGCGCGTTTTGGTCACCGTGCTGGGCGGATTGACGGACAATCGATAGCGCGTTCGGCGCCGCGATCGTAGCGCCGGGCCCCTGTGCCCGACGGCGCGAGCGTAGCGAGCGCAATGTATTGATCCGAGCCGCGAGCGTAGCGAGCGCAATGCATTGATCCGAGCCGCGAGCGTCAGCGAGCGCGACGTCCGGCGCCGAATCGCGTGAATCCGCGCGCAGGCCCGCGCGCGCTCTCACTCGCAACCCAATCCGAACGCTGCGCTCGCTGACGCTTGCGGCACGGATCGGACGGAGGTCGCGATCCGCCCGAACACATCGAACCACCCGTCGTCCGCATTCAGCATTCGGCATTCGGCATTAGGCATTAGGGATTCAACATTTTCCCGCCCTACCGCCCGAGCAGCTTATGCACCTCGTCCGTAAGCTTCGGCAGAATCGCGAACAGGTCGCCCTGCACCGCGTAATCGGCAATCTTCATCAGCGGCGCTTCCTTGTCGGTGTTGATCGCAACGATCACCTTGCTGCCGCGCATGCCCGCCAGATGCTGAATCGCGCCGCTGATCCCGCACGCGACGTACAGCTTCGGCGTGACGGTCTTCCCCGTCAGGCCGACCTGCCGGCTGTGCGGCTGATAGCCCGCGTCGCAGGCCGCCCGCGAAGCGCCGACCGCCCCGTCGAGCGCCCGCGCCAGTGGATAGATGAGCTGGTTGAAATTCTCCTCGCTTTTCAGCGAGCGGCCGCCGGACACGATGATGTCCGCCTCGGTTACGTCCTTGATCTCGCCGCCGGTCTTGGCGATCTCGTGAACGGCGATGCGGTCGTCGCCCGGCGCCGGCTCATACGGCAGCGCCTCGCGCGTCGCGCCGCCGGGGCCGCTCGCGGGCGGAAATGTATTGGCCCGCACCGAGGCCATCGCGAGCCGCCCGGCCGGGAACACCACGTGGCACGACGCCTTGCCGTTGTAGATCGGGCGGCGCACGTCGAGCCGGCCTTCGCCGCTAAGCTCCAGCGACACGACGTCGGTCGCCAGCGCTGCGCCCACGCGCGCGGCGACGCGCGGCGCCAGGTCGCGGCCCATGAACGACGCCGCGAGCAGCACGACCCGCGGCTGCACTTTGGCGATGGCGGCCGCCAGCGCGGTCCGGTAGCGCAGCGCCGAATACAGCGCCAGCGACGGGTGCGAAATCGTCAGGACGTGTGCGACGCCGGACTTATCGATCGCGTCGGCAGCGGCGTCGAGATGGTCGCCGATCAGGCACGCGACGACGCGTCCGCCGGACTTGGTTGCCAGCGCCTTGGCAGCGGTGACGATCTGCGCCGCGACCGGCGAGAGCTTGCCGCCGCGCTGTTCGGCGAAGATGAGAATGTCGTTGGTCACAATGTGCTCCAGGCGTTTTTGCGATGCGCAATCAGGAGCGCGCGCCCCAAGGCGGCGGCCCGGGCGCTCAACCCTTGAATTTGACGCGGTGGAATCGTATCATTCATCTGGAGGCTCGGCCTAGGGGCTGCTCTCGGGCGGCTCCGAAAGCGTTGCCTCCCTCTTTTTTGGATATCCGGCGTCTGCATACATCGTCGCGCCCCTCGACCAGCTTTGCCGGATCACACGGCGCTGCCCTTGAGTACCGTGGCCACAAATACGAAGCCGAACACGACAATGAGGACTGTCACGAAAGCCAGCGCCACGGCGAACAATGCCGTCAGCAGCGCCCGGCCCCAGCCCACGTCGAGCGACGTCCGCAACATGGCCGTCAGGCAGAGCAGCGCCGTCACCTGCCCCAGCACCTGCGCCAGCGGCGGACTGGTCTTATGTCCACTGGCGTACGTAACAAGGAGGTTGACGGCCGCGCCGGCAAGCGACGACCAGAACGCCACCTTGAACGCGTCGCCATACTCGATCTCGACGCGCGCGAGCCAGCTCGACGCCGCCCGCAAGAACACGGCCATCACCAGTGCGCCGATCGCGGCGGCCACTATGGTTCCGACGATTGCACAGAACACGATCCGCCCTCCCGACAGTCTCGTTGGCCCAGAACTCGGAGCACACCGACGCGCCACGACGTAGTACGGTCGCCCGGCCAATCCCTCGAACCGATGGCGAGACCTGGCTGTCTGGCGAAAACCGTGGCACGAAATCCATGACTTTCACGGGCAGAATGCGCGTGCCACGTGCGCGATTCGACCTGCTCGACGACTCGTCAGATCGCCTTCGCCTCTTCGCGCAGCAGCCGAACCAGCTCATGCGCCACCTGCGCCGGATCGCCCGAGAGCGCCTTGCCCGGCGGGCGCACCGGCGGCGGTTCGAGCCGGTGGATTTCCGTTCCACCAACAGTGGCGCCGATCTCGGCGAAGCCGGGCACGTCCTTCGCCGCCAGCACCACGATCGGCTTCTTCTTGGCCTTCATCAGGTTGGGCAGCGAAGGATAGCGCGGCTCGACCAGCCCTTTCTCGATCGTGACGAGCGCGGGCAGCCCGACCGAAACGACTTCCTCGGCGCCCTCGATCCGCCGATTGGCCTTGAAGGACTTGCCGTCCGCCGCAAGCTCGAGTTTCGTCACGGCGCCGACGTGCGGCAAGTCGAGCAGCTCCGCCAGCCCCGGGCCGATCTGCCCGCTGTCCAGGTCGATCTCCTGTTTGCCGCGAATCAGGAGGTCGGCGGCCTCGCGCTTCGCCACGGCGGCGATCAGCGCAGCCGTCTGCAGCTCGTCGAGATCGTCGAAGGCCGGGTCGAGCAGGTGAATTCCGTCGTCCGCGCCGATGGCGAGCGCGGTGCGCAGCGCCTCGGCCGCCGCGGCCGGCCCGACGACGAGCGCGGCGATTCGTTCGACGTCGGTGCGGCGTTCGCGGAGCTGCACGGCCAGCTCGATGGCGAATTCGTCGAACGGGTTGACGACGTACTTGATCCCGGCCCGCTCGATGTCCTCGCCGTCGGCGCGGATTTTGATGTTGGTGGTCGAGTCGGGAACCTGCTTGATGAGGACGAGGATTTTCATGGTTGTATCCGGTGGACCCGCCGCGCCGGGCGAGTCCGGTGGCCGCACGGGCGCGGGATACTAGCCGTTGATCCGCGCGGCGCAAAGCAGCCTGTCGAAAATGGGGTCCAGCCGCCCCCGGCTGACAAAGATGCGGCCCAGCCAGCCGATGCAGCGGATTCGCACCGACGGCGCAGCCGAGCCGCACGCGGCGCGGCCGGGGAGTGAATTGACTCGCGCCGCGCGATGCTCTCCAATGCCGCACCATGCGAATTCGCGAGCTGCTTTCCTGCGGCCGGCCGAGCATTTCGTTCGAGTT
>CAZHIE010000084.1:0-1678 GCA_964532435.1 uncultured Planctomycetales bacterium
GAGCGACCGACGCGCCGCTACGCCGGCTTATCGGAGGATCGTGCGCGGGTCTAAATGGCAGCCCGGCCGGTCGTGCGCGGAATTGGCGGAACCCCGCGCCGGATAGGCCAAAGGGCCGTCCGCCGGGTGCGGTGAACGGGCAGGACTTGCGCCAGGCGCACTGTGCGTCCCCCACGCGGGCCCGGGGCGATTTGTGTTTCCGAGCCCGCGTGACCTCACGCGGGTCTTCTTCCGTTCCCCGCGAAAACCAGCCTGAGGACGGGGCGTTTCTTGTTCCCCCGAAGACCCGCCTGAGGACAGGCGGGCTCATGCGCGTTCGTCCCGTCGTTCCGATCGCGCGCGGTCGTATAATTGCGCGAGTCGCCCGGATGTCTCGAACCGGCCGCGCCAGGGGCGCCGCCCAGCGTGAGTCCGACCGTGGTCATGGCCCCGGCATTCTCGCCCGAGCTCGTGCTGCACGCCTACCGGGCCGGCGTCTTTCCCATGGGCGAGCCGGGCGGGCGGATCGGCTGGTACAGCCCCGACCCGCGCGGGATCTTCGAGCTGGACCAATTCCGAATCAGCCGCTCGCTGCGCAAGACGATCGCGCGCGGCGCCTTCGAAATCCGCGTCGACACGGCGTTTGCCGAAGTCATGGGCGCCTGCGGCGATCGCGACGAAGGCACCTGGATCACCCCCGCCATCTCGCGCGTCTATCTCGAACTGCACCGGCGCGGCCATGCGCACAGCGTCGAAGCGTGGCAGGGCGGCGAGCTGGCCGGCGGGCTGTACGGCGTGACGATCGGCGGGGCCTATTTCGGCGAGTCGATGTTTCACCGCCGCACCGACGCCTCGAAAGTCGCGCTGGCCGCCCTGGTCGAGCGATTGAGTGCGCGCGGCTTTTCGCTGCTCGACACGCAATGGGTGACGCCACACCTGGCGAGCCTTGGCGCCGCGGAGATCCCCCGCGCGGAATACATCGCCCGGCTGGAACATGCGGTGCGCCTACCCTGCACGTTCACGGACGCGCCCTAGCGGATTCGCGAGGCGGCAGCGCAAGTGGCGGGTCGAGCCGCGCAATCACGCAAGTGGTGGGCCGAGCCGCGCAATCCGAGCCCGCCACGAAAGTAGCGGGTGGGGCCGCGCAATCCGAGCCCGCCACGCAAGTGGTGGGTGGGGGACCGGCGACGCGGGCGAGTATTCGGCGACTCGCGCGGATGGGCGGCGCGGCAGGCCTGGCTCGAACCCGCGCCCGTGCGCCCTGACGGGCGAAGAGAAGAAGAAAGAGATGGGGGCGGCAATCCAGGCGCTAAAGCCCCTGGCAACCATCGTGCGCCCTGACGGGCGAAGACAGGCGTCGCCGAGTCTGTCATGTACCCGATTGGTCGGCGAAGCGCGCGCTCAACCCGGAGGCGGCACACGAATCGCAGACGTCGCCGCGTCCCGACCCACCACTTGCGTGGTGGGCTCGGACTCCGTGGTGGGCTCGGACTCCGTGGTGGGCTCGGATGTCGTGGCCGGCTCGGGTTCCATCGCCGCCCGGCGAATGCGCCGGTCAGAATTCGCGGCCGCAACTCGAAATCCGCCACTCGCCACTCGCTACTCGCCACTCGGTACTCGCAATTCGCCGCTCTGCTGCTTGCGTCTTACCCCAGCTCCTCCGGCCGATCGACGATCCACGCCGCGCCGGCGCTTTCCA
>CAZHIE010000084.1:1778-4821 GCA_964532435.1 uncultured Planctomycetales bacterium
TCTTACCCCAGCTCCTCCGGCCGATCGACGATCCACGCCGCGCCGGCGCTTTCCAGGTCGGCCCGCGGCCGGAAGCCCCACGTCACGCCGACCGCGACCATCCCCGCCCGCTTCGCCGTCTCCACGTCGATCGGCGTGTCGCCAATCAGCCAGATCTCGTTGGGACCGGCCTGCAACTCGACCGCCATCTCCAGCGCGGTCGTCGGATCGGGCTTGCGCCGCTTCTCAACCGTGTAGCCATGCACCGACCGAAAGCTGTTCGCCGGCCAGAACGCCCGCACCATCTCGGTGGTCATGTCGTGCGGCTTGTTCGACAGCACGCCGAGCGGCACGCCGCGCTGCGCGAGGCGGGCGACAAGCTCGCGGATGCCGGCATATGGCCGCGTGTGCCGCATGGCCCGGCTGCGATAGCGTGGCCGGGCGAGCTCGATGAGCCGCTGGACGAGGTGCGAGTGGGTCGCTCCGATCGCGCGCTGACAGAGCGTGGGCACGCCCTCGCCGACCAGATACCGATAGTCGTCGATCGGGCGCGGGGGCACGCCGAGCAGTTCCAGGCACTCGTTGAGGGCTTCGGCGATGTCGCGCAGGGAATCGACCAGCGTACCGTCCAGGTCGAAAATGCAGGCGCTTGGTGATGGTATATCTTTTCGTGTCAAGGTGTTATGTCCCTCGTAAAAAGTCGCTCCGGGCGGCGGGCCGCAACCGCCGCGCGACACTATTCTATAAGATAATGAAGTGAACCCGGGGGTGGACGATCCTTGCGCCGGGCTCGGCTGGAGTCTGCACGCAATAAGGTGTCAAGATGATGCGAATTCTGCTGACGCTCGGTGTGTTGCTGGCGGCGATCCTGGGCGCGCGCCCGGGCCTGGCGCAAGACTCCGATTCCGCGCCGAAAGCGTCCTTCAGCCAGCTTCTGAACGTCGACGCGCTGGTCGACAACTACTCGCGATTCCTGGCGCGCAAGTACAACCTGAACGAAGAGCAGGACGCCTTTACGCAGAAGTTTCTGCGCGAGCGCGCCCATCAGTTTCTGCAGGGGAACCAGCAGGAGCTGTTCACGCTGGTCGATCGCCTCTTCGAGGTGCGCGGCGGGGGCGACATGCGCCCCGAAGAGCTGGCCGACTGGGGGCGGCGCGTTCAGCCGGTCTACGAAAAGGCCAGGGAACTCATCGTCGCGAGCAACAACGAGTGGCGCGGCATCCTGAACGACGAGCAGAAGCGCATCCACGACGACGACTTGCGCCTGATGAACGAGAGCTTCGCCTCGACCGAGGATCAGCTTGCCCGCATAGCGTCGGGCGAGATGACCGTCGACGAATTTCGCCAGGGCAACCGCGCCAAGCGGCCGCGCCCGACGCCGCCCCCGCGCGAAGCGCCGCGCGCGGTCGAGCATCGCGCGCCGAGCGCTGCGCCGCCGCCGGGCCTCGGCGCTACGCCGGCCACCAGCGCCGGCTCGCGGCCGCGACCGTCGCCGATCTCGCCGAATGCCGAGCAACCGATTGGAGGTCGAAGCGAGCACGTGCCGCCCAAGATGCCGCCGCCGGAAGCCTCGTTCGACAGCAAGCCCGCCGGCAACGGTCTGGAGGAGCGCGCCGCGGCCGAGGCTCGCCGCGACGAAATGCTCCAGCGCCTGCGGGAGAAGCGGGCGATGGAGGCGCAGCAGCAGCCTCCGTCGGCGGAGAAAATGGAAGGCGGCGAGCCGCCGCCCGATCAGCCGCCGCCCGAAAAGCAGATGCCGCCGGACCAGCCGCAGGAGCAGCCGCAGGATCAGCCCGAAGTGGTGGAGCAGCCGATGGAGCCGCCGCCGATGGGGCCGCGCGGGCGCGGCCTGCGCGAGCGCGGCGCGGTGGGGCTGGACTTCGCGGGGCAGTGGGAGCAGTACGTCCGCGACTTCATTCACCAGTTCAAGCTCAACGAGGGGCAGTCGCAGCGGGCGCTGCTCATCCTCAAGGATTGCCAGGAGCAGGGCGAACGCGTCATTCAATCGCGGCGCGAGGAAATCACCCGGCTCGATCGCGTGATGGCCGCCGCCGGCCGCGGCAAGGACAACACCGGCGCCGCCGCGCAGCGCGAGCGCATGCTGTCGCCGCTGAGTGACATCTTCGAGAAGCAGCTCAAGCCGCGGCTCGATCGACTGCTCACCACCGCGCAGAAGAAGGCCGGCGAGGCCAGCGCCGAAGGCCGTACGCACTCGGGCGGCCCGCGCATCGGTCGCGCCCCGCGCGAAGGCAAGGCCGACGCGGCCGGCGTGCGCGAGCGCCTGAACAAGGCGATCGAGAAGCGCGATGCGCGGAAGCGGAGCAGCGGCCGGGACAGCGAGCACGCGCCAAAGGACAAATCCGGCGGGGAGGGCGACGGCGCGACGCCGGCGGGGAAGGGCTGATCCTGCGCGTGCCTGTGTCTTTTGCGTATGTGGGGCGGGTGCAGCCTTGTGCCTCGGCGCGAGTCCCTATTGAATCCCACCCCCGCGCGGGCCGATAGTACCCGTCGGGCACTCGGTCGAATAAGGACTCACTGAGGAGCGGTACATGCGCAAATCGATCCTTCGCAGCCGGCTGCTGCGACTGGCGATGATCGGCTCGGGCAGCGCGCTGGTTCTGGATGGGTGCGACGTGAACGTTCGCGACACGGTGCTGACCGGCGTCGGCGGCGCTGCGACCGACCTGGCCTCGACGTTCATCGAGGCGTTCATTCAGTCCCTGCAGAACGACGCGGACACGCCCGCCACGGTGTAATTGCGATTCGCGGCGACGCCCGCGGCATCTGCCGCGCGGCGCGTCGCGCAATCGCGCTGGCATGCAGATCGCGCGACCGCGCAAGATTGTTCGCCCGTTAGGGCGCGCGATGGTTGCCAGGGGCTTCAGCCCCTGGACAAACGCCCCTACCCATTTCTCTTTCGCCCGGAGGGCGGGCGAAGTTCGGAGGCATCGCCCGCCCTCCGGGCGGAAGACAATAGGAAATGGCCCGGCATCCAGGGGCTGAAGCCCCTGGCAACCATCGTGCGCCCTCCGGGCGAATGGCAACCACGCCGACTTCTCAATCC
>CAZHIE010000084.1:4921-16559 GCA_964532435.1 uncultured Planctomycetales bacterium
CAATCCGCCATCAGCAATGAGCGCCCCGTCATTTCCGCCGGAATCTCCAGCCCCATCATCGCCAGCGCCGTCGGCATCACGTCCGCCAGCCGGCCGCCCTCGCGCAGCCGGCGACCGCGAAACGCCTCACCGAACACGTACAGCGGAACCGGGAAGGTCGTGTGCGACGTGTGCGGCCCGCCCGTCGCGGGGTCGATCATCTGCTCCAGGTTGCCGTGATCGGCCGTCACGATCGCGACGCCGCCGGCCCCCGCAACCGCCTCCAGCAGTCGCCCGACGCACTCGTCGACCACCTTGCACGCCTGCACGGCCGCCGGCAGCGAACCGGTGTGCCCGACCATGTCCGGGTTGGCGTAGTTGACGATCAGCAGATCATCGACGCCGCCGGCCAGCCGCCGCAGCACGAGGTCGGTCAGTTCGCGGGCGGACATCTCCGGCTTCTGGTCGTAGGTGCTGACCTTCGGCGAATGCACAAGCTCGCGCTCTTCGCCGGGGAAGGGCTCCTCGCGATAGTCGTTGAAGAAGAACGTGACGTGCGCGTACTTCTCCGTTTCGGCGCAGCGGAACTGCCGCAGCCCGAGGTTCGCGACGTATTCGCCGGCGATGTTCCGCATCTTCGGCGGCTTCGGAAACACGACGTGCGCGGGGATGCCGGCCTCGTAGGCAGTCATGGTCGTGAAATGCACGCTCGGCTTCGGCCCGCGCGAGAACCCCATCCGCATCATCTGTCCCGACTTGTCCTTCGCGTCGTACGGAAACGTGTCGAGCACGAAGGCCTTGACGAGCTGGCGCGGGCGGTCGCCCCGGAAGTTGAAGAAAATCACCGAATCGCCGTCGCGGACCGTGGCGAGCGGCGTCAGGCCGTCATCCGTGATCACGGTGGGCGGCACAAACTCGTCGCCCGCCATGTTCGGCGCCGTCGGCCGGGCGTAGTAGCGTTGCAGCGCCTCGCTGGCCGACTGAGCCGCTTCGCCTTCGCCCTGGCGGAGCATGCGATAGGCCCGCTCGGTGCGCTGCCAGCGGTCGTCGCGATCCATCGCCCAGTAGCGGCCGCAGACGCTGGCGATCTGCCCCACGCCGATGCGGCGCAATTCCTGCTCGATCCGGCGGATGAATTCGATGCCGCTGTCGGGCGGGGTGTCGCGCCCGTCGGTGAAGCAGTGGACGTACACGTTGCGCAGGCCGCGCGCCGCGGCCATCGTCACGCAGGCGAAGAGGTGCTCGAGCCGGGAATGCACGCCCGCGTCGCTGGCGAGCCCCATGACGTGCAGCCGGCTTCGCCGCGCGATGCAGGTCTGCACTGCGGCGACCATCTCGGCATTCGACGCGAACGACCCGTCGCGCACCGCGCGGCTGATGCGCACCGATTCCTGATCGACGATCCGCCCGGCGCCGATGTTCTGATGCCCGACCTCGCTGTTGCCCATCGTGCCTTCCGGCAGGCCGACGTCCAGCCCGCTGGTGGCGATCAGCGTAAACGGCCACTGTGCTCGCAGCATGGCGTCGACCGGCGGATTGGCCAGCTTGACCGCGTTGGCGTGGTCCTGCGCGGGGTCCGGGTTCTCGCCCCACCCGTCGCGGACAATGACAAGGCAGGGCCGCTTCAAGGCGCGCGCCTGGGGCATCGATAATTCTCCTGACGGCATTCAGCGTAGGACGGCCGGGCGTGCGCCGCAACCTCGGCGCCGCGCCGCAGACAAGCCTGCCGCCGCGGGTAATAATATCGTCGTGCCGGCGGGCTCCGGGCCACAAAGGCGATTTCCGATCCGCCGGCGGCGGAGCGTGTGCGGCGAGCGAGCGCGCGCGAGGACCGATCGCGATGAGAATCGAAAGCGGACCGGCCGCCACGGACCGAAACTGGCGACTCCTGCAAACCGTCGTGTTTCTCGGCTTCGCCGGCTACTTCGTGTATGACGGGGCCGTCGGCTACGCGGCACGGAACCGCGCGGAAGCGGAGCAGCAGCTGCTCGCGCCGCCGTTCGAAGGGCGCATCCGCTGGGAGCAGCTTGGCGACACGCCCGACGTCGAAGACTTCGAGCGCTTCCGCAGCGCCGCCGCGCCGACCGTCGAAGCGCTTCATCGCCACCTCGGAGAGCCGAAGCTGACCGCCGTCAGCGGCGGCCTGACGCGCGAGATCTTCGTCAGCCGCTACGGCCGCGTCGAGGTCGACGTGACCGGCTCGCAGGCGATGCCCGTTCCGCCCGGCTGGAAGAAGTGGTTCAAGTCGCGGGCCGAGATTACGCAACAGTATTACTGGGCGATCGCGCCGGCTTTGGCGGGCGTCTACTTTCTCTGGCGGCTGGTTCAGGCGGCCACGCTGCGCGTGGTGGTTGACGGCGACGGCCTGACGTACGCCGGCCGGCGAATTCCGCTTTCCGCGATGACGTCGCTGCGCGATTACAGCCGGAAGGGCTGGGTAGACCTGTACTACCGCGACGGCGAGCGCGAGCGGAAACTCCGGCTCGACAATCAGAAAGTGAAGAGATTTGAAGAGATCATCGCCGCGCTCTGCGAAGCCAGGGGTTTCGAGAACCCGTTGCCGGCGCCCGCGGACGAAGACGCCCCCGCGCCGGCGGGCGCCGGGGACGCGACGCGGGATTGACGCGCTGCGGACTCACGGCTGCGGCGAGACGCTCCGCATCAGCGGTTGGCCGATCGCAGTGAAGAAGCCGCGCTCGTCGAGCGCCCCTTCGGCCGGCTGGCCGATCCGCGCCCCCGACGCATCGAGCAGCAGAAACAGCGGCTTGCCGTCGTAGCCATAGCGAGCCGCGACGCGGTACGCCGCAGGGTTGGCCGGATCGGCGGCGACGCGTACGCACACCGCCCGCGCCAGCGGCTCGCGCGCCCAGCGCTGCGTGAAGATTTCCAGGTCGTTTCGCTTGGCGGTCGGCTCTCCAGCCACGTAGACGTAGAGAAACACCCGGCTGTTTCGCTGCGCCGCCGTTCGCAGCGCCGCGTCGAGATCGTTCTCGATCCACGCGATCTGCGGTCCGCTGCGGCTCAGCATTTCCGAAAGCACGTAGCCGCCCGCCAGCAGCGCGAGAAACCCGACGACCACCCACGCCGGCGGTTTGCGAGCGGCGCTTCGCGGCGAATCGGCCGAAGGCGAAGGCGCTCCGGGGTTCGCGGAGGTCGAATCGGCCACGTTGGTTGCTCCAGCGGTGCGCGGCGTGGCGGCGTCAGGGCGGCCACCGTCGCTCCCGCATCTATTTTCGGCAGGGTCCGGGCCGAAGGCAAAGGCGGGCACTCGCACCGGCGGGACGCCGATGTTGCCCGTTTACGCCCCGATCGCCGGCGCGTGCGTGGTTCGTCGGCGTTCGCGCGGATGCCAGCCGTGGCGAGCCGGGGTAGAATCGCAGCATGACCGCGCTTCGCTATTACACGCCGCTCTGGCTGGGCACGCTCGTCGCCCTGGCCCTGTTTTCCAACAGCTATCCGCAGCTCAGCCATGAGCCGCTTTGGTGGCGCCTGCTGCTGGTGCTGGGCGGATGCCCGCTCGTGGGCGTGATTTGCCAGCTTTGCCTGATCGGCGCGCAAGGCGCCTGGGCACAGGTGCTGCCCGTGCCGGTCGGGCGATCGATACGCGGGCGGGGGGCGGTGGTGGCCGGATCGTTGCTGCTGGCGACGCTGGCCCTGGGCCTGATCGGCGCGTATCTGTGGGGCGAAGAGCTGCGAATGGCGGCCATGATCCTGATGTTGTCGGGCGCGGCGGCGCTGGTGGGAGCGACGCTGACGTATATCTGGCACCTGCCCGCGGCGCAGCCCGATTTTCGCGACGCGCGCTGAGGCCGGCGCCTCAGCCGAACACGCCGTTGAATTCGCCTTCCAGCAGGTAGTGATAATACGCGTACCAGCGCACGAGCACATACGTACACGTCGCCAGCAGGAACCAGCAGCCGAGTTCCGACACGGCGTGCCGGCGGAAGCAGAACAGGATGGTCGTGCCAAGGGCGAGCAGGCAGAGTTTGTAGGCGACGAGAAAGTACGGCGGCCCGCCCAGCAGGTTCGCGGCGATCGGGTTCAGCTCGATGAAGTGCGACGAGTTCGCCTCGATCAGCGTGAACGCCAGGTCCGCCGCGTTCAGCGCCCACACGCCGATCAGCAGCATCACAATCCGCCGCAGCCGCCCGGCCAGCAGCGCAGCCGCCAGCGGATCGCGGCGCAGCGTCGCGGCGCGCGGCGCGGCGGCGCTTATCAGACTTGCCCCGAGAGTAGCGTCGTGTCCGTCGTTCACATCGCCGACATCGGCGAGCGTCAGCCGCGCTTGCACTTCTTTCGCCTCCTGCGACGCGATGGCGAGGCGTCCGCTAGGAACCGCCTCGGCGTGCGGATGTGCCGGAGTTTCTCGATCCAGAACATGCGGCCGCCCGAATCTTGCGACTCGTGCGGCCGATAGCTGAACAATCGAATCGGCACAGCGGGCCAGGCGGCTTAAAGATAGTTGGGAATCTGGCGCCGATGATCGCTCCGGGCCGCGCGGCCGCGGACGGATCGGGCAGGAGCGTTGCCTACGGCGAGCTTGCGGCGGCGTGATCCGGCGTGGCTGCGGCGGACGGATTCGGCGCGTCGGAATTTTCTGCTTGCGCCGCGGCGACGGCGCCACCGCCGGGCCGAAGTCGAGCGATGTCGGCCGCAAATCGCCGTTCGAACGCGCGCACGGCGGGCGACGACGCGGACAGGCGCGTGTGGGCGGTGATCCGCGTTCCGTCCTGACAGGTCACGTCGAGCGTCAGGATGCGCGCATTTCGACGAAAGAGCGCCGGGCGAATCGACAGCGTCCCCTGCGAAAAGTCGGTTCGCCCCGCCAACGCGCCTTCCACCTGAATGAGAAACCCCGCCGGATTGTGCTGCGGCGCGGAGCCGACGGAGAGCGCCTGCGGCGTCGCGACGTCGGCCGCTTCGCAGAAGAGCAGGAAATCTGGTGGTCCGTTGGGGGCGCCCGGCGACGGCAGCTCGAGCACGCAGCGCACGCGTCCGGCTATGCATTCATACGAGCGATCGCCGCCGCGCAGGTGCAATTCGCGCTGTGCGGAACGGGCGAACGGCTGGACGAGCGTGACGTCGGCGCGCGGCGCGCATCCGGCGCAGAGCAGCGCCGCCGCGAGTGTCGCGATCGAAAGCCTGATCCGCCCGCGCACGTGACGTTGCGATGGGACCGTCGCCATGACGCCGAGAATACGGTCGCGCGGTCCCCGACGCCAGACGCCGGAGCGGCGAGCACGGATCGGCGCATAGAGAATCGCCCGCGTTCGGCCCTGACTTCCGCCTGGAAGCCGGACCGAATGCGGGCGAAAGGTTCGCGTCTCGCGGGTTATGCTCAGGCTGCGCGCCGCGCGGCGGGCATCAGCCGCCGAGCAGGCACGTGACGAAGTTGTCGATGTCGGCGTTGTTGACCGATCCGTCGTGGTTCGTGTCGTTGTTGCACATGAAGTTGCACGACGGGTAATTGGTCTGATAGACCGCCTGAGACAGCAGGGCGGTGACGAACGCGTCGATGTCGCCGTTGTCGACCGATCCGTCGCAGTTCGCGTCGCAAGTGATGAAGCCCGAGCAACCGCTCGTGCTGGCGCCCGCCCAGAAGCCGCCGGACAACTCGAAATTCCCGCCGGTCATCACGCCGGCGTCGGGCTGCCCGATTGTCCCGGACAGCTCAAAACTTCCGCCGGTCGAAAACATCGCGCCGCCGCCGTCAATCGTGTACCAGGAGAGGTCGAATGTCTGGGCGGACGCGGCCGACGCGGCGAACAGCGCGATCGCACACGCGGTGAGGGTGCAAACTCGGTGCATTGTCGGTCTCCGTTGGTGAGCCAATTCTACCGGCCTTCGCTACAGACTTAAACGCGAAATGCGCGCCTCGGTCCGTCGAATTCTCTGAAATTTTCTGTCGCGCGGAGCGCGAATCGGCGCGGGCCGGGCGGGCTCGCTCTAACGTAAACCCATCACTGGCAAGCGGTTCACATCGAATCAGCGCCGGGTTCGTCCGATCCATCGATCCGGCGTCGCAGCCCGCCGGTCTCAGGGATTTCCATCGGCATCGGGCTTGGCCGGCGGTCGATCGGTCGGGGGCTTGTCGGGTTTCTCCGGCGTCGCCCGGGTTCCCGAGGGCGAGGATCCGCCGCCGCTGGTCGAGGGCTGCGACGTCGGATTTCGCTCGGCGGCGGCGGCCTTCTGTGCCCGCGTGGGCAGGCGATCGAGCCGTTCCTTCAACTTTGTGAACATGGTCTGCATCGGCTTGTTGAATCGATCCAGCTCCTCCTGCGCCTTGGCCCGCGCGTCGCCGCTGGCTTCGCGCAAGGCGGTTTCCAGCCGGGTCTTTTCCTCGCCGCGCTTGCGCAGATACGCGTCGCGCTCGTCGTACGCGACCGACAGGAAGCGCCGGGCGCTGGACTTCTGATCGTCGTTGAACTGATACCGGCGAATGTAGTCTTCGACGTACTTGCCCCACTCGTCGAGCGGCTGCTCCTTGCGGTTGATCCGCGAGCGCCCCTCCCGCGCGCCGCTTTCGCCGTTCGGGCTCGTCTCGACGACAAGCTCGCCCTCGACCACTTCGCCGCGCGCCTCCTGCCGGGCCACGCGCATCTCGCGGTCGAGGCGCTCGCGATCCTCGCGCTCGCGATCGCGGAAGCGCCGGCTGTCGGGCCACTCGGTCTCGGGGTCGTAGTTGCCTTCGCTCCAGGAGACCAGCTTCTGATTCGCGAAGCCCATGCCGACTTCGAAGCCGGCCATCTCGCCTTCGAGCTTGAGCGCCTGATCTTCGGTCATGAACGGCTTCATGTCCTCGCTCGTCTTAAGCACGAGATCCTTGAAGCTGTTGACCATCGGCAGGGCGCGGTCGGCCCACTTCGCGACTTCCTCCTTGGTCGGCGGCTCGAGATTCAGCAGCGCTTCGATGTACTCGTTGGTGAGCGTCTGAAGCTCTGTGCGATTCTCGGCCATCCACTTCGGAATGCGGTCCTTGAGCACGCCGGTGATCTGCTCGACCTGGGCATCGTCGAAGTCGTAATGATCGGCCATGCCGTCGGCCAGGCGATCGAGCATGCGCGTGATCATTTTCTCCGTCGGCCAGAACCCGGCCGGCGGCGGCTCATTGGATTTCGGCCGATCGGCCGGGTCGGGCGCCTGCGCGCAGGCGACGGCGGCGATCGAGAGGAGCATCGCAATGGCGGGGCTCAGAAACCTGTTGGGCATCATTCGATCTCCCTGTCGATTCAACGGCGAGTCGTTGCGCGTCGCGGCCGGGCGTAGTCGTCGTCGGACGCGGAGGTCCGACGCTACGGCTTGTCGCTGGCCAGCGGCGAAACCTTGTCGGCCGGCGCGCGGGAACTCTCGGTTTTCGCCTTGCGCGCTTCGGCGTCGCGCTTCTCGGCTTCGGCGGCCGCAGCGCGTTGCGAGCGGGTCGGCAACGTGTCGAGCCGCTCGCGGAGGCGCTCGAATCCGCGATCGAGCGGCGCGATGAGCCGTTGATACGCCGCGCCGGCTTTGCCCTTGTCGTCGTCGGTCTTGGCGGCGAGCACCTGCTGCTCGACGCGCTCGATGTCCTTGAGCTTGCGCTGCAGGTAGCGGTCACGCTGGTCCATCTCGCCGCGCAGGATCGCGTACGCCCGCTCGCGCTGGTCGCGGCTGAGGTCGTACTTGCGAATGAACTCTTCTGTATATGTCACCCACTCGTCCTTCGGGGCGGCCGGCCTGGCGGGCGCGGGGCGGCCGCCGTTACCGGGGGCGGGCTCGGCCGCGTTTTCGTTGCGCTGCGCGGCGGCGGTGGCCTGACCCTTGAGCGCGGCGATTTTCTCGGCGACGAATTGCTCCTCGCTGCGCGCGTATTCGACGTGCCGCTCGCCGCGCGGCCAGTCGATGTCCGGGTTGTAGCCGCCGTCCTGCCAGATTCCGAGCTTGCCCTGCACGAACTGCATGCCGAATTGCAGAATCGCCACGTGGCTGTCGAGCTGCGAAGCCTGCGCGTCGGTCATGAACGCGTGCATCTCGTCGGTCGTCTGCTCGGCCAGCTTGCCGAATTCGGAGACGAGCCGTAGCGTGCGGCCGGACCAGCGCGAGACCTGCTCCGGGGTGGGAGGCTCATCGCCCCAGATTGCTTCGAGGTATTCGTTGGTGAGGCTGGAGATTTCGCCGCGGTTCTGCTCGAACCAGGCGGGGAAGCGCGCTTGCAGGATGTCGCGCGTCTGCTCGAACTGATCGTCGTCCATGTCGTACTGGGCCGCGAGCTCGTCGGCGATGCGGTTGGCGAACAGCTCGATCGCGCGTTTTGACGGCCAGCAGCAGTCGTCGGCGGGCGCCGAGCGCGCGCCCGCTCGCTCCACCGGCGTGCGGTCCTGCGCGGCAACAAAGCCGCCGAATACGCCGACCAGCGCGAGCGCCGGAAGCGCGAGCCGGACGAGCGCTCGGTGTCTTGCGAGAATTGCCATCTCGTGCGCCTCCAGTGCCGCTCGCCCCGCACGCGCGCGGCCACCCCGCGGGCGGCCGCGCTCTCAGAGGGATTCTATCCGAGAATTCGGCGTGGGTAACGTCGCCGGGATTCGATCCGACAGGCCGCGACAAATCCCTACAGCCGCGGCGATGCGGGGCGCTCGGCGATCGGCGGCGCTAGCGTAGGCGAGCGCGACGTCCGGCCGATCCCACGCGCGAGCCGAAGCGTCGGACCTCTGCGTCCGACGCCGTGTCCGATCCGAGGCGCGAGCGTCAGCGAGCGCGACGTCCCTTGCCAAGTCTGTCCCCTCAGCGCGCTCGGCCGATGGCTTTCTTGCATCTCCAGCAGGTCGAGATCCGAGCGCTTCGCTCGCTGACGCTCGCGGCTCTGATCGTTTCGCTCGCTGGCGCTCGCGGAGCTGATCGTTTCGTTCGCTGGCGGCTCGCGCACGGCGTCGGACGCAGAGGTCCGACGCTACGACGCCGCGATGGAGCTCGCGCGGCCGCGGACGAGCGCAACCGCGGCGGCCACGACGCTTTCTTCCGTCGGCATCACCGTATTCGCGGCGGGGCCGAGCGGGATGTACGTGTCGTGCCCGACGACGCGCGCGATTTGCAGCGGTTCGCCGCGCGGGCTCATCGCCGGCTCGCCGCGCGGGCTTAGTGCCGGCTCGCCGCGTGGGCTCAGCGCCGCCGCGGCGGTTGAGGTAGGCAGTTCGCCGGCCAGCGTCCCGCCGGTGTGCTCGACCAGCGCCGTCATGATCGCCTCCGACAGGCCGCCGCTGCGTCGCCCCTCGTCGACGATCAGCACGCGCCCGGTCGCCAGCGCCTGCTCGACCACAAACGCCTCATTGAGCGGGCTGATCCAGCGCAGATCGACGATTCGCGTGGCCACGTCGTGCTTCGTTCGCAGCGTTCGCGCCGCGCGCAGCGACATGTGTACGCCGTTGCCGAACGTGAGGATCGTGAGGTCTTCCTCGCCGTCCGCCGGCTCATCGCGGCAAAGCCCGTCGTCGCCGACGTGATAGATGCGACCTTCGCCCAGCGCGATCGCGTCGTCGGGCGCGGGATAGCCGCACAGCCAGCGCCCGTCGCCGGTCTCATACAGATCTTTCGTCATGTACAGCGCGATCGGCTCCAGGAAACAGACAACGCGCCCGTCCACCTTCGCCAGCGCGACGCACGTGCGCAACATGCGGGCCGCATCGTCTCCGCGGCAGGGCGCCGCGATCACCAGCCCCGGAATGTCGCGCAGCGCGGCAAAGCTGTTGTCGTTGTGGAAGTGCCCGCCGAAGCCCTTCTGATACCCAAGCGACTGGATGCGCACGACCATCGGGTTGCGGAACTGTCCGTTCGAAAAATACTGCGTGCTGCACGCCTCGCCGCGCAACTGGTCGATCGCGTTATGCACATACGCGAGATACTGAATCTCCGGCATCGGCAGCAGCCCGAGATGCCCGGCGCCGATGGCCATGCCCAGAATGCTCGTCTCGTCCAGCAACGTGTTGAACACGCGGCCGATGCCGAACCGCGCCGCCAGGCCCGCCGTCACGTAATACACGCCGCCGCGGGCTGCCACGTCTTCGCCGAACACGAGCGACTCGGGGTATTTCAACAGCAGGTCGCGCAGCGCCCAGTTCAGAAGCTGCGCCAGGTGGCGCGCGGGCTGATGCTCGGGCAGGCGCGGCCGATCTCCCAGCTTCGAAAAGCCCGGCGTGCTGTCCAGCTCGAACGCCCACAGGCGCTGCGCATCCGGCAGCCGCCGGGCCACCTCGCGCCGCACCGCCGCCGGCGAATAGGGCGCCAGCGGAGCGATCACCTCCTCCGCGGTGGTGAGCTGCGGCGGCGTGCCCATCTCGTCGGCCATGCGCCGCACGCGAGTCCGCGTGTCCTCATAAAGCGCGAGAATCTCGTCGGCGCTCATCCAGCCGTTGTCGAGCATGATGCGCGCCGACGCCAGCAGCGGGTCGCGCGCCTCGTTGGCCTCGATCTGCGCGAGCGTGTGATACTCCGTCTCCGGGTCGGTGCCTGCATGGCCGAGCAGTCGCACGGTGCGCATGTGCAGAAACGCCGGGCGCCGCGCGTGCCGCACATATTCGGCCGCCTCGATCGCGCCGCGGCAGGCGTCGATCAGGTCGAGCCCGTCGCAGGAGAAATAGCGCAGGCCGGCCCGCTGCTTGAAATTCGACTCGATCCACCCGGAAGCCGTATGCACGGAAATGCCGATGCCGTTGTCCTCGCAGACCCACAGCAGCGGCACGGGCACGTTTTGATACGCCGCGTAACAGGACGTGTTGAGCGCGCCGCACGCGACGCTGTGATTGGCCGACGCGTCGCCGAAGTTGCACACGATGATGCTGTCGGGAGGTATCTCGCCATGCGCCCCGACGACCGGCGGAATCTTCAGCCGCCGCGCCCGCTCGAGCGCCAACGCCGCGCCCATCGCGCGCGGCAACTGGCTGGCGATGGTGCTCGTCTGCGGAATCACGCACAGCGGAACGCTGCCCCACACCTTGTGCCGCCCGCCGGCGATCGGATCCAGCCGGCTGGCCATGAACGACAGCAGCGTCTCACGTACAAAGTCCGCCTCGGCGGGCCGCTGGCGAAAGCGCTCGGCCAGCAGCGCCCCGCTGCGGTAATGCAGAAACGCGGGGTCGCTGAAGCGCAGAAACCGGCCGAGCACGACGTTGCCCTCGTGCCCGCTGGAGCCGATCGTGTAATAGCCGCGCTGCTCCTTGCGCAGCTCGCGGGCGATCAGGTCGAGCCGGCGGCTGACAATCTGCGACTCGAACAATTCGCGCAGCACGCGGCCGGTGATCTGCGGCAGATCGTCGCGTGCGGGCTGGTCGAGCGGCTTTCGCGGCGCCAGGTCGTCGCGCGTCGCCTGCTGCTTGCAGAAAGCGACGAAGTTGCGGTCGACGACTTCGGCACGATTCATCGTGAATGCGGGTGCGGCCATGGCGGCGATTTTACGGCGGCGCCGTTCCGCGGGCGACGACCTGCGCGGGTGCGGATGGAGTTCGTCGAATCCGCGAAAGCGGTTGATCCGGCCCGCGGGCGAGATCTCAAATTTCGCTTGACGGATTCGGGGGGGGTATACTGACGTCATTCTCGGATGGAGCCGTGCGTGCATCGACGCATTCGGAATCCGCGCGTTTCGGTTGCTGTTGGCGTGATCGTCGGCCTTGCAATCGTGCCGGCGATCCATTTCGCTGAG
>CAZHIE010000084.1:16659-18647 GCA_964532435.1 uncultured Planctomycetales bacterium
GAGTCGTATTCGTTCAGGCGTACGGCAAGTCCTCCGTTGACATCCGTCCGTCGCGCGTGTGCCTGGTCGGACCGGACGCCGTCGAGGTAGTCGGCACGCATCCTGATGGCACTCGCGCGGTCCTTCGCGCGATTCAGTATCCCCGTGAACTACTGAGCATTCGGACCAGCGCCGCCGGCGGCGTGTTCGTCTCCCGAAATGCTGCCATGCACTTTGAGCAGCCGGTACAGATCGAACTGCAGGACGATCGCGGCGGCGTTCGCCGCATCATCGTCCAGGAGTTTCCGGATAGGGGAGTCCCCAATGCATCGGTTCCGTGAATGTGGCGCAGCATTTCCCGCGATAGCTCTGCTCGTATCGCCCGCGCTCGCCGCGATCGGCAGCGGGGAGCGCAGCGACATGATCGCGCGAGCCGTCCAGCGCCCGAACCGCAACTAGCCGCATCGGAGAACGCGGATCATGCAGCAACGCGTGGTGATCGCGTTTGGCCTCACAGTGGTCTGCGGCGCCGCCGCGCAGCAGCGTCCGGCTGCGCTGGAGAGACTATTCGCGAAGCGAGCCGCGCTCGAAACAGCGGTTGTTGAGCTCAGCTACGAAAACCGTATCCACCCATTCGCAAGCCCAATTTCATACACCGCCCAGCTCGCCAACTCGGACGCCATCGTCGTGAACTGGGGCGACAAGGATGGACTCGTCGGACTTGGCGAGTCGGCCCGCGCCGACCCGCGCCGCACGCTCCGCACGTCGGAGTTCACACTTGCATACTCAGACGAAGGATACGGAAACCACTTCCTGCGTTCCGGTGTCGGCGATGACGCCCGCGAAGGGGTATTGGCCATTCGCAGCATCGGCGTCAGCCTCGGGCTCTCCTGGGGCCCGGACATTGACGAGGTGTTGTTTCGCGAGCCGCGGAAGCAGGCAACGCCGCGCGTTTATTCCGAGACGCGAGAAGGTGAGCTGATCGTGGTCCGCGCGGAGAATGAGACTGGCGCGCTCATCTGGTGGATCGACCCGGCCAAGGACTATTCACCCACACGCGTAACCTACGAATCCGACGGCAGAATCTGGCGGGATGTGCATGTGGAACTGGCGCAATTCGACGGCGTCTGGTTCCCGAGGCGCGTCGAGTATGTAACCAACGGCGAAGTGACCGAAGTGCTCGAAATCACCGACGCCGAATTCAACCGCCCCGAGCACCCGCGCCGCCTCACGCCCGCCGACATCGGCATCGAGCCCGGCTTCTGGGCCGAAGACCTGCTCGCGCAGCCCGGCGATCCCGTCATGGTCTGGGATGGCGAAGGGTTCATCACGTCCGATGAGTACACCAGGAGAGTCGTGGCGCTTCGCTCGGCCGGCGGTTCGGGCGCGCCGCCTGCCGCAACCGCAACCGGCGACGCTGCGCCCGCATCGACGGATGACACGCGACGCGCGACCGGCGACGCCGAAAAGCCGGCGCGCCCGCGATCGGAGCTCGCCGACCTGCCGGCATCGGCGCGGCGGCTGTTTTCCGAATGGGAACGCTACACCGCCGAGTTCATCGCGTCGCACGCGCTCGACCCGACGCAGACGGAACGCGCTTGGAGAACTCTGGCGGATTGCCAGGACCAGGCGCTGCGATACATCCGCGCGCGCCGCGCCGATATGGAAACCGCCGAGCGCGAGCTGGCGAGCGAGCCGGATGCGAAGGGGCATGATGATCGTCGCGATCGGGCCACGAAGCGCCTGCGCGTGCTCACTCAGCCGGTGGAGATGATCTTCGAGCATCGGCTCAAGCCGGGGCTGACGCGCATTCTCACGAAGGAGCAGCGCGAAAAGGCGAGCGCGCAGACGACGCAGCCCGCGAGCGGCTCCGAGCCGAAGCCGTGACGAACCGGCGGCGCGCCAGCGCAGCCTTCCGGTGCCCCTCCGGAGCACTCGTCATCGCCGCGCCGGATCCACGGGTTGCGCTCCGCCCGCGAGTACGCGGGCTGCGCTCCACCCGTGGCTAC
>CAZHIE010000085.1:0-18379 GCA_964532435.1 uncultured Planctomycetales bacterium
TCGTGCGGAACCGTGGCCTCCCGCTGGCCCCTCACTGGCGTGAGGGGTTCGGATTAAAGGCAGCCGAGCTACGGTCCAAATCCAGCCGGGGGCGGCTGCGGTCCAATTCAGAAATGCAGCCGAGGGCGGCTGCGGTCCAGCGCGGGATTGGCGCGTCAGGCGCAGCGCTGGCGGGCGAAGGCGAGCCGGTCGCGCAGGCGCGCGGCCGCTTCGTAATCCTCGCGCTCGATCGCGAGGTCGAGATCGCGCTGGATACGGGCCGGCGCTTCGGGCGGCATGCGGCCATAGATGTCTTCGAGTTGCTCGCGCAGCGTGCGCAGCTCGGACTCGACGCTCGGGGCCGGACGCTCGTCAGAGGCGGCGGCGGACAGATCCTCGAGTGCGCGGATGCCGCGCGCCAGCGCCGTCAGCGCCGGCTCGAACCGTCCGGCCGACGCCTCGCGATAGGCGCGGGCGCGGGCGTTCATCATCAGGACGTAGCCCTTCTGCGCGCAGACGGCGGCGCGGTCGGTGTCGGGGAGGGCGTAGCGCTCGCAGAACTCGATGAGGCGCAGGCTATGCCCCGTGTCGCGCTCGACGGCGTCGAACTCTTCGAGCACGAAGAGAGAGAGGAATCGCTGGTAGAACAGGTAGGCCTCGTGGCGAAGCTCGCGCGTGTCCTCGGGCGAAAGCACGAAATCGTCTTCGGCGCCGTCCGACTCGCCCGACTCGCGTTGCGCACGGGTCCGTTGCCGCTCGAAGTGCTCCAGCAGCGTTTCGCAGTTGTGCGGACGTTTGCCATCGGGCCGGCCGACCGCTTCGAGCTGGAGAACGCCCATGTCGATGCGCGTTTGAAGCTTCTCGCGTCCGTCGCGGCCGATAATCTTGCGGACCGAGATCTTGCCCGGTTCGTACTCCCAGCCGTCGAGGATGGTGCGCAGGTCGCGTATCATGGCACTGTGGTATCGGCTTTGGCCGGCGGTCGCATAAGAGCCGGCGGCGCGTGCCGCCTTCGCGCCGCGAGATGCGCGACCGGCGGCGCGGAGTCTGCGGGGTTTCTCTGCCGTGCGAGTGATTGCGGGGAGCTTGAAAGGCCGGCAAATCGAGGCCCCGCCCGGGCTGACGACGCGGCCGATGACCGACCGCGTGAAGGAAACGCTGTTCAATATTCTCGGACATCGCTACGGACTGCCGGGCGAGCTGCCGCCGTTCGACGTGCTCGATCTTTTTGCCGGCAGCGGCGGGCTGGGGATCGAGGCGATTTCGCGCGGAGCGAGGTCGTGCCTGTTCGTGGAGCGAGATCGGTCGGCGCTGCGCGTGCTGCGCGAGAATCTGAAACGGCTGGGGATCGAGCCGGCCTGCCGCGTGGCGGCGGAAAACGTCTGGACAATGCGCTTCGAGCCGCCGACGCCGGAGGCGTATGGGATTGCGTTTGTCGATCCGCCGTACGCCGACACGCAGGCGGCGCAGCACGTGATCGATCTGCTGGAGCGGCTGGGCCCCGCGCTGGGGCCGGAGGGCGTGGCGCTCTTTCGCCGGCCGCTGCGGACCGCCGTGCCGCTCGAGACGTTGCGATCGCTGACGGTGGATGACGAGCGGGATTATGGCGACATGCGCATATCCTTCCTGATCCGGCGTGGTTCCTCGGCGTAGCGGGGTGAGAAGCTCGCGGGCCGGCGGCCCGTCAGTACAATCTGCCCGCCATGTCGGCCAGCCCCGACTTACGCGAGCCGCCGGATTCTCCTGACGCTTCGCCCGGCAAGCGGCCGGCGCCGCGCCGGGCCTTCGTCGCGCCGCTGCTTGGGCCGGCCGTCGGCCTGTGCGCGGGAATCGCCGTGGCGGAGTGGATCGCGCCGCGTGCGCAGCTCTGCGGATCGCCGGGCGGGCGCGCGCTGCTCTGGATCGCTCCGGCGTTGCCGCTGCTTGCGTGGCTTGGTCACTGGTTCGTGCAGTGGTGGGAGGGGAAAGCGCTCGCCACGGATCGGGCGGCGCGGAGCGGCGGCGCGCTGCCGCTCGTGCTGGTCGCGACGGCTGCGCTGTGCGGTTTCTCCCGTCACCAGGTCGTGCTGTGGCAGCCGCCCGACAGCGTCGCGCGCGTCGCGGGCGATGAGCGCGAACTTGTTCGGCTGCGCGGGCGGGTCATCAGCGTACCGATCTCGCTGCCGCCCGAGGTCCGCAATCCGCACGTGCGCCTCGCGCCGAGCTGCACGACGCGCTTCCTGGTTCAGCTTCTCGACGCGCCGGGCGACCCTCCCGCGCCGATCCGCGGAACCGCCAGCGTCACGGTGCTGGGAGAGCCGGCCGGCGGCGCGTTGCCCGAGCTGGGGCAGTGCGTGGTGCTGGCGGGCTGGCTGCGTGCGCCGCGCGGCCGGCGCAATCCGGGCGAGCCGGACTGGGCCGAGTGGCATCGGCTGCAAGGTGTGCAGGCGACGCTGCTGGTGGAAAACTGGGGACACGTCGCGCGCGAGCCCGCGCCAGGCTGGGTGATCGGCCGCTGGCTTGCGCAGCTTCGCAGCGCGGCGCGCGGCATGTTGTTCGAGTCGGCGGCGGCGGAGGACGAGTCTACGCGGCTGCTCGACGCCTTGCTTCTGGGGCAGCGCTCGCGCGTCAGCCGGCGACTGGACGATGCCTTTCAGCGCACGGGCCTGGTTCACATTCTCTCCGTCAGCGGGTTTCACCTGGGCGTTCTCGCGGGGTTCACGTATCTCGTCCTGCGGCGGATTTTGCGGCTTGGGCGGCGGGTGGTTGCACTCGCGGTGATTGCGGTGACACTCTGCTACGTCGCGATGGCGGAGCCGGGCGCGCCGATCCTGCGGGCGGCCGTGATGGCGGTGCTGGCGTGCGCGGCGGCGCTGCTGCGCCGGCCGTTCAGCGCGTTGAACTGGCTGTCGGCGTCGGCGCTGGCGATTCTGCTGTACAACCCGCTGGAGCTGTTTCGGGCGGGGTTTCAGCTTTCCTTTTTGCAGGTGCTCGGACTGATCGTGCTTGTTCCTCGTGCCGACGCGCTGATTCGCTCGTGGCGCGGCGGGCGGGCCGGCGCGGCGCCGCGGCCGCGCGACGCGCACAGCATCGGCGCGATGATTGGCCGCGCTGCCCTGCGCGCCGGCGGCGCTGCGATCGTGGCGTCGGTGGTCGCATGGGCGGTTTCGGTTCCGCTGGTTTTGCATCACTTCGGGCTGTTCACGCCGCTGGCGGCGATTCAGACGCTGCTGCTCTCGCCGCTGTTCTCGCTGGTCATCATCGCCGGCTTTGTCACGCTGCTGCTGCGGGCAATCGGCGCGCCGCTCGGTGACGTCGCCGTCGTCTGGCTTCATGACGCAACAAACTGGCTGATGGCGGCGGTCGAGCGGCTGGCGGGAATGCCCGGAACGCTCGTCCACGTCGAATCGCCGCCCGGGTTGCTCGTGCTGGCGACATACGCAGCCCCGGCGTGGCTGTTGGCGTGGCGGCTGCCCAAGGCTCGCGGTGCGGCGCCGCGAGCGCGGTACTTCGCATTTCGCCGCGGCGCGACATGGCGGTTCGCGCCGCCCGCGCTGGTCGCGCTCTTCTGGATCGTGTGGCTGGCGGGGCTGAGCGGCGCGCGGCGCGGCGGCTGGACCATTGCGGCGCTTGACGTCGGGCACGGCAGCGCTTGCGTAATCGTCTCGCCCGCGGGCGCGGCGGCGGTGTTCGACTGCGGCACGGACGCGAACTTCGACGTCGGCCTGGTGGTCGAGCAGGCGGCGCGGCGGCTGGGCGTCGTCCGGGTCGAGTTCCTCGCGCTGTCACACGACGATTTCGATCATTACAGCGGCGCGTCGTCGCTGATCGCGGCGGCTGGTATTCCGCGCGTCGTCGCACCGCAAAACTTCGGCGAGAAGCGGCTGCGCGCGTTCGTTCCGGGCGACGTGCCGATCGAGCGCCCGATGGCCGGCGATCGGCTCGCGCTGCGCGACGCGACGTGGGAAGTGCTCTGGCCGCGCGGCGACCTGCCCGAGCGGACGGGCGAGAACGACACGTCGCTGGTGGTGCGCGCTCGTTGCGGCGCGGTGACGATTTTGCTGACCGGCGACATCGAGCAGGCGGGAATGGCGGGCCTGCTCGAAGCGCAGGCGGCCGGGGAGTGCGATCTGAAGTCGGACATCCTGATCGCGCCGCATCATGGCAGCGTGCTTCCGCTGGCGACGGAGGCGTTTTACCGGGCTGTCGCGCCGCGCATCGTGGTGGTGTCGTCGCGCGAGGCGCGGCCGGCGGTCGAGCGGCTGGTTCGCCGCGCCGCCGGAGCGGGCGCCGTGACGCTCAACACGCACGAATGCGGGGCCATTGTGCTGCGCGCCGCGGCGGGCGGGGACGTGCCGATCGAGACGATGCGCGGCCCACTGGCGCGCTGAAGCGAGTTACGCGCCTTCCTCCGCGATGCGTTCGAGCAGCGCTTGCAGCCCGGCATACACGATTCGCCGGTCGTAGCGCGTCTCGGCCAGCCGCCGCGACGCGGACGCCATGGCGCGGCGCCCGGCTTCGTCGCGGACGAGCTGCCGAATGGCGGCAACGCAGGCGTCGACGTTTCCCGCTGTGTATGTCAAACCGCAGCCGCCTTCGGCCACAATCTGCGCGCATTCGCCGGGAATCGTGTTGAGCACGGCCGCCCCGGCGGCCAGGTAATAGAAAATCTTGTTCGGCAGGTAGATCAGCGCGTCGGGGAAGGACGCGTTGAAGCCGGCGTCGGCCTGCGAAAGGATGCACCCCCATTCGTCGAAATCGAGAAAGCCCGTCAGCGTGACGTTGCGCAGCCCGCGCTCGCGCACGATGCGTTGTGCCTCGCCCGCCAACTCGCCGGCGCCGCTGATGAAGATGCGGACTCGGTCGCCGAATTCCCGCTGCACCGCCTCGGCCGCGCGGACGATTGTGAGAAAATCATAGTTGTGGCTGAGGCTTCCCGAGTAGAGCAACCAGAGCTGCCCGGCCGGCTTGCTCCACTTCTGTCCGAAGCGCTCTCGGCCGCGCTGCATGGCGGCGTCGACGTCGGCCAGGTCGACGCCGAGCGGGAAGACGCCGCTCCAGCGCTTCGGCCCGCCGACGGCCAGCCCGCGATCGACGTAGCCCTGCGCGACGCCGATGATGCCGTCGGCGGCGCGATACGCGGCCCGCTCGACGGCGTAATAGGGTGCGAGCAGGAGGCGCGCGGCGCCGCGCGTCGCGCGCGGAAAGGCGCGGGCGAAGTTGTCCGGCCATTGATCCTGAATGTCGATGATCGTCGGGATGCGCCAGGCGCGTCCGAGCCGCGTCGCGCCGGCCGCCATCTCCAGCGGCGGCGAGCTGGCGAGAATCAGGTTCGGCCGCTCCGCTCCGGCGGCCTGGCGCTCGAAGTTCCTCGCCAGCACGCGATGATTCCACAAGCGGGCCAGCGATATGTTGCGGCGGTAGGGCGGCGCGGGCAGCAGGATCGCGCGAATTCCGGCCTCGGCCGCGCCGTGCGCGACCGCCGCCGGGTCGAGCTCGCGCTTGAAGCGATGCGAAAACGCGCTCGTCCACCACGTCACGACATGCCCGGCGGCGGCGAGCCGGCGGGCCAGAAAGGCATAGCGGCCGAGCTGCTCCTGCCCGCCGGGCAGCGGATCGAACGGGTTGACGATCCAGATCTTCATGCACCGCGGCCTTTGGCGTGTGCGGCGCCAAGCTCGCGCGCCTTGGCGACGAGCGGCGCCAGGAACCGCTCGACCGTGTGGCTCGAAGCCGTTTGGAAGCCTTCGCGGCCGCAACGCTCGCGAAGCGCCGGGTCGCGGACGAGCCGCTCGACGGCGGCGGCGATCGCGTCGGCGTCGCGCAGCGGGACGATCAGGCCGCTCGCTCCATCGTCGATCAGATCGGGCACGCTGCCGACGCGCGTGGAGACGACGGGCAGGCTGTGCGCGAGCGCTTCGAGCACGACGCGCGGGCTGCCCTCGGAGAGCGACGGGAAGACGAATATGTCGGCCTCGTCATAGTGGCGATTCAACTCCGGCCCCATCGGCACGTACCCGTGGAAGACGACGAATTCGTCGAGGTTTCGTGCGGCTGCGTCGGCGCGAAGCGACGCTTCCTGTGGTCCGCTGCCGACGAGATGGAGCTGCGCGTGTACGCCGCGGGTGCGCAGGCGCGCCAGCGCGTCGATCAGAAACTCCAGTCCTTTCATGTGCTTCAGATAGCCGACGTAGAGCAGCCGCACCGGGTCGTGCAACGTCCAGTCGTCGCGGCGAACCACGTCGGCGGATTCGAGCGTGCTGGAGATGACGAGCGCGGCGCGCTCGGTCACCGCGCGGACGCGCTCATACGGCAGCCGGCCGTTCACGAACGACCAGGCGCGGCGCATCGCGAATTTCTGAATCTGAAAGTCGGCGCCGAGCGCCGCGCGCGCGAACAGCCCGTAAAGCCCGCGGTACTTCGACCCGGTGCGGATGATCTCCCAGGGGTCGGAGGTGAAGTGGTAGAAGAACCCGACGCCGCGCCGCCGCGCGAGAAAGTACAGCAGCCAGCCGAACGGCGCCGTGTTGCGGCAGTTGATCACGTCGAGTCCGTCGATCTCGCGGCGAAAGATGCGACGCAGCCGGAAGAAGTGCCGCGCGGCCTGCACGTGCGTCTCGAAGTCGGGCAGCTCGACGATGCGCACGTTGGCAGGCGTCAGCCGGCAGCCGCGATAGTCCGTCTCGCGGCGCGTGGTGGGGGCGAAGACGACGACTTCGTCGAAGTACCGCGCGAACTCGGCGACGTAGCGGGCGTAAGGGCCGTACGTCTCGTATCCCGCCGGGCCGCTGTACAGCGGTCCGTGATACAGGCCGATGCGCATGGGCGTCCTTGCCGAAGTCAAATGGCGAATTGCGAATAGCGAATCACGAATTGCGAACGGGATCGCGCACCCGGCGCCGAGGCTGCAATTCGTAATTCGCTATTCGCAATTCGGCATTAGAACTTCCATCCCTCGCGGTACGCCTTGGTGACGAACTGGTTCGCCTCCGCGAGGTTCGTCACCGTCAGGTTCGGGCCATCCCACATCAGCTTGCGGCCGTAGCGCAGCGCGACGTTGCCGAGCTGCACCGTCTCCGTGAACGGCGCCGCGTAGTGGAAGTTGGACTTGGGGAAGTCGATCGGCTGCTCGCCGACGCAGGCCATGACCCATTCCTTCACGTGCCCCGGCGAGCGCTCCAGAAGCTGGGCCGGCTTGCCGATCTCCTGCATCCGGGACTCGGGATAGATGCGCGGACTGTCGCCGTAATCGCCCGCCACCACGATCGACGCCTTTGTGCCGATGAAGAGGTTGCCGGTGGGCGGGAGCTTGCGTGGCAGCTCCAGGTCGCTCGGATACGGCGCGACCAGTCCGCCATCGTACCAATATGCGGTGAACGCCGGCCGGTGCCACGGTTTCGAGCCTCCGCCGGGCTGCGGCGTGCTCAGCTCGCGGGCGGGAAATTCCCACTTCACGATCGACGACTTGGGGAACGTCTCGTCGTTGACGGAACTGCACGCCATCGTCTCGACCGACGTGCAGTGGCCGGGCTCCAGCGCCCAGAACATGCCGTCCATCGTGTGACACGCCATGTCGCCCAGCGCGCCGGCGCCAAAGTCCCACCAGCCGCGCCAGTTGAACGGGTGGTATGTCCCGCCCTTGAACGGACGCAGCGGCGCGGGGCCGCAATAGACGTCCCAGTCGAGATTGCTCGGCGGAGTCTCGTCGCCTTCGGGCCGCTCGACGCCCTGCGGCCAGATCGGCCGATCGGTCCAGTTGTGGACGGCTTTGACGTCTCCGATGGCGCCGCTGCGGATCCACTCATAGACGAGCCGCCAACCCTCCTTGGCGTGCCCCTGGTTGCCCATCTGCGTGGCGAGCTTGTACTTGTCGGCGGCCAGCGCGAGCTGGCGGGCTTCCCAGACGGTGTGCGTCAGCGGCTTCTGCGTGTAGACGTGCTTGCCGAGCTTCATGGCGATCATCGTGGCGGGGTAGTGGTGGTGGTCGGGCGTGCCGACCATCACGGCGTCGATGTTCTTGTGCTCCTTGTCGAACATCTCGCGATAGTCCTGATACGCCTTGGCGTGGGGGTACATTTTCGCGATGCGTTCGTAGTGCTTGGTGTCGACGTCTGCGTAGCACGGGCACGCCAGGCCGAAATCCTCGGCGTGGTCGAGGTGGAAGTTGCCGATGCCGGCCGTTCCGATGAACGCGACGCGCAGGTCGGCGTAGGGGGATTTCTTGGCCGGCGCCGATGCGGCGGGCGGCGGTTCCGACGACGGATCGGGCGGGGCCGGTGCCTTGCCGGGCGGGGTGGCCGCGCTGTCCTGTGCCGCGAGGAGCGCGGGCGCGCCGGCGAGCAGCGCGCCGGCGGCGAGTGTTTCATGCAGAAATTCACGACGCGTCGCGCGGTGGAATGGGCTCATGGGGCACTCGATGGCAATGTCGTTGAAACGGGTCCGCCGGGCCGGCGCGGGCCGGTCCGAGTCACGCCGTATTCTGGTGCGCCGGGGCGGACGATGCAAATGAAGCGGGGCGGATGCCGGCGCGGGAGTGCGTCGGATGATTGGGAGCGCGCTCGTTCGTTGCAACCGCCGGACGGGACGCGCGCTAACGCAACGTGGCCCGCTCCGACTCGCGCAGCTTCGCGCGACGCGCCGACTCCAGCGCGTCGCGCTCGCCGGGGGTCAGCGATTGCATGCCACTGCGGCTGATTTTCGCGAGGATTTCGTCGATCACGGTCTCGTCCGGCGTCTCATCGGCCGACTTGCGCGGGCTCGACCGGCGGAGCGATGCGCTCGGCCGTGGGCGCGGCTCGGAAACTCTGCTCGGACGAACGCGGCGGCGCGGCCAGGAGAGGGAGATCGGCGCTTCGGCGGCGCACGCCACGCCGATTCCGGCGGCGGCGGCGGCCAGCCACGCCAAACCGCCCAGGCCCGCCGGCAACACGACCAGCGCCGCGGCAATGCCGCCGAATATCGCGATCGCGGTCGAGCCGCGCACGATGCGCCCGAACAGGTTCACCTGCTCGTAGCGCAGCAGTCGCCCGGCCGTCCAGCACCACGCGGCCAGCGCCCCGAGCGGATAATCGAGCGGCGCGACGGCGGCGGCGGCGCTCAGCCGCGCTGTGGCGAAATATGCCGTTCCCCCGGCAAGATTCGCCACGACGTAGAGCAGCACGAACTTGCGCATTCCGATGCGCGGCTCGATCACGCAGCCGAGCCACCAGATGCCGATGATGGCCGCGATCAGCGAGAGAGGGTTGAGCGAGCCGAGCGGGTGTGTCGCGATGGCGAGGGGCTGGAGGCTCGCGGGACCGAGCGTGAAACGCTCTCCGACGGGCGCCGAGCGGTCGGCCGCCACGAGCGCCAGCGCGAGGAACGCGAGCACGTGGAGAAACAGGAGCGCACGCGCAGCCGGCGGCGGCCAGCGCAGCCGGCCGCGCGACGCCTGCTCCTGCTCGAACTCCGGCCCGTAATCTCGTTCCTGCCAGCCCATGTGAATCGTCGCCCCGCGGCGCGGCCGCCTGCCCGGCCGCTCGTGTGTGGCCCACGGTATTTTACCCCGGCGCCCCGGCCGCACGATGGGCATTTGTTCCGTTGGGAAAGATCGTCGGGCGGCGGGGCGGGCGGCGGCGCGGCACGGCGGCGGGATCAGCACTATACTCGGCCCGAAACTTGCGGCGTCCATCCGTGGGAGGCGCGACGTGCCCGCACCTGACATGCAGTCGTTCGTGGCGGAACTGGAGCGGCGCGGCTGGCTGAAGCGCGTTCGTGCCGAGGTCGATCCGGTACTCGAAATCACCGAGGTCTACGATCGGGTCGTGAAGGCGGGCGGTCCGGCCCTGCTTTTTGAAAACGTTCGCGGCTCGCGAATCCCCGTTCTGATCAACGCGTATGGCACGCGCGAGCGGATGTGCCTGGCGCTGGGGGCGGATTCGCTGGACGAGGTTGCCGAGCGCGTGCAGGCGCTGATCAAGCCGGAGATGCCGACGACGCTCATGGAGAAGATCAAGAAGCTGCCGCAGCTCATGCAGCTTGGGAGCCTGCCGCCGAAAGTGGTCCGGCGCGGCATTTGCCAGGACGTCGTGCAGACGGACAACGCCGATCTGACGGCGCTGCCGGCGCTGAAGTGCTGGCCGGGGGATGGGGATCTGTCGGCCAACGTATACGCGCATGTGCGGGACATTGTGGAGAGCGGGCCTGGGAATCGGCCGTCGACGGGTTTCGACGCGGCGACGCGCCGCGCGCTGGCCGAGCGGAACGAGGGCAGCGAGCACGCGCGTGAGCTGTTCGGAAGTGTGGCGTGGCCGTCAATCTTCGATCCTCAAGCCCTGATCCCGCCGCCCAACGAGGGCCGCTACCTGACGCTGACCAACGTATTCACGAAACATCCGGAGACCGGCGAGCGCAACGTCGGCATGTATCGCGTGCAGGTGCTCGGGCGGCGGCTGGCGGCGATGCACTGGCACATGCATCACGACGGGGCGCGGCACTATCGCCGCTGGCGCGAGCTGGGGCGGCGCATGCCGATCGCGGTCAGCTTTGGCGGGCCGGCGATGATGCCGTATGCGGCGACGTGTCCGCTGCCGCCGGGGATGGACGAGTGCCTGTTCGCGGGGTTTCTTAACGGCGCGGCGATCGAGCTTGTGCCGTGCGTCTCGCAGCCGGAGATCGAAGCGCCCGCGACGGCGGAGATCGTGGTCGAGGGGTACATCGATCCGGCCGATCCGCCGGTGATCGAGGGGCCGTTCGGCGATCACACGGGGTTTTACAGCGTGGCCGACCTGTATCCGCGGATGCACGTGACGGCGATCACGCACCGGAAGAATCCGATCTATCCGACGACGGTGGTGGGCAAGCCGCCGCAGGAGGATTTCTGGCTGGGCAAGGCGACGGAGCGGATTTTTCTGCCGCTGCTCAAAATGCTGGTGCCGGACATCATCGACTACAACCTGCCGATGTTCGGCTGTTTTCACAACTGCGCGTTCGTGAAGATTCGCAAGGAGTATCCGTATCAGGCGCGGCGCGTGATGAGCGCGATCTGGGGCGCGGGGCAGATGGCGTTCACCAAGATGATCGTGATCGTGGACGAGCACGTGGACGTGCAGGACGAGCAGGCGGTGCTGTTTCACATGCTGGCGAATTGCGACCCGCGGCGGGACTGCGTCCTCGTGGACGGCCCGCTCGACATCCTCGACCACGCCGCGCCGGTCTGCGGCGCGGGCAGCAAGATCGGCTGGGACGCGACGCGCAAATGGCCGGGCGAAGGCGCCGTTCGCGCGTGGCCGGCGGAGCTGGAGATGACGCGCGCGGTGAAGGATCGCGTGACGGCGCGCTGGCGGGAGTACGGGGTGACGTAGCTTACGCTTTGACACATAGAGGCCGTGCTTGATAATGACTCGGGCGGGTGTCGAGGACTGCGAATGGCCGTCGAGCCGGTTTCGGACGCATTTGCTCAGCTCTGTATGAGGCTCGGCGCGGCATTCGACGCGATTGCCCGTGCACGGACGCGTGCCGCGATGCAGTTTGAGGCGCTGCGCGCCTTGGCGGGCAACGGGCAGGGACTGGCGGCAGCGACCGCGCCGATCGCACCCCAGACACATCGGTCGTTGTGTTCGGATCTCTGGCCCGACGTGAGTGGACCGTTGCGGGCGATGTCGACTGGACTTTGCTCGTAGAAAGCGCCGCGGACCCGCTCCATCGACAGGCAGCCCAGGAATTCGCCGATCGGCTGAAGAACGGCAACTACGCGGGCCCGGGCCCCGCGCGAGTCTTCGGTACGATGTCGTTCAGCCACGAGTTGATCCACTGGATTGGCGGCGAACAGGACACGAATGCGAACATGACTCGCCGTGTGCTGCTGCTTCTCGAGTCGGCGTCACTTGGGGTAGCCGATGCACACACGCGCGTCATACGCGGCATTTTGCGGCGCTATGTCGATAGCGAGCGGAGCTTCTTGGCGGATACCGGTCGTCGCTACAAAGTGCCGCGTTTTCTGTTGAACGACGTTGTGCGTTACTGGCGCACGGTTGCCGTCGATTACGTGAGCAAACGATGGGAGCGCGGTGACGAGGGCTGGGCATTGCGCAACGTCAAGCTTCGATTCTCGCGCAAGCTCTTGTTCGTGTCGGGGATACTGCTTTGTTTCAGTTGTTATCTGGAGGAGTCCGCGAAACCCGACCACCCGTTGTTCAAGGACCAGGAGGAGGCCGCGCAGCGAGTCCATCAGCATCTCGCCAGCAGGCTGGGAACGCCACCGCTGGAAGTCCTGTGCGGTGTACTTCTGACACGCGCGAAACCCGAGACGGCCCAAGCCATATTGCGCGCCTACGACGCGTTCCTTGCTGCGCTGGATGATGAGGATACGCGAAACGGGCTCGCACGCCTGACCGCCGAAGCATCGTATGCCGACCCCGTCTTTCGTGAATTACGAAACCGAAGCCGGGAGTTTGAGGCTGGATTGATAGAACTCTTCTACACCGATGACGACGATCTGCGCAATCTAATGATGAAATACGGAGTGTTCTAGGTGCGGGCGATTGGGTTCTCGACCGGTAGCCTGGCGCGGAGCGACTACTGCACCGCACTCGATTCGTTGCGCGGCAGTCGTGCGACCGCCGTTGAACTTTCCGCGCTTCGCGAGCACGAGCTCGAACCACTGATGCGCGATTTATCGTCGCTCGACCTGCAGCGCTTCGCGCACGTTTCCGTTCACGCGCCATCGGCATTGCAGCGATACGACGAAGCGTCGCTCATCAAGGCGCTTGGGCCGGCCCTGGACGCCAAGCTGCCCGTGATTGTTCACGCAGACATCATCCAGTCGCCCGCAATCTGGAAGAGCCTGGGCCGGCTGTTGTGCATCGAGAACATGGACAAACGCAAGGCGACCGGACGAACCGCATCGGAACTCCGTCCGTTATTCAAGGCACTACGCCAGGCTCGCCTTTGCCTCGATCTGGCCCATGCGCGGCAGGTGGACCCGAGCTTGTGCGAGATTGCCTGGATGGTAATGCAGTTCCCGTTGGCCCAACTGCACGTGAGTGAATTGGATGCCCAGAGTCGGCATGCGCCGCCGTCCTTCGCCGCGATCGCCGCGATTCGATCTGTGGCAACGTTGATTGCCCGGGACGTTCCGGCGATTCTGGAGTTTGACGCGAAAGCCCACGAGCTAGACGGACACATGCGCCTGGTGTCCGACGCGTTCGAGTCCCCGCCCCGAATCGCGCGAGAGGTCGGATAGTCCAAGTTGCGCTTGTCATAGCCAAAGCCTGGCCGGCGGAGCTGGAGATGACGCGGGCGGTGAAGGAGCGCGTGACGGCGCGGTGGCGAGAACTGGGGCTGTAACAAGTCCGCCCGCGGCGGGTGGTGCAAAAACACACCCGCCGGCGGGCGGCGCTTGCGTCTCATGAAGAAAGGGACGCGCGCCGCACGGTGCGGCGCGCGGTTGGGCTCCGATGATTCACGCGCGGCGGTCCGCGCGCTGCTTACCTCCCCATGCGCCCGGACCGGCGCAGGCTCGCCAGCCCCGTCAGGCCGAGCAGCGACAGCACGGCCGAAGACGGCTCGGGCACGTGCATTTCCCCGCCGATCTGGTCGTTGCCGCACGACACCGTCATGTGCAGCGCGACGTCGAAGTCGGCGTCGCTCGACAGATTCGCCAGCGGAATGCTCCACGACTGTAGGAACCAGTCCTGGCCCAGGTCGTTGACCGACGCATGCGCCAGCGATGCGTCGCCCAGGTCGGCGCCGGCCTTCGCAAAGGCGCGGATGTCGAGGCCGGCCGGCGCGTTGCCCGCGTTGAAGGCAAGCGTACCGCCGGTTCGCTGCACGTCGCCGTCGAGCGAGAAGCCGACGAGGTGTCCTTCCAGGCTCGCGCCGCCGGAGCCGCCCGAGGTGTGGAAGTTCATCGCGTCGTCGAGAAACCCGCCGTTGAGCGAGCGCGGCGCGCCTCCGCCGTCGCGCGCCCAGGCGCTCAGTGCCGCGAAGTGCGAGATGCCGGCGCTGTCACGAACGGTGATCAGCGCGTCGCCGACGCCGAACACGACGCCGCTGTGCATCAGCCCGGTGAGCGGGTTGATGCCCGAGGCGACGCGCAGCTCCAGCATCCCGCCGTTGACGCGCATGCCGAGCACGCCGAGGTCAAAGGCCGAACCGCCCGACGGCGCTTCCCCGACGTTCGGGTAGCCGACGCGATTCGGCCCGAGCGCAGGCAGGACCGCACTCGTGGTCGGCCCTGTTACGGAGAGGCCCGAGATCGAGTCGCCGGCATAGGACGACTGGAGCCCGGACGTGCCGACCTCCTGCACCGTGGAATACCCCGCGAAGTGATCGAGCAGGCCGGCCCACGTGGGCGTCGTCCCGACCAGCGCGCAGGCCGCCGCGGCAAACAGAAATCGCTTCATGATGATTGGCTCCAGAGGCTAATCGTTTGAGCGGCCGAGCGCCACGCCGGGCTCGGAACCGTTCACGAGAAGGGTGCGAATGAGCGCGTCGCGCGGCAACGCGCAGATGTGGCGCGGGCGTGGCTTGCGGAGCGATAATGCGGGTGTTGCACCGGAGCGGGAATGCGGGCGGCATTCGTGTGAGGGGTGCGAGTTCTTGAACAGTGTGCCGTGTGCCACTGCTCTTGAGCAGTGGTGCTGCTCTAACCCGGGAAATCCCCGCTGAAGTTGAACCAAGTCGCTCGCCCGCCGTCCAGCCCGTCCGCAACGCGCGAGCAACTCAGATGGCCGAAGAGCACTGCTCAAGAGCAGTGGCACGCCCGTCAGTGCCACCTGGCCGCGGAGAGTTTCGCCCATGTGCCTTTGGAATTTCACGTATGCAGCGGGGAGCCCTGTCCATGCGGCGGCGCTCCGCTTCCGAGAAATGCGCCGGCGACCCGACTGTGTCGGACGGTGTGGCACCGCAGGTCACTAATCCGTCGCCCCCGGGGCCGCGCTGCGTCGGCGGCGCGTATCACTTTCGCCAGAAGTGCAGCGGTCAGGTTTCCAGAACCTGATTGGAAACAACATTGACACAACGACACGGACTTGGTAACATGCGCAAATGATTCAAGCTTCGCTCGGTCCTCGATTGCGGGAAGCTCGGACAGAGGCGGGCCTAACCACGCGTGCGCTCGCACAACATCTGAAGGACGCAGGTCACGCGGTGTCGCATGTGACGTTGAGCAAGTACGAGCGAAACGAGTTTTCGCCCACTGCCGCCACGTTGCGCGTAATCGCGGGGATCGTCGCCAAGCCAGTCGAGTGGTTTGAGGGAGTTGAGGCAACGCTGTCTGGCATCCGATTTCGGGCGCTCAAGACACTTCCCGTCAGGAAGAAGTCGGACTTCTCGAGCTTGGCATTGCCGTGGCTTCGCCTCTATTTCTACCTGCTCGACTTGCTGCAGCGCCGGGAGCCCTCACAGCTTCAGGTTCGCCTTCGCACTGCCGAAGAGCCTGCGGTCGTCGCTCGCCGAATCCGAGACAAATACAAACTTCAGCACTACCCGATTCCCAGCGTCGCTCGGATGTTGGAAAATGCGGGCATCCGGGTCATTCAGCAGGTCGGCGCTTCGGGCGTCGATGCGTTTGCAGCGCGGCTAGGGGCGGCCCACGTCGTCACGGTGAACAGTAGTCTACCCGCTGACCGAATGCGCCTCACACTGGCGCATGAACTCGGTCACGTCCTATATGAGGATGTGCTCCACGATGGACATGCGGACGATGGGGCGATCGAGTCGCGTGCTTTCGAATTTGCGTCGCATCTGCTAATGCCATCGCCTGTGCTCAGGGAGGCGTTTGAGATCAAGAGCATGGTCCGCCTCGTTCAGTACAAAGAGCGATTCGGCATTTCGTTGTCCGCAATGATCTACCGAGCCACGCGCGAGCAACTAATCCCTCAAACCATGGCGCAAAGGTTGTGGCGGGAATTCTCCCGCCTCGGTTGGCGCAGGCAAGAGCCGGGACGTGTACCGACAGATCGCCCCGTGCGCCTGGAGACTCTGATTGACAGTGCGCTTCGGCAGAAGCGCGCGACGCTCACTGAGCTTTGCCGCGTTTCAACACTCACGCCAGAGGCAATTCACTCCAGAGTCATGGACGCAATGGGCGCAAGAGAGGCGCGAGCGGACAACGATGCCCCGACGTTCCGCATCAGCGCATATCTGGACGAGGGGCATGGAACGGAGAACGTTGATGAGTAGTTCGGACCGTGTTGTGTTGAAGAGTTTGCTGTCGCCGGACGAGAAGGAATCGCTGGAATCGATCTACTTGAGTCACGAAGTCGCCACAGACCAGCTCCGGCGCGCCCCCGCGGTATTCGCTGAGGTTGTGGAGGCATTTCACGCCGCAACCGGGCGCACGGATATCGCCGCCGGGCTGCTCCTCCGATACATCTTCAACCGGCGCAAGCAGAAGGACTGGCCGCGCCTTGAGGGGCGCGCCCGGAAGTTCGCCCCGGTTACGAGCACACTGTCTGCCGAGCATCTTGCGGCGCTGCGCGTCGTGTACGAGTCGCTCGACGAAACATCCGACAAGCTGCTCTTCTCCGCCGCGCTGATGCGGCGAATCGCCACGATGTTCCGCGAGTCGACCGGCGAATCGATAGCGGGGACGGTTCTGGTTGCGATCATTGTCGCGAAGCGTAAGCGCGGCGAATGGGTTTGCATCCGCTCGGGCGAGCGCGCGTTCGCGGACATCGAAACCGTTGCACGACAGCAGTCAGCGGGCTAGGCGAGACGACGCCCGGACGCTCGCGGCGAACTGGGTCCGCGAGGACGCCACGGCGACGCGAGAGCCAGTACGCGGGCGTCACGCCGTTCACGCGCGACCTGCTGCGTTTCTCGGCGTAGTCGGAGCGGGCGCGGCGGCTGTTTGACAGGGAGAGCCGCGACGACGGAGAGATTCGCGACAATGAAGAGACCCGCGTGAGGACACGCGGGCTCGATTCGGAATCCGGACCGCGGGTGGGGCTCCGCGCATTTTCGCGCATTTCCGCGCGTTTCCGAGCCCGCCTGTCCTCAGGCGAGTCTTTCTTATCTAATGACGTCACCCATGCACCTTCTCATCGCACCAGACAAGTTCAAGGACGCGCTGGACGCGCAGGCCGTCGCCGAAGCGCTCGCGGACGGCGCGCGCCAGGCGCGGTTCGACATCGAGATCGACCTCGCGCCGATGGCAGATGGGGGCGAAGGCTCGGGGCGCATGTTGGCGGCGGCGCTGCGCGCGGAGCGGCGCGTGGCGACGGTGCTTGGTCCGCTGGGCGTGCCGCGCGAGGCCGCGTGGTGGTGGAGCGCGTCAGACGCGACGGCGATTGTGGAGATGGCCGAGGCGTCGGGGCTGGGGCTGATCCCGCCGGCGGCGCGCAATCCGATGCACACGACGAGCTATGGAACGGGGGAATTGCTCGATGCGGCGGGGCGAGGCGGCGCGCGGCGCATCCTGCTATGCGCGGGCGGCTCGGCGACGGTGGATGGCGGGGCAGGAGCGCTTCAGGCGCTGGGTTTTCGGCTGACGCGAGCGGATGGCGGCGCGCTGGCGCTGCCGATCTGCGGCGCGAGCGTGGGTGAGGTGCGGCGGATCGAATCGCCCGCGCGCGATTCGGCGGGGGCGACGCGCGATTCGGCGGAGCTGATGATTCTGGTAGACGTGATGAATCCGCTGCTCGGCCCGCGCGGGGCGGCCCGCGTCTTCGGCCCGCAGAAGGGGGCGAATGAGATCGAAGTAGAGCTGTTGGAGCAGTGCATGAGCCGCTGGGCCGAGGCGCTGGCGTCGTCGTTTGGGCGCGTCGTGAGCGCCATTCCGGGCGGCGGCGCCGCGGGTGGATTGCCGGCCGGCCTTGTGGCGGCGAGCGACGCGCGGATCGTCGGCGGGGCGTCTGCGATCGGCGACGCGCTCGATCTGGAGCGGCGCGTTCGGTCGGCTGACGTGGTGTGGACTGGGGAAGGGCGCGTGGATTCGCAGACGTCGGAGGGCAAAGTCGTCGCGGAAGTGGCGAAGATTGCGGCGCGGTGCGGCAAGCCGTGCGTGGCCTTCTGCGGCAGCGCGCAGCCCGCAGATTCCACGGAGCGCGAGGCGCTCGCGCGGACGCTGGGGCTATCCGCAATCGCGGTGATTACACCCGCGGGAATGGGGCATGAAGCAGCGCTACGGCAAACCGCGGAGAATTTGCAACGGTGCGCGAGGGGGGAGGTGTCGCGCTGAGCAACCGGTCCGGCGTCGGACGCAGAGGTCCGACGCTGCGGCCGCGCGGGGCGCGGGCTGATACGGCGGCGCGGGGGCGCGGGCTGCTACGGCCGCGCGGGGGCGCGGGCGGGTACGGCCGCGCCGGGGCGCGGGCCGCTACGGCCGCGCGGGGGCGCGGGCCGCTACGGCCGCGCGGGGGCGCGGGCGGGTACGGCCGCGCGGGGGCGCGGGCCGCTACGGGTTGCTACTCTCCGCCTTTGAGGCGCTGCCGCATGC
>CAZHIE010000086.1:0-14962 GCA_964532435.1 uncultured Planctomycetales bacterium
CCCGGGCGTTGCCCGGGGCTGAAGCTGGTTTGCCCCGTTGGGGCGGAGGAAATGCGGCACACAGGATCGGCCACATACACGGCACGGCGCAAATGATCCGCCACATACACTGCACGGCGCACCGGATCAGCCTCACGTACCGCACTTATCTGTCACGCACGCCCGTCAATCCACGCCCGCCGCTTGCTCTTGGCCGAGCCGCCCCCGACTCCTTATACTGAGGCTTCGATTGGTCGCCGATTCCACAGCCGGAAGCGCGCTCGGCGGCGGAACGGTCGAGTCGGCCGCGGAGGATGGGAGAATGAGGCGGTTTACCTCACTGACGCTTGCGCTGTTTTGCGCGGGAATGCTGGCGCCGGCCACGTTGCAGGCGACAGTCGTGTCGATGACTGCGGCCCGCGACAACACGCTCTATGAAGACAACCAGGGCCTGACCAGCAACGGCGCGGGCATCTACTTCTTCACGGGCACGACGAGCAGCAGCTTTGCGCGGCGCGGGCTGCTCTATTTCAACGTGGCGACGATTCCGACCGGCTCGACCATCACGCGCGTCGAGGTTCGGCTGCACGCTTCGCGGGTGGCGTCGTCGTTCGGCGAGACGGTGCGCATTCACCGGTCGCTGGCAAGCTGGGGCGAGGGCGCTTCCGACGCGGAGTCTCAGGAAGGCGGCGGCGCGCAGGCGGAACCCGGTGACGCGACGTGGGTCCACCGTTTTTACTCCACGACGCCCTGGGCGAGCATGGGCGGCGACTTTGCCCCGACGTCGTCGGCGTCGCGCACGGTCGGCGCGACCGGGTCCTATACGTGGGCCTCGACCGCGGCGCTGATCTCCGACGTGCAGACGTGGGTGAACAACCCGGCGGCGAATTTCGGCTGGGTCATACTCGGAAACGAGAGCACGCCGAGAACCGCCAAGCGCTTCGACACGCGCGAGAACACAAGCGCCAGTTTCCGCCCGACGGTGACGATCGAGTACATCCCCGAGCCGGGCAGCCTGGCGCTGCTCACGGCTGCGCTGCTTCTCCTGCGCCGGCGTTGAGGGCGGGGCGGACGACGTCGCCAGCGCGCGGCGGGGGTTCGAGCGCGCCGGCGCCGATCCACTCGGCCAGCACGACGTTTCGCCCGGTGAAGCGCTGGATCACGCGGAACGACGCCGCGGCCCGGCCTTCGCGGACAAGTTCGACGTTCATCCCTGCATAACAGCGCGGCAATTCGAGCGTCGCCATGCGTGTCGCGGCGTCGAAGACGCGCAGCTTGCCGGTTGCGGGCGGCGCGGCGGCCGCCTGCTCGGCGCGCTGCGCGGCGGCGTCGATTTCGCCGCGCGCCACGACGGGCAGCGCCTCGCGCGCGTCCTGAAGCAGCCCCAGCCCGAGCGGATTGTCGAGCCGTGCCAGCCCGACGGCGCAGCGCAGCGCCACGTCGCGATCCGGCCAGCGCAGCACGCGCAATAGCAGCGGCTCGGCCACTTCGACGCGCATCTGCGCCGCGCAGTCGATGATCGCGCGGCGCTCGCTCTGCGGCGATTCGCGGAGGTACTCGAACCAGTCGTCGGCCGTGACAAAAATCTCGTCGCTCAGGTAGGCGGGCGTGTGGCGGTAATAGATCTCCAGCGTCAGCGTGCAGATCGCCGTGGAGTAGACGCGCCCACCCATTCGCCCCCATTTGCCCCAGTTCTGGCCAAACGGCGGCCAGCTTCCAAAGTCGTGTTTCCGCCGGCCGGCCTCGCCGCGCTCGCGCGCCTGAAGCGGCAGCACCGCGTCGCGCAGGCTGGCGTTCCAGCGCGTCCACGCCTCGCCGCCCTGCTGAAAGAGCGCGGCCGTGCCGTAATACCAGTAATACTCGCTGTGCAACTGCGAGACGTCCTTGCCGCGCAGGCGCGACGCCGACGGCGGTTCGCTCAGCAGCAACGATGCCTGCCGCGCGGTCAGCCCCTCCGCGCCGCGCCAGCCGAGCAATTGCTCGCACAACAGGCCGCACGCCGTCATGCCGGGGCCGAATCGATAGACGGGGCGCATGTCCTTGTCGAGTTGATAGCCGCTGCCGGCGTCGGAATACCAGACGCGCCCGTCGGGCTGCGCGGCGCGGTCGAAGTGCAGCGACGCGCGAATCAGCGTGCGCGGCGGGACAGAGATGCCGGCGGTGGCGCAGGTTTGCAGCGCCTGCACGGCCCAGGCGCTGATCGACGTGTCGTTTCGCCCGGAGCCGGGCATGGGCAGGTAATCCCATCCGCCGAGCGGCTGCTGCGAGGCGACGAGGCGGGCGGCGGCCCGCGCGAGCGGCGCTCGGAGGCGCTCGTCCTGTGTCAGCGCCAGCGCTTCGCCCAGCGCGAGTGTCGCCAGCGAGTCGTTGTAGCCAGCCATGCGCGGGTCGGCCTCGAAACCGCCGTCGGGCTGCTGCATCGCGAGCAGCGCGTCGATGGCGCGGCGGACGACCGGTTGATGCGGGCCTTCGCGATCGGTGTAGCCCGCTCCGAGGAACGCGAGCAGACACAGACCGGTGATTCCGGCGTCGAGCGGCGGCTCGGTGCGGGCCACGGCAAAGCCGGTGCATTCGTCGCCCGCGGGGCATTGCCGGCCGAAATCGAATCGGCTCCAGCGGCCGTCAGGCGATTGATGCGCGGCGAGCCACGCGAGTCCGGCCTCGACCGCGTCTTCGGTTTGCGGTGTGCCGCCGCGCTCGGCGATGGCGCGGTCGCGGGCTTCGCGCGAGCGATCCAGCCGGCGATGCGGCGCAGGCGGCGGCGGTGCGACGGGCGCGGACGTGGGCACGGACGCGGGCGCGCCGAGATTTCCACCCTGCACGAGTTGCCTCTCTACGATGGGCGCGGGCGGCGCGGCGGCGGACGATTGGTCGGGTGCGCGTGGCGATGTCGCGGGCCCGGGCGGGTTTTCGATTTCCGGCGGGTCGAGCGTCGGCACTTGTCGCGCGCTCGCGCTCGCGTCGACCGCGTGCGGCGTTGCGCCGGGCGCGGCCGATACGCCCGCGGGCGCGTGTTTCGGCTGTTCGGCGCGTGGCGCGGCCGGCTCATAGAGCAGCAACAGCGGGACGGCGACGGCGGCGACAGCGAGCGTGGCAAGGAGGATGCGCGCGACGATGGGAGAGGCAGGGCGCAACCCGTCCCGAAATAGCAGCCGGCGCCACATCACGAGAGATTGTTCCCGCCGCGCGGCGGTTTGTCACGAGAAATCAGGGGGAGCGGCTATTTCGCGAAGATGAAGTCGAGCGCCTTGCGCAACTCCTCGTCGCGGTTCGATGGAAACGCGTGCCCCACGCCGTCGTACACATTGAGCTTGATCTTGACGCCGGCTTTCTCGAATTCGCCGGCCGCCTGGCGGTTGGCGTCCAGCACCGGATCCTTCGAGCCGACCATCGCGAATATCCGCGGGAACCCGGCGGCGCTTTTCGGTGCGGGCGCATAGCCGGCCTGCCAATTGGCGGCCACCGGGATCAGCCCGGCGAATTTCGCGGGATTGCGGACGCCGATCGCGTACGCCATCAGCCCGCCCTGCGAGAATCCGCTGAGAATGACGCGCTTGTCGTCGAGCTTATGCTGCTTGGCGGCGGCATCGATCGCTCGCAGCACAAGGTATTCCGCCTGATCGACCGCGCCCCACTCAAAGCCGGCGCCGGCCGGCGTGACGGCGCGCGGCGCGACCAGCACGGCGCCGGCCTGATCGGCGGCGGCCTTCCACGCGCCGGCGACGTCTTCGGCGGTCGATCCAAAGCCGTGCAGAACGACGATGACGGGCGCGGGCTGGTCCTTGACCAGTCCTTCCGGCACGAATAACAGCGGTTCGCTCTTGTCGGCTTTGCGCTTGAACTCATCCAGCGTCTTGTCGTGATTCTTCTTGATTCGATCGAGAGACTTGGCGAAGGCGGGGTCGCTGCGGATGGAATCGAGATCGCGATCGGTGCTGATGAGGCTCACGTCTTCGAAACCCTTCTCGGCGGCTTGTTCGAGGGCTTTGAGCGCCTCGGCCGACTTGCCGCCGAGCGCGCTGACGCACGCGAGGTTGTATGGATGCACTGGGCTGGCCGGATCGAGTTCGATCAGCTTCTTCGACAGTTCGATCGCCTTGTCCCATTGCTTGGCCTGGTATGCGGCCTCAAGGTCGGCCTGCGTCTGGCGGACGCTGCTGCGCGGCTGCTGCGTAGCGGGGGCGGCCTTGTCCTGTGCAAGCGCGGGTAGGGCAAGAGCGGCGGCGACGACGAGCATCGTGAACGATTTCACTACCGCGGCAGGCATGGCGGCTCCTTTGGCGTCTGGTGATTTGTGAAGAGTAGCCGTGGGCCGGCCGCGGTTCAATTGCGGCGCGAGCGGGCAAGAAGAATGCCGAATGCCGAATGCTGAAGTAGGAGAAGCAGAACCCCTCACGCGAGTGAGGGGCACTCGGGAGGGAATAGAGGATTTGAACCCGCCACGCCCGGAAGACCGGCTAATAGCCGGTCCCACACGGGAGGACAGCCGCCCTCGGCTGTCGGTGTCCCACACGGGCCAGCCGTGGGGCGCGCGCTGCCCGCCTCCCGCCCCCGCACCGGTCGCGCAAAGATTTAACGGTCCATTGCCAGATTCCGGGTTCACTATCGAGATCGGCCGCGGTAATATCGGGCCAGTGTATTCGGGCTTCCGGCGACGCCCTTGTGGCGTCGCATGCCAGCCGCGGCGTTTCGCGATGCTGCGGGCCGGCCCCCATCCCGCTCGAAACGAAGTGCAAAAACCGGCGTCGCCGTGTAGGGAGGTAGAAGCCATGCGCCTTATCCGTAGCCTCATTTCGTTTGCCGCCGCCGGCGCCTGCGTCGCGCTGATTGGTTGCGGCCAGAACCCGGTGACACCCGCGAGCGACCTCGACCTGGCGAACAAGGTCACGGCCGCCGGGATCGACGGGCCGCCGTTCGACTCGGGATTGCTGACGCCGTTCGGCGCCGCTCGGCCGCAGGTATTCATCCTCCAGCAGCCGCCGCCGTCGGAAACCGACGTCTCGATCGGCATCATCGTGTCTACGGACCTGAGCACGGTGACGGAATACATCCGCATCTCGATGAACGACATCGACCTGGGGACGCTCTGGCTCGAGCAGGGGCGCGACTGTCCGAACCCGGCCGACGAGGCGGAGATCACGATTCCGGCCGAGACGTTCAACACGAAGATTCAGGAAGACGGCGAGATCATCGTGACCGCGGTCGCGACGAACGACGTGAATCCGTTCCAGTGCGCCACTTCGTACATCCGCATCATCATCGACTATTGCGGCAGCGGGACGTGCCCGCGGGCGAATCCGGTTCCCGGTCCGCCGAGGATCGTCAGCGCGGTCTCGACCGGCAACACGAGCGTGCGCGTTACGTTTAACGAGCCGGTGTATGAGGGCGCCAAGAGCTCGTCGAGCTACAGCATTGTCCAGGCGAACGTGAACTCGGAATCGGCGGCGCTGCGCGTCGACGGCGCGGAGCTGAGCGCCGACATGACCTCCGTCACGCTTACGACCGCGTCGCAGAATGAGGTGACGTACGAGCTGATCGCGACGAACATTCAGGATCTGGCGGGCAACGTGATCGCGCCGCCGGACATTCTCGTCAATCCGACGCGGACGCAATTCGCGGGCACGCCGGCCACCAACGGCGGGCCGGACTCGGACGAAGACGGCCTGACCGACGCAAAGGAGCAGGAGGGCTGGGTCGTCAACGTGCGCCGGCTGAACGGCGACATCGACTCCAAGACCGTCACGAGCGACCCGACGCTGGAGGACACCGACGGCGACGGCGTGAGCGACTCCGACGAATACCGCAACCGCAGCAACCCGCGCGAAGCCGACACCGACGGCGACACGATGGGCGACAACGAAGAGTGGAACATCGTCTTTTCCGACCTGACCGCGCAGGATTCCGACGACGACGGGATCGACGACGGCCTGGAGGTCGGGTTCTACAAGACTTCGCCGACGCTGGCGGACACGGACGGCGACGGGCTTTCCGACGGCCGCGAGACGCTGGAGCTGTTCCGCGATCCGCGCGTGGCCGACCTGCCGCGTCCGCGCATCCGCGTGGGCCAGATGCGTCTGGCGCTGGACGAGCGCTACAGCTTTGTGGATGAGACGGGCGAGACGGTTTCGATCGAATCCAGCTCGCAGTCGTCGTTCGCCGAGAGCGATTCGACCAAGTTCAGCACCAGCGACAGCACGACCAACGAGAAGGCCCGCGAGGCGTTCATCAAGGGCAAGATCGAGGCGAAAATCGCCAAGGATCCCAGCCTGACGATCGGGGCCGAGGGCGGATACAAGTGGAACTGGCAGGACTCGCACACGTACCAGACGTCGTCCGAATCGGCCCGCGAGTCGCAGCGCACGTATGAGAATTCGCTGAACAAGGGGCTTCAGTTCAGCCGCACGAGCCAGGTCACGCGCGAGATCGTCGGCGCCAGCCTGCAGGCCGACCTCACGTTCGAGAACGTGTCCGACCTGTCGTTCACGATCAGCAACATCCAGATCTCAGTCCTGCAGCGCAGCCGCTTCAGCCTGACCGACTACGTTCCGATCGCGACGCTCGTGCCGGAGAGCCAGGTGCTTACCGGCGACGACCTGGTGCTCAATCTCGGGCCGCTCGTTCCGCGGCGCGGGCCGATCATCTTCGCGAACACGCAGATTTTCCCGAGCCTGGTCGAAGACCTGATGAGCTCGCCGCGCGGGCTGATTTTCGAGATCGCTAATTTCGACATGACCGACGAATTCGGCCGCAACTTCGCGTTTGCGTCGCAGGAAGCGCGCGACCGCAGCGCCGGTCTGGTCATCGATCGCGGCGACGGCGACCCGGTGCGCGTGCTTGTAGCGCTCAACGGCCAGATCGACGATCAGGAAATCGTGGGCGGCGGATTCATCGGCGGCTTCGACGCGCGCGGGCGCGCCGTCGGCCTGCCGCTCGACTACGTATTCCAGGACATCCTCGGTTATGAGAAGAACCGCCGCACGCCGGATGCGATCGTCGCGGGCAAGAACTTCCGCGCCGACACCACGGCGCGCGGCGACGACGTGCAACTGATTCCCAAGGGCACGGGCGGGTTGCTGCCGCACGACATCATCATCACGGCCGGCCCCAACGGCGTGCTCGACACGACGCCCGAAGCCGACCCGCAGGGCAGCGTGAACGACCGTCCCGAAGTCACGACGGGTTACGAGACGAGTCCGACCTGCGGACCGCGCACGCCCGAAGCGATCATCGAGCCGCTGCGGTTCGGCGACGGCATCGCGCACACGACCGCGCTGGACGACGACGTGCAAGTCATTCCGGTCGGCGGCGCGGCCGGAGCGGGCGCTCTGATCGTGAGCGCCGGCCCCGACGGCGTGATCGACAGCATTCCCGACGGCGACGACGTGGCCATTTTCCCCGGCCAGATCGGCAAGCCCGACGGCATCGCCGAGCCGATGACCGGCGGCAACGGCCGCGCGAATTCCTCGGCCATCATGGACGACATTCAGCTCGTTCCGTTGAACGCGGTCGTCACGCCGGGTCAGCGCATCATCGACCCCGGCGTAAACGGCTTCATCGACACGCCGCCCGGCGGCGACGACGTGCTGATCAGCCGCGATTGCGGCAACTATCCGACCGACGGAAAGGAAGTGCTGGCGCGCTTCGAGAATCGCCGCAGCGGCGACTTCCGTCGGGCCTGGATGGTGCTGGTCGATCGCAACGTCCCGCTTTCGACGAACTTCGGCGACTTGATTCTCAAGCCGGGCGACGACATCTCGATCGCCTTCCTTCAGGATCAGGACCGCGACGGACTGTTCGCGCAGGAAGAGTTCATGGAGCGCAGCTCCGACACCGACGACGACTCGGACGACGACCGGCTCGACGACTTCGCCGAGATCAAGGTCGGCTGGGACGTCGGCGTGACGGGCGGGCTGATCACGGCCATTCGCCCGGACGCCTCGCTGCTGGACAGCGACGGCGACGGCCTGCCCGACTGGTTCGAGCAGGATCTGCGGCGGCTGTTCGGCAACCCGGCCGACGAGTTGTCGTTCCTGAACTTCGACGGCACGCGCACGACGCTTACGCCGTCGCAGAACCCCATGCGGCTGCATTTCATCCCGATCAGCGAGTTCGACGACATCTTCGAGACGCAGTACACGTCGCCGAACCCGTTCGATCCCAACTATGACGAAGACCGCATCATCTCGTGCAATCCGCGACTGGCCGACTCGGACAGCGACGGCTTGTCGGATCAGGAGGAGATGTACGGCTACACGGTCGGCCTGAGCGTGCGGGCCGGGTCCAACGGCGTTTGCAACACGGAGGCGCTGGGCGACGACGTGCAGAAGGTGATCGTCGCGCAGCAGGCGTACAACAACAACAACAATCCGCCGGGCAATCCGCTCGGCGGCGTGGTCATCCTGCCGGGTCCGAACCACGTGATCGACAGCAATCCGGGGACGGACCAGCCCGGCGACCCGAACGACGACGTGCGCGACCTGGGCCACCTGGCGCGGACGAACCCGCTCGATCCCGACTGGGACGGCGACACGCGGCCCGACGGCCGCGAGCGCGACCTGGGCGGCGATCCGAAGAACGCGGGCGACTCGGACGACTTCATCGACACCGACGGCGACGGGTTGTCGGACGCGGAGGAGGCGTTCCTGGGCTGGGACGTGGTCGTGGCGAATCCGAATTGCACGCCGACGAATCGGCACGTCACGTCCAACAAGTTCGTCCCGGACACGGACCTGGACGGCCTGCCCGACCTGGTCGAGCGCCTGATCGCCAGCGATCCGACGCGCGAGGATACCGATTGCGACGGATTGGGCGATTACGACGAGTTTGACGACTTCGAGCGCTACCTGGGATACGCGCAGCAGTTCCCGCGATTCGAGCTGAATGGGACGAATTCCGCCCGTTACGGCACAAACCTGAACTCGCGCGACACGGACGGCGACACGATCACGGATCAGGAAGAGCTGACCGTCGGCTGGCGCGTGATGGCGTCCGGATTCGACGTCCCGCGCCAGGTGTATCCGGATCCGCGCTTCGCGGACACGGATCTCGACGGGCTGAGCGACCTGCAGGAGCGCACCGCGGGCAGCGACCCGCGCGACGCCGACACGGACGACGACGGCCGGACCGACGGCTCCGACAGCAGCCCGCTTTCTCCCAACATCCGCGTGTTCGTCAGCATCGACAGTTGGGACTACGACTCGATCACGGGCTCGTGCGAAGGTGAGGACGGCAGCCGCTGGCGCTGGAGCTACGTCGCGAACATCAACGGCGCGAACGCGCGTTCGCTGTTCAACTCGACCGGCTACGGCTGCGCCGACGCGTGCGGAAACGCCTGCGCGGTGGCGGAAAACGTCTACCGCATCTTCCCGGGGCCGGGCACCGAAGTGGAATACTCGATGCAGCCGGGCGACCTGCTGATCATCGACGGGTACGCGTGCAACGTCCGCGCGTCGTGCTCGATCAACTGCGACTGCATGGACCTGCTCCAGACGTTCTCGTACGAGGCGCTGGCCGGCGGATCGTCGTCCGTGGTCGAAGTGGTGGACGTGCGCGGCCGGCTCGAGTCGCTCACCGGTCACGTGACGATCTTCATCCGCGTTCAGTAAGAGGCGCCGATGCCGACGCACCTCGCTCTTTCGCGCAGCACATCTTCCGCGGGCCGCCGGAATCGGCGGCCCGCCGGGGCGGCCGCGCTCGCGGCCGGGGCGCTTTGCGCGCTTCTGCTCGCGGGGTGTCCGGCCATCGGGCCGGAGACGGCCGCCAATGGCGACCTGCCCGATTTCGGCTCGCGCTCGTCGGTTTCGGAGCGCGACTGTTTCCGTCCGGAAGATGGGCGGTTCGACACGTCGTGCCTTTCGGATGCGGAGTTGGCGGCGTTGCTGTCCGACATGGACAACGACGGCGCGAGCAACCTTGAGGAGCTGAAGGCCGGCAAGGATCCGGACAACCCGCTGGACGGTCCGGACATCGACGGCGACGGCATCGACAATGGCGATGACGACGACGTGGACGGCGACGGCGTGCCGAACAAGCACGACTTCGACGTGGACGGCGACAGTCTCTTCAACGGCGTCGACAACGACATCGACGCCGACGGCCTGCTGAACAAGGACGACGCAGACGCGGACGGCGACGGTCTGAGCGATCGCTGGGATCTGAACGACGACGGCGACGACGACCCGGACGACGAGGAAGACGAAGACGCCAAGCCGAAGGACAAGCTGCAGGATCTGATCGAGAAGCAGGGCGAAGGCAAGCTCAAGGAAAGCGACAAGAACGACATCGCCAGCGAGATCGCCAATCGTTGCCAGGCGATCGGCGAGACGACGCGCGTGCAGGCGCTGCTGCTCGACGTCACGTCGCTGGCGACCGATCCGAATCGCGATCAGCCGCCGACGACGGTCGGCCCGGTCACGTCGGCGGTTGATTCGGTGTTTCGCCAGCTTAATGGCTCGCTCGCTTACGCGAAGTCGCTGAAGAAGGACAAGGACGAGCCGCTGAACAAGAAAGAGCTGCAGGGCGTGCTGCGCGACTTCCTCGACCGCGCGGAGGCGGTGAACGGGCTCGCCCGCGCGTACAGCGGCGCGTCGGTCGATCAGGCCAGCTCTTCGGTCGCCGCGCTGCGCGACGCGCTGGGCGCCGGCTCGCGCTTCACCGACGCGATGACGGCCATCCGCGGCCTGGCCCCGCCGGCCAACGCTGCGCCCGATCGCAATGAGTTGCAGAACATCACCGATTCGGTCTCGCGCGTGGCCAAGGCGTACAAGGAGGCCGACGGGCGCGACGTGGTCGACGCGTATGAGCGCCTGCGGATGATGGTCGACGACGGCTCGCCCGGCGATCAGTCGGAGCAGCTCAATCGGTTTGTCAGCCGGCTTGAAGAGCTGGCCCGCGATCTGCCGATCACGCTGCGCGAGGCGGTCGATCAGGTCGTGCAGGAAGAGAACGACCGGCGGAACATGGATGAGGGCGAGAGCGCCGAAGAGGATAATGACAACGGCGACAACGGCAACGCGAACGGCAACGACAACGAGGCCGACAACTCCAACGAAAACGGCGACGAAAGCGAAGAAGACAACAGCAACAGCAACGACGAGTGATCCCGCCGCATTCACTGTAGGACAGCCGCCCCCGGCTGCCTCTTCTGGACCGCAGCCGCCCTCGGCTGCCGGCGGCTCGTTCGAACCGAGCCCGCGTGTCCTCACGCAGGTCTTTCGTCCGATGCTTCCCGCGTTCCGAGCAGCCAACCAGCGAGCCCGCCCCCGCAATACCCGCGCGCTGGCGCTTGGGGTTCGGAAATACACCCGCGCGCTGGCGATCCGTGCCACACATGCCCTGACATGGGCGTGACTTCGGCGGATATACTGTCACTTCCATCCATGTCGCCCGGGCGGGCCGGAATTCGGGCGCTGCGCCGCGCGGCAACGGCGAGTCCTGTCTGCGAGAACACATGGACCCCCGCGACGAAACCCGCACCGGCCGTTTGCCGGGCGAAGAAACCGAGCGCCGCAACGTGGCCGCGGCGATGAGCCAGGTCTTCGGACGCGCCGCCTCGGGCGATGCTGGCGATGCGGCGCGCAGCGCCGGCGCCGACGAAACCGGCGGCGTCGGGCCGGCGGTTCCGGGCTATCGGGTTCTGCGCGAGCTTGGCCGCGGCGGGCAGGGCGTCGTCTACGAGGCGGTTCAGCTTTCCACGCAGCGCAAGGTCGCGATCAAGGTCTTGCTGGCGGGCATGTTCGCGTCGGAGCGCGAGCGCTCGCGCTTCGACCGCGAGGCGCGGCTGGTCGCCGGGCTGAAGCATCCCAACATCGTGTCCGTGTACGAATCGGGAGTGACGCCGGACCTGCGCCCGTTTTACGTGATGGAATATGTGCGCGGCCTGCGGCTCGACCACTATGTGCGCGAGAAGCGCTTCTCGGTGGAGGAGACGCTCGCGCTGATGGGCACGATCTGCGGCGCCGTCTTCTTCGCCAATCGCAAGGGCGTGATCCACCGCGACCTGAAGCCGTCGAACATCCTCGTCGACGCGCAGGGCGTGCCGCGCATTCTCGATTTCGGCCTGGCCAAGACGCTCGTCGGCGGAGATTCCGATCTCTCGCTGAGCCGCGAGGGCCTCGGCACGCTCTGGTACATGTCGCCGGAGCAGGCGCGCGGCGATTCGGAGGAGCTCGACGAGCGCACCGACATCTACGCGCTGGGGGTCATTCTCTATGAACTGCTGACCGGCAAGTACCCGCTGCCGGTCGTTCGCGACGTGGGCGAGATGCTTCGTCACATCAAGCACACGCCGCCCACGCCGCCGAGCCGGCAATGGTCGGCCGACTCGGGCGCGCTGCTGCGCAAGCCGAGCGCGGCTGATACTCGATCGGGTCCGCTGCGGAAACTGGCGCGGCAGTTCACGGGCGGTCGCGGCGGCGGGCGGCGTCGCTGTCCGATCGACGACGAAGTCGAGACGATCATCCTGAAGACGCTCTCGAAGGAGCGCGAGCGGCGCTATTCCACCGCGGAGGAACTGGCGGGCGATCTTCGGCGATACATGGTCGGCGACACGATCTCCGCGCGCCGCGACAGCATCGCGTACCGGATTCGCAAGGCGGCGGCGCGCCACCGCCGGCCGGCGGCGATGGTGGCGGTAGTGGTGATGGCGGTTTCCATCACCGCCGGCATCGCGTATCGCAACTGGCGCATGGCAAAACGGGCGGAGTCCGAGAGCAGCGCCGCCGCGGCTCGCGCTCGCGGCGCCAACCGGGTCATGCCGTCGGTGGAATCGGCCCTGGCAAACTGGGACAAGGCGCCGCTGGCCGCCCGCCGCGCGCGCCTGGCAAGCGCGCTCGCAGCGCTGGATGCCATCATTGCCGAGAATCCGCAACACGGCCTTGCGCTGTTGTGGCGCGCCCGGGTACGGACAATGCAGGGGGTCATGGCGCCGCTGAGCGAGAAGCCGCAGCTTGTCGAAGCCGCCGTCGAGGACTTCGAACGGGCACACGTCGCCAGTGGCGGATTTCCGTTCGCGAAGCTCGCTACGCTGCCGCCAAATGCAGGACCAGCCGGCGGTCTCCCGCAGGCCGTCTGGGCCGCGGCGGAATTGCGGGCGCTGGCGACGCCGCAGCGCGCGCAAGAGCTGATTCAGGCGGCGGCGCGGCTCACGCTGGAGGACGTTCCGCTGCAGAGCGGTTCATATGAGCAGCCGTACCGCCTGGCCGCGGATCTCGTGATGAGCCATCCGCCCTCCGAGTCCCCGCGCGAGGCGATGGCGACGCCCGATCGCGACGCGCGCGTCGTGCGCATTTTCCGGCGGCCCGTGTGGCCGATCGATCCGACGAAGAATGACACTTCGGCGCCCTTCCTGATGGAGCTGATTTACGACGACGTTTTTGTCGTCGAGTGGACGGGCGATGCGTTTGATTGCCGGCCAAACCCGGCCCTGTTCGAGGCCGCGACGGACACCGACGGCGGGTTGCTCCTGACCGTGCGAAGCGGGCGATTGTGGCACGGCAGCCAGAGCCAGCCGGAGGTTTCGGCGGAGGACGTGAAGTTCACTTTGGATCTGGATCTGAATCAGTCGGGCGCGTTCAAGCGTGTCGACGTGATCGCCCCACAGGTCGTTCAAATCGGATTTCAACAGCCGGCGCACATCGCGAAATGGGCGCTGGCTCAGCCGCTGCTTCCGAGGTTTGTGGTACAGGACACGCTGGCCGCAGCCGGTGCGCCGACTGCGGCGGTGCGGGAGGCGTGCGTCCGAGCGGCACTGGCGGAGAATCCCACGGGCTGCGGCCCGTACCGCGTTGCGGGCGAATCGACGGCGAAAGAGGTGCGGCTCGCTCGCTGCGCGGACTATCCGTCGGACGACGCGAATTTTGTGCGCGAATTCGTGTGTCGATTCGTGGACGAACCGGAGGGCGGAGAGCGCCTGACGGCGATCGAAAGTTTGCTCTCGCGGAGAGAAGTGTTTGAAGCGGAGTTGACGACGGATGAGTTCCGCTGGGGCGCAAACGGGGCTTCGTTCGACAAGCTGGTCAAGGTGCGCGAGCCGCGCTGGAACTATGACTATCTTGCGTGGGACTGCGGCAGCGAGTTGCTGCGAGATCCGAATACGCGCGCGGCATTGGCGTGCCTGATCGACGTCGACGCCATTCGCGTGCAGGACTTCGATGGATTGGTCGACGCATTTGCCGGACTGTGGGGCGGCCAGCGCTGGCTGCGCGATGACGGAGCGAGTCCTGCGGTGCCACACTTCGACCCGGCCGAGGGAGCACGCCGATTACGCGACCTGGCCGGTTGGACGCAGGAGGCGCCCGGCAAACCCTGGACGAAGGCGGGCCGCGAGCTGAAGCTGCGCATCCTGCTGCCGGCCTCCGCAGCGCCGTCGATCAAGCGCGTGGCCATTCGCGTGAAGCAGTCGCTCGAATCCGCCGGGATTCCCGTGGAGCTCCCGAGCACGGCCGAACCTTCCGAGCCGGGGTCCGCGGCGATTGATGGCACGTTTCGGGGAGTCGTTGTGAACGCGGCGCCGTGGAGTGATTACTTGCGGTGGAAGAGCAAGGGCAGGGATGGAGTGAACAACCCCAATGCCTATGCGAGCGACCAGGTAGATGAGTTGTTCGACAAGGCGCGGTCGGAGGCGGACCCGGCCGACGGCGCCCGCATGCTGCGCCAGATCGAGTCGATCATCCTCGCGGATCAGCCGTATCTGTTCCTCTGGCACAAGCCATCGCTCTGGGCGCTGAGCCCTCGGCTGCGCGGCGTGGCGTTCAGCGCCCGCGGGCCGGTACTGTTTTATCCGGGGCCGCGCGCGTGGTGGGTGCCGAAGGGGCCGTAGCGGTTCCCGAGCCCGCGTGTCGTGATGCGGGGTGCCCAATGAGCCCGCGTGTCCTCACGCGGGTTTTTCCCGATTCATGCGAGTCTCTTCGAGTTCACCCCGGAAGACCCGCCTGAGGACAGGGGGGCTCGAAAAAGACCCGCCTGAGGACAGGCGAGTTCGGAA
>CAZHIE010000086.1:15062-18234 GCA_964532435.1 uncultured Planctomycetales bacterium
CAGGCGGGCTCGGCGCGCCTACTCAAAGCTCAGTCGCGCGGGAGACGCGTCGCCGCCGAGGAGTGCCCGAACGAGCGCCGGGTAGCCGTCGCTCACCGACGAATCCGCAGACAGGCCCAGCCGATCGCAGACCGCTTGAACGCGCTCCAGCGCCGGCCCCTCGACCTCCACGAACCAGCCCAGTTGCGGCAACTCGTCCAATTCGATCTCGCAGCCGTCGAGCCGCCACGTCTCGCGCCGTTTCTCGTACGACACGACTTCGACGAATCCCAGCCGCGGCAGGATCTGCGCGAGCGCGTCCGCGTCGTCGATCCCCAGCTCCAGCTCTTCGCGGATTTTCGCCGGCCCGGGTTCGCGCGGCCCCTTAAACGTAAGCTCGGCGCCGCTGCGGCGCGGCGCGATCGCCGCTCTCGGCGACTCCCCCTCGGCCGCGCAGCAAAACTCAGCCCCCGCCGCGCCCCCCGACGTCACCCCCGCTGCGCGGTCCAGCCCCACCCCCGCTGCGCCAACCGATTTCGCCTCTTGCGCGCCGCTCGACTCGGCCCCCGCCGCGTCGAGCGAGCGCCACGACCGCACGCGCAAGCCGCAGCCAGCCGCGCGAAGCCTGCCATCCGGCCGATCGAAGAGCCGGTTGACTTCCAGGACGCGCCGCAGCCGCGTCGCGCCGTGCGCAGGCAGGCTGGCCGCCAGTCTGGCGGGGTCGGGCAGCCGAAACTTCATCTCGATTTCGCGCGCCATGCTCGCGTCCGCCGTTGACACCATGAGGGCCGGGCTGCATTCTAGCCGCGCACTTGGGCCGCGGCCCGTTCGGGCGCGGCGATTGGGCCGTCCGGGATTTGAGAGCGCGGTCCGCGGCGCGTCCGGCAGCGCCGCGCCGGCAGGCCCTGGCAGACAGCCGACACGCGAGAGAGCAGGATGCGACTTCGCGGAATCCTTGCGGTAATTCTGACGGCGGCGCTGGCGCCGGCCGGCGTCGCGCTGGCCCAGACGCGCGGCGACGAGCCGACCAGCCTGCTCAATTTACAGCGCCAGCTCGACAGCCAGTTGGAGCGACAGCGCCGCGAGCAGGCGCCGATCAGCTCGCTGCTTGATTGGCAATGGGGCGGCTGGGTCGATTATTACCTCTTCGACTTCGACGACGGCGTGCAGAGCCAGCGCCTGCTGCAGAAGCCGGGCTTCGCGTTCTGGTCGAAGCTGTCGATCGATCAGGGCGCGCACGAATTCTTCGCGCGCGTACGGATGCGCTACTCGCATTACGACCCCGGTGACGAGATCGAGAAACGCGAGGATTGGCAAGGGCCGAATTTCGACCTCGCCTGGTATGAAACGGACGTGCTGCGGGCGCTGCGCCTGGGCGGCAGCTCGGATCGCCTCGGCCTGAAAGTGCGCATCGGCCGGCAATCGGTGCTGTTCGGAACCGGCTACGCGCTCGACCTGCCGCTCGACGCGGTGCAGCTCGACGCCCGGCTCGCCGACCTGCGCGTGCGCGGGCTGTTCGGCAAAACGATCGCAAGCTATCCGAACATCGATCGCAGCGAGCCGGTCGACACGCACAGTCACCGGCTGTTTTACGGCGTGCAGGCGTCGTACGAGGGCCTCGAACGACACGTGCCGTTCGTCTACGCAATCTGGAACGACGACAAGACCGACGAGCGGCCAACCGACTGGTATCAGAACTACAGCTACGACAGTTTCTACGCCGGCGGCGGAGCGCAAGGCGAGCTTTGGAAGGGCTGCAACTACTGGGCCGAAGCGGTGTACGAGTCCGGCCGCAGCTACGGCGACGGCAACTTTCTGCGGCGCGACGTGGTGGAGGCGTACGGGTGGGATGCCGGCGTCGAGCAGGTGTTTGAGGTTCACACACGGCCGCGCCTCTCGGTCGAATACATGTTCGCGAGCGGGGACTCTGACCGGCTCTTCAGTCCGACCAACGCGGCCGGCGGAAATCGCCGCAATCGCGAGGACACGAGCTTCAGCGCGTTCGGCGTGCGCGACACGGGTCTGGCCGCCGCGCCGCTGCTCTCCGACATCCACATCTGGAAAGCGGGCGCGGCGTTTCGGCCGCTGCAACGGCTGGAGCTTTTCCGCGGGTTCGAGATAGGCACGAGCTGGTTCGTGTATCAGAAGAATCGCCGGCGGGCGGCGATCAGCGACCCGCTGGCGGATGAATACTCCGGCTACGTCGGATGGGAGATGGACTATTTCGCCAACTGGCGAATCTCGTCGGACCTGGCGTGGACGCTGCGCTGGGGACAATTCTTCCCCGGCTCGGCGTTCAGCGACGACGACGATCGCCACTTCCTCTTCACCGGTTTCACGTGGAGCTTCTGATGCACACGCCGTGTCGCCACGCGTGGCCCGCCCCGCGCCCGTTGGCTGGCATGCGCGGCGCGGAGATTCTGGGTGGCACGGGTTTCCAACCCGTGCCCCAACCCGTGCCCACAACCTCGCCCGCCTGTCTCCCGCGAACTGCCTCTCCGTCACGCGCTCGCGTCGTCCTCCTCGCTCCCGTCTTTCTCGCAGCCATCGTCGGCTGCGCTGCTACACAGCCGCATGAACCTTCCACCCAACCAGCCTCCCAACCCGCGCTTGCCGCGCTCGGCAACGCGGAACTGGTCGCTCATGTCGAGAACATGCCCTGGGTCACTGCGGAGCCCGCCTACCGACTGATCTACATCGTGTGGAAGGGCACGCCGCATGCCGGCACGTTCGATGAGCTGGCCGACGAGCTTCGCTCCGGCCGCGTCATCAGCCGCACGTGGCGTCACGAGCCGGACAGCCGGATCGACCGGGCTCAGGCGGGCTACATGATCTGCCGGTCGGCGGACATCCGCAGCGGCGCGAACTGGTTGCTGACGGGCCTGGGCCGCTACGCCTGGCGCGAGCTGAATTACCTGGGCATCGCGGATCCGCCCAGCGAATATGGGCTTGTGAAGGGCGGGCAATTCACGGGCATCGTGCGGCGCGCGCTGGAATACCGGCGACAGTCGCGCGAGCACCCGGGCGAAGCGTTCGAACTCGGCCCGCGACCGGACTAGCCGCCGAGCGCTCGCCGTCAATCTCTCGGGTAAATACCCCAATTGACAATCACGCCGGGCGCGCGTATGGTTCCGCGCATTCGGGCCGCAATTCCGAAATCTGGCGCGAAAAGGGGTTCCCATGCGTTCATCGT
>CAZHIE010000087.1:0-14069 GCA_964532435.1 uncultured Planctomycetales bacterium
TTCACGTCGCCATTGTTGATGTCGCAATCGGGGTACGCGGCCGCGTAGCCGGCCGGGTCGGTGAGCGCGAGCACAAAGGCATCAATGTCGCCGTTGTCCACCACGCCGTCGCAGTTCATGTCGCCCGGCACCGCCGGCGCGGAGCAATCCAGCCGAATGACGCGGAACGCGTCGAGCGCCGCCTCGGTCACCGAGTCGTTCGGATTGTCCACCGCGCTGAAGCGCATCTTCATCTGCGACGTAAGCGGCAGGAACGCGGCCGGATTGATCGTGTCCTCGACCCACTGGCCGGAGTGCGGGATGCTGGCGACGGGCGTCCAGGAGACTCCGTTGTTGTTCGAGATGTCGACGGCCAGGCGGTCGATGTCGCGATCGTCGTTGCTGAACCAGCGCGCGTACGCTATGCGGTAGTCGCCGGCCGCGGACAGGTCGAGCGCCGGCGAAATCAGCCGCGTCGGCCCGCCGTCCACGTCGGAATTCCCCGCGCGATTGGCCGTCAGGTAGCAAGAGCCCGAGCCGTCGAAATCGCTCGTCGGGTCGCCGTCCGCCCCATCATCGATCGGCACACCGCGCTGCCACGCGCCGTCGACGACCGCCTCATTTACCAACGTCCAGCCAAGATTCGCCTCAAAATTATCGGCGAAGGCCACGCCCACGCCGAACGCCGCGAGAACGGAATGCGACGAGCCCGGCGCATCATTCGGCGAGCGATACATGTTGCCATTCGCCGCCTGCGCCTCAGCGTAGTAGCGCACCTGCGTACCGCAATTGCACGCCGGGAATGTCGCGCGATACAGCTCGCCGCCGATCGGCGTCATCACCGCGTCCACGAAGCCGCTGCCCGTGTCGGCGTAGAACTTCTGCGTGCCCGCCGCCAGCGCGCCGCCGTTGATCGGCTCGACCCGCACGACCAGCTCATCCCCGCCCGTCGGCGCAACCAGCGAAGGCTGCCCGTTCGGGAAGCTGATCGCGAGCTGCGGCATGCCGATCCGCCAGACGAACAGCCCGCGCTCGATGTCGCTGCCGATGATCGTCCCGCTCGGAAAATACGGATAGTTGCTCCACAGACCGTTGAAGTTGGCGTTGTCGTCGCCCGGCCAGGTGTCGAAATAGCCGATCTCGACCGGCGCCAGCGGGTCGGTCGCGTCGAAGATGCGCAGGCCGCTGCGATAGTTCGCCTCAAAGATCATGTTGCCGCGCACGTACAAATTGTGCCCGATGGCCGAGTTGCCGTTGTCGAACGGCGTAAGCTGCACCGGGTTGCTCAGGTCGGTCACGTCGAACACGTGCGTCGTCGTGACGCTGACCACCGGCCCTTCGTCCAGCTCGTCATCCAGATAGAAGTAGCGACGATCTTCGCTCAGCCAGCCCTGATGCGCGAACGCCGCCCCGTTGTAGCGCAGCCGCGCCAGCGAGACGATGGCCGCCTTGTTCGTCACGTCGAGAATCTCGAGGCCCGGCTCGGACCGGCCGCTGTTGTAGCCCGTGCCGCAGAAGGCGATTTCTTTGCCGGCGTATGGCCCGCTGGTGTACGACACCACCTGGCACTCATGCACGTAGCGCGTCAGCCACGCGCCGACGTACGTCGGGTTGGTCGGATCGGCGTTGAGGTCGTAGACGCGAATGCCGTTCTGGCTGCCGCCGGCGCGATACAGATACCCGCTCTGCTCATTGAGCGCGACGGTGTGCGTCGCGGCCGTGCCGCCGGTCGTCACGTTGCGGAGAAAGACGACGTTGGCGTTGTCGATGTCCGCCATGTCGATGACCTGGATGCCCGAACCGCCCTCGCTGACGACGTAGCAGTAATGCTGAAACACCTTGACGTCGTGCCAGAGACTGTTCGGGCCGCTGACGAAGCCGACGATTTGGGCATTGCCGGGGTTCGTCACTTCGACGAACGCCGTGCCGTGCGAGAGGCCCATGATCGCGTATTCGCGGCCGCTGGGCGAAACGTAGCCCCAGCACGAGTTTCCGGAGGCGAACGGCACGCCCAGCGCGTCGGCGAAGTCGGGGATGGAGATCCACGTCATCAGTTCGACGTTGTTGGAGTCGAACTGCCCCGCGATTCCGCCCGCGCCGTCCACGTCGCGCCGCCAGCCGTGGCCGTCATACGGCGGAACACGGTCGAAGACCTTGCCGTCGTCGTCGTGGGCGATAACCGCGGAAACGGACACGAGAGCCAGCAGCGCAAAGGCGCTGAGCCAAGAACGGATGCCTGTCACGTGGTGCTCTCCTGCGAGGGGGCAAGGGCGTGGCCAGATACTCCCAGCATGGCGAAGTGTACCGCCGGCGACACCATCCCGTCCAGAACATACCACTTTGAGCCCGCCTGTCCCCAGGCGGGTCTCTTCGCATTCCGACCCCGCCTGTCCCCAGGCGGGTCTCTTCTCATTCCGACTCCGCCTGTCCCCAGGCGGGTCTTTCTCGACGACCGAGACGACGTAGAAACCCGCGTGAGGACACGCGGGCTCATTCCGGCCGAGCCCGCCTGTCCTCAGGCGGGTCTCTTCCGCCGTCGATCAATGCAACCCGACGAAAGTCGCATGTCCGATAAGCATCCCCGCCCTTTCGGTTGTCGCGCCGGCCCGACGATCATATCCTCATAGGGCCGGCTCGTGATCCGCGTCGTGGCCTTCCGGGCCTTTGAGGAGCATCCGCACATGTCGCATCGATGCTGGTACGGGGCGGCCGCGCTGCTTGCGCTGCTCGCCGGGGCGGCGCCGCTGACCGCCGCCATTCTCGAATTGGGCGGCGCCGCGCGAACCGAACTCCGCGAATTCCGCAACAACCAGCCCGGCGACACCGCACGCGGCAGCGACACGCTGCCCGGAACCGCCGACGCATTCCCGCTTCAGGTAGCCGTCCGCCTCGCGCCCGCCGACGCCGCCGGGGCCGCTGGCGCCGTCGCGGCGCAGGTCAGCGACCCCACCACCGCCAGCGGCGCGAATCCGGAAGATTTCGCGATCAACCTGGCGCTCAACAGCCGCACGACCGCCATTCGGTACGAATGCTCCGCCAAAGCGGAGGAATTCCGCCGCGTCGTGTTCACGGCCGACGAGACCGGCCGGATCGCCGGCACGACGGCGCCGGTGCGCGGGCGGATTTACCTCGACGGCGCCGCGACGCTTTTTGCGGGCGAATCGGCCACCGACCTGCGCGGCGCAAGCGTGTCGTTGAGCGTTGTGGTCGTGAAGGAAACCGCGGGTGCTGCGGACAAAGTGCTTCTGAGCGGCTCGGTCGAATTGATCGGCCGGGACGACGGCGCGGTCGAGGTCCGCGCCGATGGCGAGTTCCCGACCGACACGCTGGTGTTGTCCGACCTGGGCGGCCTGGCCGACGATCGGCCGGTATTCCACCTGCTGCTGCTGCCGGCGCTTCAGATCGAGTACGACTATGATGCGGTGATCGGCGAGGAGTTCACTCTCCGCGCCACGGTGCAGTGCGAGGCGGCCAACGTGGACGGGGCGGGCGCGGCGCTCGTCCTCGGCGGGCCGTCCGACTCGCTGGCGGACGTAATCGGTCTGACCGAGGGCAACACGGCGTCCGGCAAGCTGCTCGGCGCGATCGCCGCGGAGCGCGCGGCGCCCTCGGGCGATCTCGTGTTTCCGCAGCCGCCGGCGCTGGGCGGGATTTGCGGCGCGCTGGGCCTGGAGACGGCGTTCGGTCTGTTCGCGCTGGCGGGCCTGCGTGCGTGCCGTACTCGCCGAGCCGGTTGATTTCCGTTTCCATTGGCGTCAGAAGCGACGGCGCATCGGCGCTGACCGAGCCCGCCTGTCCCCAGGCGGGTCTTTTCGCATTCCGAGCCCGCCTGTCCCCAGGCGGGTCTTTTCGCATTCCGAGCCCGCCTGTCCTCAGGCGGGTTTTCCCCGCGAACGCGAAGAGACCCGCGTGAGGACACGCGGGCTCAATCCGGCCCCCCGAACCCGCCGACGAATATCGACAGGCGCGGCTTTCGGCCCGAGGCGCTCCGCGGTACGTTCCCGGTCGGAATTGTCGGGGCCGGATGAATGTTCCATTTGCGGCTGATCGTCACCGCGCTGCGCAGCCTGGATTCGCACTTCCTGCGATCGCTCCTGGCGACGCTGGGCGTGCTGATCGGCGTGTCGTCCGTCGTCGCGTGCATGTCTATCCTCGAAGGCGCGCAGAACGACATCGTCAAGCGCTTCAAGTCGCTCGGCTCCAACGTGCTCTACATCATGCCCGAAGTCGCCCGCGTGGAAGGCCGCTCCGTCGGCGCGGCGCAGACGCTCACGCTCGACGACATCGACACGCTCCTGCGCGAGCTGCCCGGCGAAATCGAGACCGTCGCGCCCGAGGCCATCGGCGCCGCGCTCGTCAAGCGCTTTCAGCGCTCCGACGACTTCACCGTCGTCGCGACCAACGACAAGTATTTCGAGATTAACGCGTGCAAGGCCGAGCGCGGCCGGCTCATCAGCGCGTCCGACGCGGACGACGAGTTCTCCTCCGTCGCCGTGCTGGGCTCCAAGGTGACCGAGAAAATCTTCGGCGGGGCCGATCCGATCGGCCAGCCGCTCAAGGTCGGCAGCGCCACGTATCGCGTCATCGGCGTGATGGAGAAAAAGGGCAGCCTCGGCTTTCTCAACGCGGACAAGTCCGTGTTCGTGCCGATCAAGACCGGCCTCAAGCGGCAGTTCAACCGCAAGTGGCTCAATCGCCTGACCGTCGCCGCCAAGAACCCGGACGGCCTCGACGACCTGCAGAAGCGCGTCTCGCGCGTGCTGCGCACCGCCCACGACATCCGCGCCGGCCAGCCCGACGACTTCAGCATTTTCAACCAGCAGGAGGCGCTCAACAACGTCACGCAGGCCATGATGGTCTTCAAGATTGTCTTCTACAGCATCGCGGGCATCAGCCTCGTCGTCGGCGGCATCGGCATCATGAACATCATGCTGGTGAGCGTGACGGAGCGCACGCGCGAGATCGGCGTGCGAATCGCGTGCGGCGCGCGGCGCGGCGACATTCTGTGGCAGTTCCTCTTCGAAGCGCTCGTGATCAGCTTCGTCGGCGGCGCGTTCGGCCTTCTGCTCGGGTCGATGTTCGCCGACCTGATGGAGAGCGTGCTCAAGCAGATGGACTTCAAGACGGAGATCAACGCGAAGATCATCGCCTGGTCGCTGAATACGACGCTCGTGGTCGGAGTTTTCAGCGGCATCTACCCCGCACTGAAGGCGAGCCGGCTCGACCCGGTCGATGCGCTGCGCTACGAGTGATCCCCGCACTTCGTGCCGCATGCAGATCGGAGTTGCGAAGTCGAGCGAGGATCGAGATCGATGAGCGCCGCGACGCCACGCTGCGGAAACTGCGGCTATGACCTGACCGGCGCGCCGTCGAACCGCTGCCCGGAGTGCGGCCGCTTGTTCATCGAGGCGGGCGTGATCGTGCGCCGCCCGCGGCGCCGGCGCTGGCTGCGCTGGGTTCCGCTGGGTGTCGCCGCGCTGGCGTTGCCGATTGCGATCTCGATGGCGGTCAGCGCGTGGCAATACCGCGCGGCGCTGGCGGCGCGACAGGCGGCGATGGCCGCACAGGCCCGCGCGACGCAGGCGTTTCTACAACGCACGCTGGCGGCGTCGCAGCCGGGCGGCGCTTCGGCACACACAAATTCGGACGCGGACGAGTCTGCTGCCGACGGACCGGAGTAGTCGCGCAGGCCGAACGGCGCTCTACGGGCGCGACGCCGCTCGCGTGGACGCTGTGGCACGGCGACTTCCCGTTTGACACTCCCCGGAGCGCCTTCTACACTCGGCCCCGGTTCGAGTGGAGCGCGGTTCGACAAGCCAGGAATCACGATGAACCAGCGACGGCGCACAGGGTTTCGTCGGTGGCGTTGGACGGCGGCGACGGCCCCGCTTTTCATGCTGCTCGCAGCCTGCCAGGGCGAACGCGGCGGCGTCGAGGCCTCCCTCGCCGCGTATCGCGATCGCATGATCGCCGAATCGCCAAGCCCCGACAAAAACGAACGCTCCGACGCCGACGAGCGCGCCCGCCGCCACAATCCGCGCGCCCCGCTCGCCTACCCCGTCGCCGCGCAATCCGAGCTGCCGCCGCGCGAGTCGCTCATGACGCAACCGGCCGCCTCGTCGCAGCCGACGCTGCACCAGATCCTCGCCACCGCGCCGGACCCGACCGAGGCCGAGTTCTATCTCGACAAGCGCCTCGAAATGCTCACGCAGGAATACGAAAACCGCGACATCACGCACCCCGTGCGCAGCTTCAAGCGCGTCGTCGACGAGGCCAAAACCTACATCGCCCGCATCGGCCTCGCCAAGAAACGCCGCCTCTCCCTGGCCGAGTGCGTGCAGCGCGCGATCCAGAACAACTACACGATCCGCTTCGAGTCGTACTCGCCGGCCATCGCGCAGACGAACATCGTCGAGGCAGAGGCCGCGTTCGACGCCGAATTCTTCCTCGACTCGTCGTGGCAGAAGAACGACCCGCCCACGTCGAAGGACTACCCCGCGTTTCAGAGCGACTCGCGCTCGGTCAGCGGCGGCTTCCGCCAGCTCTTGCCGTCGGGATTGCAGGCGTCCACGTCGCTTCAGACCGCGCGGAACGCGACCGAGACCGGCGAGAAAATCGACCAGTTTCAGCAGGACTACGGCACGAGCTTCCTCGCCACGCTGCGCCAGCCGTTGCTGCGCGGCTTCGGCCTCGACGTGAACCGCGCCACCATTCGCCTGCGCGTGGCCGACCGCGACATCGCCCGCGAGGCGTTTCTCGGCCGCGTGCGCGACACGCTGCTGCAAGTCGAGCAGGCCTATTGGCAACTCGTCGCGGCACGGCGCAACGCCGTGATCCTGGCCGAGACCACGGCGCAGAACTGGGTCACCGCCAAGAACACCGAGGCGCGGCTCATTCAGGACGCGACCGAGGTCGAGGTCGCCAACGCGCTGTCCACGTACAAGCGCCGCGTCGTCGATTTCGAAGAGGCGATTCGCAACGTCCGCGACGCGGAGGATCAGCTCAAGAACCTGATGAACGATCCGGAATTCACGCTCGCGACCGACGTCGAGATCATCCCGACCGAGCTTCCGCTGGCGACCGCGCTGACGCTCGACCACTTCGCCGAGGTGCGCGCCGCGCTCGACCATCGCTCCGAAATCCGCGAGTCGCGCCGCCGCATCGACCAGACCCGCATCGGCGGGCAGGTCGCCAAGAACGCCACGCTGCCGCAACTGGACCTGTCGTTTCAGTACGAGGTGCAGGGCGCGGGGGTCACGTTCGACAACGCGTCCGACGACCTCGGCACGAACCAGTCCCGCTCCTACGCGCTCAGCGTCCAGTTTTCGTACCCGATCGGCAATCGCCGGGCCGAGGCGGGCCTGCGCCGCGCGAGGCTCCAGGAATCGCAGGCCATCGTCGGGCTTCAAAAAATCACCGACGACGTCGTGCTCGAAGTGAACAACGCGATTCGCCAGCTCATCACGCGCTTTCAGCAGATTCCCACGCAATTCGATGCGGTCCTCGCCGCCGAGCGCAACCTGCGCTCGCTCCAGGCGCGCGCGTCGCGCATCGACCCCCCCTACCTCGACACCGAGCTGCGGGCGGTCGAGAACCTGGCCGCCACGCGCTCGGCCCTGTTGCAGCAGCTCATCGACTACAACGTCGGCATCGTCGAGCTGGAACGGGCCAAGGGCACGCTCCTGGAGTTCAACAACGTCAGCGTCCTCGATGTCGCCTCGCCCCGTTGAGCTTGCCCCGCTGCTGCTGCGCTACGGCGGCTGGCTCAGCGCCGCCGCCGGCGCCATCTGCTTCCTCAGCAGCCTGGGAAACGAATTCACCTACGACGACGTGCGCCTCGTCCGCGACAATCCGCGCGTCCGCCACATCGGCGACTTCCGCGGCATCTGGCTCACCGACTGGTGGCAGCCGCAGACCGAGTACCGCGGCGTGCTCGATCGCCAGCGCGACCGGCTCTATCGCCCGCTCGCCATGTTCACGCTCGCGCTGAATTACGCGATCGGCGGTTTGGCGCCGTTCGGCTACCACGCGCTCAACGTCGCCCTCCACGCGCTGGCATGCTGGCTGGCCTGGCGCGTCGCGCTCCGCCTGCTCGACGATCCGCGCGTCGCGCTGGCGGCCGGCCTGCTGTTCGCGGTTCACCCGATCCACTGCGAGGCCGTCGCCAACGTCGTCGGCCGCGCCGAAGTGCTCGCCGCCATCTGCCTTTGCGCGGGATTGCTGGCGCTGCCCGCATCGCCCGGCCGCGCCGCGCTCGGCCGCACAGCCCTCGCCAGCGCGGCGTTCCTCGCGGCGCTGCTGGCCAAGGAAACGGCCGTCAGCTACATCGCGATCGCACTGACGGCGATGCTGTGGCTCGCCGCGCGGCGCGGCGCGGCGTGGCGCTGGCCGGCGCTCCTGCCGCACGTCGGCGTGCTTCTGATTCCGCTGGCGATCTACTTCCCGCTGCGCTACGCCGCGCTGGAGGGACGCCTGCTGCGCGACCTGCCGCCCAGCGAAATGGTCAACCCCATGGTGCTCGCCAACGCCGGCGAACGCGGCATGCACGCCTTCACCATCCTCGGCCACTACGTCCGCCTGCTCGTCGCGCCGGCGGTGATGAGCGCCAATTACGGCCTGGCCGTGATCGACCCGCGCCGCGGCGCGGAAGCGATGACAATGGTCGGCCTGCTCGCCGCCGCGGCCGCCGCGGTCGGGCTGATCGGCCTGTTCTCGCGCCGCGCCGGCTGGCGCGCCGCGGCCATGCTCCTAGCGCTCAGCGTGTTCAGCTACGCCCTGATCTCAAACACGCTGCTGCTGATCGGCGTGTCGGTGGCCGAGCGGCTGATGTATTGGCCCAGCGTGCCGGTGCTCATTTTTTTCGCGTTCGGCGGCGTGCGGCTGTGGGAATACGCCGACCGGCCGGGCAGCCCGCTGGCCGGCGTCCGCCGCGTGCTGCCGATCGCCGGCCTGGCGCTGCTCGCGGTGCTCGGATTGCGCACGGCCGTGCGCAATCAAGATTGGCAGGACAATCTGACGCTCTTCGCCGTCGATGCGTACAACTGGCCGCAGAGCGCCGAGCTGAACTACGCCCTGGGCAGCTCCCTGCTCGGCGAGTTCGAGCGCGATCCGCACAACCCGGCGGCGCACGACTGGATCCTCGCGGCCGATCGCGCCTTCGCCGCGTCTCTGCAAATCTCGCCGCGCTATACGCTGGCGCTGCGCGACCGCGGCCGCACGCTCGCGCTGCTCGGCGACATTCCGCAGGCGATTCGCTACGTCGAGGCGCAGGTGCAGCTCTCTCCGCTCGATCGCGAGGCCCGCGCGCTGCTCGCGGCGCTGCGCGGCCAGACGCCGGAGGCCGAGTCGCGGCTGGCGGCGCTGCGCGAGGCGGCCGCGTCGCAGCCGGCGTCGGCGGGTCCGCGCGTGCAGCTTGGCGCGGCGCTGCTCGATCTGGGGCGCTATCCGGAGGCGCTGGCGGAGCTGCGCGAGGCGGTCCGTCTGGAGCCGCAGAATGTCGAGGCGCTGCGCGTGTGCGGCGAGGCGAGCGCGGCGATGGGCGAGGACGCGGAGGCGGTGGCGCTGTTCGAGTCGGCGCTGCGCCTCACGCCGCGCGACTGGCGCCTGCACCTGAACCTGACGACGCTGCGCGCGAAGTCGGACCCGGCGAAGGCGCTGGAGCACGCGCGTGCGGCGTGGGAGCTGGAGCCCGACGGCGTCGAGACGAATCAGAATCTCATCGAGGCGCTGGTGCTCAACGGGCTGCTGACCGAAGCGAGCCAGTTACTCGAACGCGCGATCGTCGGGCTCCCGCCGGGCGACCCACGCCGCGCGGCGCTGGAGATGCGCCTGCGCGAAATCCGTCACATGCTGCCGTAGATCGTCTTTCCGAGCCCGCGTGTCCTCACGCGGGTCTTTCCGCGGAAACCGCAACAAAACCCGCCTGAGGACAGGCGGGATCAATGCGCCATTGCCCCCCGGCCGCGCGAGGGCGCGGGCCGCTACCCCTGTTCCCTGTTCCCTCTTCCCTGTTCCCTTCCTCAGAACCCAAACTTCCCCTCGCGCGAAATCTCGCCGATCGGCTTGCGGCCGCTCGGAATCTCCCGCTCGCGCAGCTCCGCCGGCAGCCGCTGCGGATCGCCCGCCCGGCCGGCCGCCACCATCGCCTCGACCGCGTAATCGTCCGGCACGCCGAGCGACTTGCGCGCCTTGTCGCGGTCGAAGCCGGCCATGCCATGCACGACAAGTCCCATGCACGCGCCCTGAAGCGCCAGATTCTCGAACGCAGCGCCGGTGTCGAACGTATGCACCGGGTTCGGGTTGCCGTTCAGCGCGAAAACCTTGTGCGACAGGACGACGAAGAGCACGGCCGCGTCTTTGCACCACGCCTGATTTTGCGGCACGAGCAGGTCGAAAAAAGTCGCCCAGTTCGGCGTGCCGCGCCGTGCGTACAGGAACCGCCACTCCTGCTCGTTGTACGTGGACGGCGCCCAGCGGGCCGCCTCCAGCATCGAGTTCAGCTCGGCCGCGGTCAGCGGCTCGCCGCTCATCGCGCGCGGCGACCAGCGCTGCAGAAAGATCGGCAGAATCTCGTGGTCCGCGCGGCGCGAAGCGAGTGGATCGGGAAGCTGGCTCATGGTGCGCTCTCCTGTGCGAGCTGCCGCGTCGCAGCGGCGGTTCTTATGGTCAAGTTTCCGTGTTCGGCCCGTGGCCGGGATTCTATCGCTCCTCCGCCTGCCCGCCCGCCCGGTTCTCCGCCACCCTCCCAGCCGGCGGCCGCGGCTTGGATTCGCGTCGGCGTAACGGGTTTCGGCGGCCCCTCCGTTGGGCGTCTTTTCGGACACCCGCGCGTCCCGATAATAGCAAGCGCCGCGGCAGGGCGGCCGATTTCTCGGACGCCACGGTTCGCAACCGCCCGGATATCGCGTGCGCCGAACGCCATAACCATTGACGCCGGAAGACGTTGCGACGCGGAAGACCTGGCCGCCGGCACCGCTTTCCTTCGCCGGGGCGAGTCGCTATTCTGGGGCGTTGCCGGGAATGCGCAAGTCTCTTTCCCGATTGGCAGTTGCGCAGCCTTGCCGGGAATCTTGGGAGAGTTGACCGACTGGCCACAATAGGCTGTACGGTCGATGACGCCCACAGCGCGGCCGCGCGCCGCGAGAAGGGTTCTGCATGAAGCGCTGGCTTCCCAAGCGACGGCGAGCGACGATGCTGCTGATGGTCGTCGGTCTGCTGGCGATGCTGTTTATCATCCTGTCCGCGTACATCACGTTGGCGCGGTTCGATCGACTGAGCCTGCGACAGGTCGCCGCCGGCAAGCAGGCCGAGCAGATCGTCGACGCGGTGAACAACGTCACGTTGAGCGCGATCGCGCAAAGCTGGCTGGATGCAGACGGTCATGCGCTGGCGGGCGGCGTCTCGACGCGCGATGTCACCGGCGTGCTGACCGTGCGCGCCGATTACTCCGAGTATGACTACCCCGGCGCGCCGGGCTCGCGCTGGCTGGCCTCGGGCGAGCCCGTGCGCGACACGACTCTGCCGCCGCCGATCACGCCGGCCGATCTGCTGTTCAACCACGTCGCGACCACGTCGGCCACCGCCGGCTATACCGGCAATACGCGCCGCCGCGCGATCGGCTCGCTTCTGCTTGATCGCAACATCGCCGACCAGAACCCCGTCAACTCCACGCCGCAGGCACTGCTCGACGCGCTGACGCAATACGCGCGCGATCCGCGCCTCGACGCCGACGGCGACGGCGTTCCGGATTCCGACCTGACCGCGCTCGGCCTCTACACGCAGCTTGCCAACGCCATCGGCGGCGCGTCGGTGCAGACGCCGAACTATCCCGGCGCGGTGTTCACGGCGAATTACATCTCGCTGGCCAACCCCGACCCGCAGCAGCAGCTTCTCGCGCGCCAGTACGAGCGCTACGAGCGCGACGTGCGATTTGAAGTGACGCAGCGCATCGTCTCCAACGGCGGAATGCTGATGCTCGGCGCGCCGGCCGGCGCGACGCCGACGAATCCCGGCTGGAGCACGCCGTTCGCGGTGGGCATGTTCAACTGGCTGCGCCACCCGTCCGACCGCACGGCGATGGACCTTACCGACCAGGCCGTGCTCGACGAGCTGGCCGCGTTCCGCGCCGCGGGCAAGTCGATCGAGCCGCAGTTGCGCCGCCGCGGCCGGCTGGCCACGTACTCGCTGGGGGCCGATTCGCTGATTCCTTCGTCGTTGCAGGCGATCCAGAGCCGCTTCAAGTGGACGCTGCTCAGCGCCAACACGCGCCTGACGTCCGCCAGCGGGCAGTTGCGCACCGATCGCAACGGCGACGACGTGGCCGACGAATACTGGCAGAAGATCAACCTCGGCAAGATCGACCCGAGCACGGGCGGCGAGCTGCGCGCGTTCCTGATGTACAACACGCTCGACCCGGAGCAGTACAACATCGACTACGCGACGCTCAACAACTCCGACGTGTTCAAGTTCTACGGCCGCCGCGGCCTGCTGACCGCCTTCAACAACAGCGATCAGCTTGCCCGGAAGATCGACCCGGCGCTGCCGCGCCGCGCCGATCCGGTCAACGGCCTCACCGCGCAGCCGGGCATCTACAACGGCGAGCAGAAGTTCTGGCTCGGCGAGATCACGCACCAGCACCCGTCCAACGCTTCGCTCGATCGCGGCGCGTTCGACCGCCGTGGCGTCTATGTGCCGGCGCGCGGCGACAAGCTGGTCGAGCGCCTGGCCGGCTACTACAACGAAATGCTCAGCGGCTACGAAGGCTGGAAGCTCCTGCCCGACCAGTTCTCCAGCCCGGGCGAGGTCTCCGCCGTCATGCGCCGGCAGCAGGCCTACATGCTCGCGGTCAACACGATCGCCGCGGCCGCGCCGCGCAGCAGCGACGCCCGCGCGCCCGGCTTCATCGACATGGTCGCCTACACCATGCCGACCACCGACATCGCCGACCCCGACTACGGCCGCACGTTCGTGGGCTATGCGCCGCAGCCGTTCATCACGCAGGTGATGGCCCATCGCCAGCGCGAGACGAACCCGGACGGCACGCCCGTGCAGCCCGAAGTGGCGCACCTGGCGCTCGCGGTCGAGCTTTACAATCCAAACGACCGCCGCGACGCGAGCGGCGAGGACGCCGACGCGCTCTGGCTGAGCCAGTTCGCCTTCAGTCTTAACAGCGACTACGAAGCCAACGGCTTCGACGCGACGTTTCTGCGGCCGCTCGACGGGACGATCGTCAACATGCCGCCGCGGCTCGGCGGGCGATCTTTCATCAAGATCATCCTCAACGGCGGCGGCGCGAATTCGTACTTCGAAGACCATGACCCCAACGGCACGCCGATCGTGCTCGTGGATCTGCCGGTCGCGGCCTCGGGCGGCAAGATCAAGATCAAGCTCTGGCGCGGCGGGACGCTCGTCCGCCCGGACGGCACGGGCCGCGCGCTGTACGCCAAAGTCGACGAATTCGAAGTGAACGAGCCGCAGCCGCCCAGCCGGCCGCGCCCGGGCGATCCGGTCGTCAACAGCTCGTTTGTGGATGCGTGGCGCGACACGAGCGCGGAGCCCTACTGGGGCGTCGACACGCTCGGACAGGAAGCCCGCTGGCGCTGCCTGGTCGCGTTCGACACGAACAACGCGAACTACAAGTATCGCGACGCCGACGGCGACCCGCACAACGACCGCGCGCCGGACGGCACGACGACCGATCGGCTGCTGTCGCTCGGCGCCGCCGGTCCGGAACTGAGCGACCCGGCTTCGCCGAAGCGGTTCGGCCCGACGATTCCGCTGTACGTGATGAACGGGCAGCTTGGGCTGTCCAACGCCTACAGCCTTAATGGCCAGGTGCAGCGCCGGCCGGCCTCGTTCCCGACCGTCGGCTTCATGCACTTCGTCCCGCGCTTCGCGCACACGCTCTCGACGCTTGGCACGGCCTCGTCGATGAGCGAATACCTCTTCGAACAGTGGAAGCTCGGGCGCGACTCGACCGCCCGGCCGTACGCCTTCGGCGGCAACGCGCCGCCGCCGGCCGATTTCGGCCACATGCCGCTCTTCGACAACAACCAGAAGGCGCGCCTCGAAGACGACGCGAGCCGCCACAC
>CAZHIE010000087.1:14169-18190 GCA_964532435.1 uncultured Planctomycetales bacterium
CGCTCTTCGACAACAACCAGAAGGCGCGCCTCGAAGACGACGCGAGCCGCCACACCTACTACGACGACCAGCGGGCCGGCAAGCTCCCCTGGGGCCTGCTCGTCTATGACTACTTCTCCACGTTCAATCCGGACGATCCGGACGGCGATCCGACCACGGCCGACGCGGTCGATCCGCTGCGCGTGCCCGGCCGCATCAACATCAACACCGCGCCGTGGTTCGTGCTCTCGGGCCTGCCGATGCTCGGCGCGCCGGACGCAAACTGGAACCTGACCGGCCTCGACCGCAGCATCTCGCCGGCCTTCTGGTCGGGCGCTTCGGGCGTGATGACGGGCAATCCGCAATACAACCTGGTTCGCTCGACGCGCTTCGACACGCGCCTGCTCGAACAGCCCGGCGGCCGCTCGTCGTGGTGGCGGCTCGGGCGTCAACTGGCGCAGTCGGCCGCGTCGTATCGCGACAAGATCGAGTATGTGGCCGACACGACGCTTTCGCCGTACGCGTGGGATGGTTCGCGTGCGACGCCGCGCGTGCTGGAGAGCGGCGCGACGCCGCTTCGCTCGTCGGCCGTGTATGGCACGATTCGCCAGGCCGAAGGATTCCTCGGCGTGGGCGAGTTGATGAACGTACGCGGCTTCGACAGCTACAACGACACGACCGCGGTTCAGGACGGACTTCTGCCGCCGCTGGAGACATCGCGGGTCGACTTCGTCAAGGCGGTGGGCCTGCTGGCGATGCTCGACACGCACTGGCTCACGACGCGCAGCAACACGTTCACGGTGTACACGACGATCGCCGATCGCGAAAACCCGCAGAACAGCGTCCGCACGCAGGTGACGATCGACCGCAGCAACCTGTTGCCGCGGCTGGTGCGCGACGCGGCCGGTCAGCCGCTGCTGGAAGACACGAACAACGACGGCGTGGGCGACAAGCCGGTCATACTGCCGGGCGGGACGCTGCCCGAGGTGCTGTGCGACCGCAAGGTGAACTACTTCAACACGCGGTACGACAACTGATGCGCCGGCGTTTCGGCGCCCCTGGGCGCGACTCGGCGCGCCTTGGCGCGTTCCGGTGCGTGCGCGTGCGGAGCGGATTCTGCCGGTGGTCGGAATGACGATCGGCCGGAGTCGGGGAGCATCGGCGTCTCGCCGGTGCGATTCGGATTTTCGATTGACCGGCACGTTGCGAGAGGTTTGAATACGCGAGCTGGCGCTGGATGACGAGCGATCCTTAGGCTGTCTCGGATCCGCCCGTCCACGGCGCATGGCAGATTCTCTAAGTCAGCGCGCGTTCACGCGCGTTGCGATCGCAAGCGGGACACACGGGTGCTGGGCCTGTGCGTCCCGCTTTGCTTTCTTGCTGGAGCGGTGCGATTGCGCCGCTGACGTTCGACGGTTACCTTACAGTTCATCGAGCCAAGCGACGCTCGGCAGCCGAGCGCCTGGCGACATCCGTGCCAGATCGCGAAATTCAATCTTTCTATCTCTTTGGACCTGCTGAATGTAGTTCTGCGTCTGCTCGCGCCAGCCGGGGCTGGAGGCAAGCACAACGCGGTCGGCGCCCAAGCTGTCGGCGAGATTCGCGAGTTTTCGCAGAGCGCGTCGTTCTCCTCTTTCCGAATTGTCTAGCTTGTCGCCGATCTTCGCCTCACCGATCATCAGTTGGCCGTCTCGTAGAACGAGGAAATCCAGTTCGGCGTGCGATTTGCGTTCTCGCAACAATTCGGTCTCGACGAGATACTCGAACGCCCTGGCGCGACCGCGCATTGACTCGATTGCGAGTGGTGTCAGATGCCCGTCATGTGCGAGGAATTGGTAAACTACCTCATGCAGCGAATAATACCAGCGTGGCTCGACGTCGCCCGCCCACGATTCTCGCTCAAGGCGATCACTGGATCGGCATCGGCCGCAGCTGAACTGATCCGAAAACTCGCCGACCGCGTACCAAAGGCAACCCCGACATTTGGAGCATCTCAGAATCACCCCGCGCGCGACAATCCCGCGTGAGAGATACAGATCCAACAACTCGCGCGTATCCGCTCGATTCGCGCCAGTAACACGCACGCAATCGACGAATGACAAGTAGCGCCGCCGAGTTGCCTGGAGGAATAAGCCCATTTGGCAGCCCTTCTCGCCGCTCCGAAATGCATCCAGCAATTTCCATTTTCGTTCGGACTGAAGATCGTCTGCGAGCTGTGCAAGATCTCCCCATAGATGAATCGCCTGTAACGTGTATCCGCCCTTGTCGGATGTTCGCGCGTCGAACCCTGCTTCCTTCGCCAGCGCCGCAAAGCAACCATCGAAAGAAGGAAGTACAATGTGCGGTCGCCGCAAGTTCGCGGACACGTCCGTACCCCAGGTCATCACATCATATGATGTGTACGAAATGCCCGCGCGGCTCAGCCTGATGTGCTCGGTGTCTGCCCGCCCTTGATCGCCAAGCAATGTCCCGAGCTGCCGCCGCACCAGCGGCCGCCACTCGTGAACCGCGACGTCGACAATCCATTTCAGGTCGGTGCCGTATCTGGTGTGCAGATATGCAGGGATCGGCGTCTCGATTCGGAACGTGCTCCGCTCGCCGGTAAATGGCTCGATCCGCGGGATACGATAGGAATCCTCAAGCAGCAACTGTAATATGGGTCGCGCCCTTACCTCACCACATTGTATGATCGTAATGGAATTGCGTCGTGCCGCTGTTCCGCGCATCTGGCGCGCACTTGCGCCATTCAAAACGTCTTTTGCACCCTCCAGGCTTGATTCAGAGAGCGTCGTCATCTTCAATTCAACGCATCCCTGCGATGAAAAGCAGACGTTGCTGAGCCGCTGTGCCACCTGCCGAAACCCGTTACGCGTACTCTCGTCGCCATCAAGAGCTGTCGCGGGCAGCCAGGATGCGAGGTGGGTCATGCGGTCGAGGCACAGCGCGAAGCAGAAGTCGTCTGCTGTATTTCCAACGACGACCGTCCATGATCGCCTGGCAGACCAACGACCATAGGAACCGCACCCGATCGCGGACCGGCCGAGCGCAGATCGCGACACGTCCAAATCCGCAACCGCCTTCTCAGTTCGATCGGCCTTCTCGCGAAACCAGGCAAGTTCCAGAAGTGCGGCGGGCGAGATATCTGCGATGTGGTCAATGCGACCGCCGGGTTCCCACTCAATCCCATGATCGAGGGGAAATGTCCCGACGCGCGCTGCAACCGCCAACCTAACGCGCCAATCAGACTGTTTCGTGTCGACACTCCACCAGGAGCCGCCGCGAGCCTCGTTTATGAGGTCTACCGCGACCAGTCCGTGTCGCAGTGAAAGTTGCGGAATTGCCGAGGTAAGATACTCGAAGTCGCTTTGAGACTCCGAGTCGGGGCAGTTGCGCGCGCTTTGTGCGTCAAAGTGAAACGGCGCACACGACTGCATCAGCTGGTGCCATAACCGCGCGGATAACTGCCACTCCTCACTCGTGCCCAAATCGTCTGCCGCAATTTGATTCGCGTTATTCTCGTCCCAATTGCCGTCCCTGGCTCCGGCAATGATCTGCTCTCGGCACAATCTGTACCGATGCGGATCGGAGATGCTCACGTCGCCCGTCAGCGAGCGCGCGTAGCGAAACATGTGATCCGGGTCGTACGCCCGAATCAGCTCGAAAAACGCCGGATGAAAGTCGCCATTCAAATCGCATGGGACAATTATGAATCCCGCACCGCCCCAAGTAAGGGAACAGATCTCAAGAATGCGCTCGCACGTGTGCGGCCAATCTTTCTCTGCGAGAAAAAATATGACCGCGCGAGGCGGGCGAATGGAAAGCTCGACGGAGCGAAATGAGGGTGCCGGCGCGCGGTCCACTTGGTGATCCTCGGCACCATCATCCCTTGACGCGCGCAAATCGGCAACCACCCTTTGCAGGGTTTGGCCTACCCGCTACTCGCCCCCCTCGCGCGCTTCCCGGACCAGCGCCTCCAGCCGCTGCTCGTCGCCGATCATCTCCGCCGATCCATCCGTAAAGCACGCGGCGACTTGCCCCGGCC
>CAZHIE010000088.1:0-18038 GCA_964532435.1 uncultured Planctomycetales bacterium
GGCACGCACGGGACTGGCTGTCGCTGAACAACCTGACGGCGGAGACGCGCGAGGGCATTGCGGCGTTTAACGAGAAGCGGGCGGTGGATTATGATGGGGTGAGGCGGGGGTTGAAGTAGCGGACCGCGCACTGTACGTCACAAGGTTGCGAATGATCACGCGAATCGAAGCGACCAACTATCGCAGTCTCCGGCAGCTACAGCAGCCGCTTGGGCCATTCAACGTGCTCGTGGGGCCGAACGGAAGCGGCAAAAGCACGTTCATGGACGTCATCGCATTCGTGGGACGCCTGTTCGCCGACGGGGTGGAAGCTGCCGTCGCGGAGCGGACGCCGAATTTTGGCGACTTGTTCTGGGGTCGTGCCGGCGACAGCCTTGCGCTGTCGGTCGAGGCAGCCCTTCGACGCAGCGGCACGGATCGACAATCCGCGATTCGCTATGAGGTTGTGCTGGGCAGCGATAAGGAACAACGGTTCGGCAAGCGGACTGAGCAGATACGGCTGCATAAGCAGCAGGGCGGGACGCTCACCTTCCCGGGAGGCAACATTCATGAAGATTGGTATGAAACTCTCGACGACAGACAATACAACGACGTGCAGTTCGTCCGAGTCGAAAACCAAGATCGCGATTTGCATCCATGGCAGATCATTCCTAGCGACCCCGACACATCCGCCGTTAGATGGTTGAGCTACGACAAGAGCTTGTTTCCAACTACAGCGGCGTTTGCCAACTTGTTGATAGACGGAGTGCTTCGACTGGACCTCAAACCGGATCGATTACGTGCGCCCTCACCGCCCGGGAAAGGCTCAGATCTTGGACCGGACGGCGTAAACTTCCCGTTCGTTGTCGCCAACCTGATAGAGCGCGCTCCGGAGAGGTTTGGCGCCTGGCTATCGCATCTGCAAACCGCACTGCCAGACCTCGTCGGAATCCGCGTCATCGATCGGCCTGAAGATCGACACCGTTATCTCATGATCCAGTACGCCGGCGGGTTGGAGGTGCCGTCGTGGATGGTCTCCGACGGCACGCTGCGGCTCATGGCGCTGACGATACTCGCCTATGTTCCCGACCCTCCGGCGATCTGCATGATCGAAGAGCCCGAGAATAGCCTGCACCCGACAAACATTGAAACCGTGATGCAGTCGCTCTCGTCCGTCTACGGCGGGCAGGTTCTGGTCTCGACGCACTCGCCGATCGTGCTGGCGGCCACAAAGCCCGAAAACGTGCTCGTTTTTGCCCGAGATTCCGAGCGCGGAACCACGATCACGCGCGGCGACGAGCACCCCGCCCTGCGCGACTGGGGCGGGGAAGTCGATCTTGGATCGTTGTTCGCCGGGGGCGTGCTGGGGTGAGCGCGCCAGAGCCCCAGCGCGATCTCGTCGTACTGGTGGCGGACAAGAACACCAAGTCGGCAATTGGAGCGCTGCTGCGCAATCCGAAGCGACTTCGCATCCGCGACATCACCTCGGAAGTGTTCGTGCATCCCGGGCACGATCCGGGCTGCCGCGAGAAGTGCCACGACTTCCTACGCGCGCAGACTTCCCGTTTTCGGCACGCGCTGGTGATTTTCGACCGACACGGCTGCGGTCGAGACGCGCCGGCGGAGGCGATCGAGTCGGATTCTGAGCAACGGCTCGCCGCCAGCGGGTGGGAAGATCGCGCTCGCGCCGTCGTCATCGACCCGGAACTCGAAGTCTGGGTCTGGAGCGATTCGCCGCACGTCGAAGACGTACTGGGCTGGCAGGGGCGCTCCCCCGCGCTGCGCGACTGGCTGGTTTCGGAGGGCCGCGCCGCCTCCGTATCGGCAAAGCCCCGTGATCCGAAGGCCGCGATCGAAGATGCATTGCGCATCGCCAACGTGCCGCGATCCTCGGCGGTCTATGCATCGCTCGCGTCGCGCGTCAGCTTCAATCGTTGCAAGGACCGTGCCTTCCTCAAATTCTGCAACACGGTTCGAGCGTGGTTTCCCGCGCGCTGACGATGGCTCGCTCCCGCCATCACTCCCGATACGTCTCGTCGATCGGCAGCCCGCTCAGGTCGCAGGCCACGTGCGCCCACCAGTAGCGGCCATCCATCCAGACGTGCCAGCCGCACCAGTAATGGGCGAAGCGCGATTCGAAGCGCGGGCAGAGCCAGGCGAGCGCGTCGTCGGCCGTCGCGAAGCCGCCCTGAATTTCCACCTTCACGGCCGGGATGGAGTAGTCGACGCCGCCGCCGGCGAATGACGCGATGGCGCGCGGCGCGTCGAATTCGCTGCGGTAGGTGACATACAGGCTCGGCGCGTCCCAGCAACCCACATTCTGCACGTAGTAAACGAGGTAATCGTTGGCCGGCGCGGGCGGCGCGGCGACGGTTACGGTCGCGCTTGTGTTCGTCTCGAGCCCGCCGCCGTCGGTGACGCGCACGCGCAGCACGTATTCGCCGGCCTGCGAGAAGGCGTAGAAGAATTCCGGCCCGGTCATGAGCGTCTGGCCGTTGTGCATCCAGATAACGCCGTGCGGTTGTGTGCCGCCGGTGACGACCGCGCGCAGCGAGACGTGCTCGCCGACGTCGGCGGTTCGCTCGCCGGTGATCTCGACCGTCAGGCACGCGTCGCCGTCGAGGCCGTAGCGGCGCGCCGTTTCGGCGATGCTGATACCCGGAAACGCCCCGTTTTCGGGCGAGAAACCGTCGAACAGCCGGTCGGCGAGTTCTTCGCCCGTGTCGCGGCCGGCGAGGTCGATCGCGTACTCCAGGCCGTCGCTCAGGCAGTCGCCGGAGACGATGCACTCTTCGACGTAGATCGTCGCCGCGACGAGCTCCTCGTCGACGTCGATGAGCGGAATGCCGAGGCCGCCGTAGAAATCGCTGCTGAAGTGGCCGTACATGCGCATGATGAACGCGTACGTCGCCATGCCGAAGTAGTGATAGCGTGCGCCGACCTCGTCGTCGTTGTCGCCGCGCAGCGGGGCCATGCGCTGCTGAATCTGGACGCCGCGCGGGTCGCCGTAGCGGTTTGCGCCGTCGAACCCGCGCAGGACGTTGTGCGTCAACAGCAGCGCCTGAAACACGTCGCCGCCGACGAGCCGATAGGCCTGGCCGAAGAGCGCTTCGCAGCGCACGCTGCCGACGGTCTGCCCCAGCACCCAATCCTCCAGCGCGACTTCCTGCCCCGTCACGACGCGGCGGGTTTCATAGAATTGTCGATCCGCGGCGTGCTGGGCGGGATCGACGACGCGCGACTCGGCGGGCATCGGCGTCGAGAGGTAATAGAGAAGATAGATAGGATCGGGCAGCCGGCCGATGTTGACGTGCGGGCGCAGGCCGCTGCACAGCAGGTCGCCGATCATCGCGTCGGTGAGGCTGGGCGCGGCGGGGACGTCGGTCACGATGCGGCCCGCGCCGGCGAGGATGCGCTGCATGAGCGGCGTAAGCACGTCGTACGCGGATTGCCAGAGGCTCAGGTGGCGAACATCGGCGACGATCACGCCGGCGTCGTAGTCGACGCGCACGTCGGGGACGCGCTCGCCGGCGAAGGTGCGCGATCCGTCGTATTCGCCGGTGTAGACGGCCATGAGCGGCGCGTCTGCGCGGCTGACACGCGAGCGGTCGAAGGGGATGTGAATTTCGATGGGCTTTTCAAACTCGATGCCTTCGGGGCCGAGTTCGAGCAGCGGCCCGGTGCTCAGCGGCGTTCCGCGCGCGTCGACGAGGGAAGCGTAGAGCGGGTGGATCAGCTCGTTGTCGCGCGGCTGATCGTGTTGCGCCGCGGCGCGAACGGCGTCGATGCGGTCGGGCGCGATGTCGAGCGCGCCGAATTCCTCAACGACGCGAACGTAAAAGTCGGCGTCTCTTCCGGCCGCCAGCGCGCCGGGCGGCACGACGATCTTCACGCCCGCGGCGCGCGAGTTGCCCTTGGGCACGCGCAGCGCGCCGCCGGCCGCGCCGATCCTGGCGGCCGCGATGGCATCGGCAGGAACGCGGAGGGCGCCGGCGCTGGTGTTGTCGTTGCTGTTTGCGTTGTTTGAGGGCACAGCGCCGTCGGGGCAGCCGGCGGGCAGGAGAAACGCTGCGAGCGTCAACAGGCAGAAGCATAGCGGCAGAGTCTTGCGCGACATGTGCGATCCTCCCCCGATGCGACGTGTGACAAACGTACGCGGCGCGGCGGCGCGCCGCGGAAGCCCATGCGACAGCGCCGCCGCTCGCCCCATTCGACTCTAGCGATCGACGGAAGGCGCATCAAGGAAATGTTCGCCCGAATCCGTTGAAGAGCGGGAGATTTTGTGCAAGAGCGATAACAGCGGGCCGACGATGCGGGGTGTGAGGCGAGTGCGTTAGGCGGATGTGCGCGCAGGCGTTGCTTGCGAAGAGAATCCACAGGTCGGCGTGCCCAGTAACCCGCAACCGGCGCTTGGACGTCGCGCTCGCTTACGCTCGCGGCTCGGATCGGAGCGTCGCGCTCGCTTACGCTCGCGGCTCGGATCGGGACGGCTTCGGACGCGGAGGTCCGAAGCTACGATCGCGGCGCGGATCGCTCGGCGCTCCCGCGTTACAACAGGATTCCCGCGACGCAGGCGGTCATCCAACAGGCGATCGCGCCGCCGAGCATCGCCCGCAGCCCGAGGCGCGCGAGGTCGTGATAGCGATTCGGCGCCATGCCGCCGATGCCGGCGATCTGAATGGCGATCGAGCTGAAATTCGCGAAGCCGCAGAGCGCGTAGACCGCGAGAGTCTGCGAGCGCGGCGGCAGCGTCCCGGTCTGCACCATTTCGCCCAGGTCGCGGTATGCGATGAACTCATTGGCGGCCATCGCCTTGCCCAGCAGCCCGCCGAAGCTCATGCAGCTCTCGGGTGGATTGCCGATCAGCCACGCGATCGGCCAGAACAAGCGGCCGAGCACGGCGTCGAGATTCAACTGCGCCACGCCGGCGGACGCGAGAAGCTCGGCAATGCCGGGGACACGGCCGACGGCGATCAGCGACCAATCCACGAGCTTGATGAGCGCGATGAAGGCGATCAGCATCGCGCCGACGTTGAGGGCCAGCTTGAGCCCCTCGACCGCGCCGGAGGCGGCCGCGTCGAGTGCGCTGCGCGTGGTGCGCTCCATGTCGAGCCGCACCGTTCCGGCCGTCTCGGGCTGGCCGAGTTCGGGCAACATGAGTTTGGCGACCACGAGGCCGGCGGGCGCCGAGATGAGCGACGCGCTGAGCAGGTGCTTGGCGAACTCGGCGGTGAGCGCCGCGTCATTGTGGCCGAGCATGATGGGGTAGACGGCCATGAGGCTGCCGGCGATGGTGGCGAAACCGCCGACCATGACGGCGTTCAACTCGCTGTCGGTCATGCGCGCGATGTAGGGCCGCACGAAGAGCGGCGCCTCGGTCTGCCCGACGAAGACGTTTGCGGCGGCGGAGAGGCTTTCTGCGCCGCTGACGCGCATGAGCTTCTGCATGACCCAGGCCATTGCGGCGACGATGCGCTGGAGCAGGCCGAGGTGATATCCGATGGCGGAGAGCGCGGAGAAGACGATGATGTTGGGCAGGGCCTTGGCCGCGAAGACGAAGCCCCACTGGTCGGGCTTGTTCTCGACCAGGTTGCCGAACACGAACGACGCGCCGGCGTCGGTCGCGGCGATCAGCGTGGAAACCAGTCGGCCGATCTGCTCGAAGAGCAGCGCTCCCGATTGCGTCCGCAGGACGAGCAGCGCCAGGCAGAATTGCAGCAGCACGCCGCCCAGAACGGTGCGCAGCGGGAAGCGACGGCGATTTGCGGAAAGCAGCCACGCCAGCGCGAGCAACGCGACGAAACCAACCGCCGAGCGAAGCTGCGGCATGTCAGGTCTGCTCCGGCGCGGGTCCGGGCAGCGGCTCGAAACAGGCGGCGCAGCGCGGCTCGTAATCCCCCGGACCGCCGACCATGTAATTCGACAGCACGGCGACCATCCGCTGCGAATAGCGGGCGTCGGCGGCGCGGCACTTCGTACACGCGATCGCGACCAACACGTCCTCGTCCGCCATCGCCGCCAGCGTCGGCATGGGCTCGAACGGCCGGCCCCAGGCGTCGTTGTCGATGCCGGCGACGATGACGCGCCGGCCGATGCGGCGAAGGCGGTTGACGACTTCGACGAGCGGCGTGCCGAAGAACTGCCCCTCGTCGATGCCGATCACGTCGGCGGAAGTCGCGAGCTGTTCGATGTCGGCGGGCGCGGCGGCGCGCTGCGCCGGCCAGCGTTCCTGGCCGTGGGTGATGAGATGGACGGCGTCGTAGCGATCGTCGATGGCGTGCTTGCACGCGACGACGCGCTGGCCGGCTGCCTGCGCCTCGCGCAGCCGCGCAATGAGTCGCTGCGTCTTTCCCGCGAACATGCAGCCGCGGATGACTTCCAGCCGTCCGAGCGCGGCGTCGCGCGGCGCGTGCTTACCGTTGTTCAACGCTGGCTCCGCTCAATCGCCTTCGTACAGGGCGCGCTCGCGCAGCTCGAGCGCCCGCTCCGTCACTTCCGCCGTCGTGGGCTGGCTGGCCGGCGCGAGCACGAACGCCGGCGGCGCGTGCTCGTCGCGGATCATCATGGGCAGCATCGTTTCGGCCACGAGGTCGACGCCGGGATACTGATACCACGGCGCGTCGATGCGGTAGCTGGTCTTGAGCGTCTCGTAGCCGGGCTTGCGGAAGACCAGCTCGTAATCGCCATACCACAGGAACGAAAATGTGACCGGCGTGACGCCGACTTCCTCGTCATTCACGATCGCCAGGGCGCCGGGCGGTTCGGTGCGAATCTTCACCGTTCGCTCGACGCAGCCGCCCGCGCACGCGGCCGCGAGCAGCACGGGCACAAGCGTGCGCCAGTCCGATAGGCTGATTCTTCGCATGCGCGTCTCCCGAGCTGGAATGGCGTGCGTTCTCACCGGCCGCGCCGCCGGCGATCCGCGCCCGCGCTGCCCGTCGCGCAGAAACCGCGCCGGCGGCAAGGCGGGCTCAATCCTAACTGCCCGCGCGCCGAAGCTCAAAGCATGCTCATCGAAACGACTGCTTCCGCCGCGCGCCCAATTCATCCGCAGGCTGTCCCGAATTCGCGCGAGGCCGCCGCGCCGGCCGAGGCGCCGGGCGTGTGGCTGGTCGGCGACGACGATTGCCGCGAATACGACGCGTTTGTGCGGGCGCATCCGCGGGCGGGGCTGTTTCATTCGCTCGCCTGGCGCGACGCGGTGTCGGCCGCGCGGCTGGGGCGTCCGCGACACTTGGCGCTGATATCGGGCGACGGGGCAAAGGGCGTCCTGCCGATTTTCGAGCAGCGCGACGCGGACGGCCGATTGACGTGGGCCACGTCGGCGTCGTCGCCGCCGGTGGGCGCACTGGCGGACGACAGCGTGACACGGTTCCTTCTGCTGAGCCGGGCACAGCACGCGGCCGAGAGCCGCGGCGTGGGCGGAGTGCTGACGGATGCGTACTTTGACGCGGCCACGGCTATTGACGAAGCGAGCGCGGTCGGCGCGACGGGCTGGCTGCGCGTGCCGGTTGGGCGTGCGCACAGGCTTGCGAGCGGCGACGATGGCGCGCCTTCCGTCGAATTGGCGGCGGTGGATTTTGCGGCGCTGCGCGGCAGGATTCTGCCGCCCACTTCGACTCTGCTGGCGCGGCTGGCGGCTGACGGAACGGTCGAGCTGCGCGCGGCGCGGCTGGAAGGCGGCGACCCGCGCGGCGCGTGCATCTGGCTGGTGGACGGTTCGCGGGCGGTCGTGCTGTGGCACGATTTGCCGGCGAATGTGGCGACGCTGCGGCGGGCGATTCGCGCACTGGCATGGCAGGCCGGGGAGTGCGGCGCGTACACGCTGGAGCTGCACGTATCGGATGGCGCCACTCGGGCGGCGCTCGGGCGCGAAATCCGCGGCGCGATGATCGCGCGGCGCGGCGCGCTCGCGTAGGTCAATTCGATTCGATTGTCACTTCGATCCCGTGGGTCGGAAGCTCGTCCATGTATCGATCGAGCGGGACGGCCAATTCCAGCGGCTTGGCGCCGGGAGCGATCAGCCGCCGCGCCTGCATGTGCGCAACCAGCGCGGTTGGATACGCCGTCGTCCGCTCCATAGCAGTGAAGCCCGTCTGCTCATCGTGCCGGTCGAACAGGTCGTAGCGGAGCCGGCGCGGCTTTCCGCCGACGCGGCCCGTTGCGCTGACGCGCAGGACGACGATGTCCGGCACTTCCGGATGCTCCAACCGCTCCTCGAACAGCCGGCGCAGCAGCGGCCGCGGCTCGATCGTTGCGCCGTCGCGGCAGCGCACGCTTTCGTCGAAGCAGCCCAACTCGAACAGCGCGCGGATGATCGCGAAGTGGCCGGGGTATCGCACCGTCTTGTAGTCGTACGTGCGAACGCGGCCGGCGAAGGTCTCGGGGCAGGTGCTTGTGCCGCCCGACGTGACGGCCGCCTCGCATCGGCCGAGCGGCGGGGCGAACTCGATCGACTCGAGCTCGGTGAGGGCGGGGACGTCGAGGCGCTGGCCGTCGCGCAGGAACTCGCCGACGCCGCTGTACTCGTTGATGAGGCCCTGGAAGTTGAACACGAGCTTGTAGCCGAGCGCGCCGATCGGGCGCTCCGGCAATCCGCCGCAGCGGACGTGGACTTCGTCGGCCTCGTCGAGCGCGGCGATGGCGTGCGCGGCCAGGATGTTTCCCAAGCCGGGCGCCAGGCCGCAGTCGGGCACAACACTGACGCCGGCGGCCGCGGCGGTGCGGTCGCGCTGGAGTTGATGTCGGACGATGTCGGTGTTCCCGCCGAGGTCGCAGAAGCTGGCGCCGGCGGCGATCGCGACGTCGGTCAGCTCGACGTTGAAGCGGTACGGGACGGCGGAGATGACGACGGTGGCGCCGCGTGCGACATTGGCGGCGGCGCCGGCGTTGCAGACGTCGACGCAGACTTCGTGAATGCGGCGCTCGTGCTGGGGCAGCAGCGCGCGGAGCCTTTGGACGCAGCGTCGCACGGCGCAGGGATCTACGTCGGCGACGGTGACGCTCGCTGCGTCGCAGTTGCGCACAAGGTCGAAGGCGATCGCAGCCCCCTGCCGCCCCGCGCCAAAGACGACGTACTTGTGTGCCATCCGGCTGCTCCCATCCGCCGCGCCTCGGCCACGCGGCGGAACCACGTCGCTCGAATGCTCAGGCCCGGCTGTCCCACAGTGGATCGGACACGCCGCGCGAGCGGTTTTGATAGCGCGCCATCACGAACAGCGCGTCGGAAAGCCGGTTCAGGTACGTCACAACGGCCGGGCCGATCGGCTCGGCCGCGGCCAGCGCGACCGCGGCAATTTCCGCCCGGCGGCAGATCGTGCGGGCGACGTGCAGGTGCGCCGCGGCCGGCGATCCGCCCGGGAGGATGAAATTCTCCAGCGGCGACAGCTGCTCGCTCAGGCGATCCATCAGCGCTTCGAGCTGTGCGGCGTGTCGCGGCTCGATGCGCGGACCGGGACAGCTCGCGCGATCCGCTTCGGGAATGCACAGGTCGGCGCCGAGGTGAAACAGCTCGTTCTGAATGCGGCGAAGCGGCTCGACCAGCGCGTCGACCGGGCCGGCGGCCAGCGCCACGCCGACGTACGAATTCAGCTCGTCCACGACGCCGTACGCGGCGATTCGCAAGCTGGTTTTCGGGACGCGCCGCCCGGAGCCCAGGGCCGTCGAGCCGTCGTCGCCGGTTCGCGTGTAGACGCGTGTGATACGGGGCATGTTCGCCAGGCGCTCCCGAGTCCGTTTGTTAGGTAAACCAGCCGAGCGAGCGCAGATCTTCCCGCGGCTCGTCGAAGCTGCAACTGCCGACCGCCAGCGCCGTTTCGCGGCGCGCGTCTTCGATATCCTGAACCCCGACGGCCCACTCGCCCACGCGCAATTCCGACTCGCCGAATTGAAACGCCGCGGCGTCGGTCTGGGCGATGATCCGCTCCAGCGCGGCGGCGTCCAGTGCGTGCGCCCGACCGAGCGCGGCGGCGGCAAACAGCGGCAGGAAGCCCAGCATGTCGGCCGGCACGCCCGCGTCGCGGCGCGGCATGGGATGATGCAGGCCGGCCGTGAACTTCAGCGCCACGCCGGAGTCGATGCACATCGCCAGCGCCTCGGCCGCCTGAGCCGGCGAGGGGAAAGCGGCGGCGTCCTTACCGCCGCAGCGCAGCTTGAAGGCGACAAGATCGGCGGTCGTGCCGCTCTGTTCGATGGTGAATTTCGTATTGTGAAACGCGATGGCGCCGACAGCGGCGCGGAGCATCTGGCGCGCCTCGGCGGAAAAGCGGCGCTCCGCGCCGGATGAGATCGGCGGGGAAGCGGTGTAGCTGAGCGGCGCTTCGCATGCCATCGGCACGTGCGCCAGATCGGCGGCGCCGAAGGCCGCCCGCGCCGCGATGAACATCCGAACGAGTTCGCCCGAGCACTCGTCGCGCAGCAAACCGGCGGGCAGGCGCGCCTCGAACGCATCGACGCGCGCAAACCCCGAGAGCGCGTCATCGAATGACGCGACCTCGGCCAGATCTTCGCGCAGATTGGCGAGGAACGCCGCGGCGTCGTCTCCGCCGCGGCCGAGCGCCGAGACGCGCAGCACGCGCTCGGTCGAAAGGAGCGATCGCGCCAGCGGCGCAAGCTCTCGCAGGCGGGCCGCGGGGCAGACGAATCGTCCGAGCATCCAGGCGTCGGCGCCGCCGGCGTATTGTGCGAAATTACGAATGGCCGGTTCGAGCGCGAGCTGCGCGGGGGGAAACAGCCCGGCGTAATCGATGATTTCGCGGAGCAAGGCTCGAAGCGTCGCAACCATGCGAGCGATCTCCCGGCAGTCTTCGCCACGCAACGCAGCGCCGAAAGCGTAGCCGAAGCGCCGCGCCGCGACCAATCCTCCGACCGCGACCGTCGGCGGGCGCGGCCCCGTCGACGCCGGCAAACCGCCCGGTAGTATCTCCGCATGGCCGAACCGACCAATGGCCGCCCGCCGCGCCGCGCCGTCGCCGGCGCGCTGCTGGCCGGCCTGTTCCTGCTGCTGCCCGGGCTGATGCTCGCGCCTGTGTGGCGGCTGGGCGGTCTGGGCGCCAGCGAAGACGACATCCTCTATTACTACCCGTCACGGCAATTCCTGCACGACACCATCGCGGCCGGCCACGCGCCGTGGCTCAACCCGTGGACCGGCCTGGGCAGACCGTTTCTGGCGGATCCGCAGAGCGCGCTGTTCTATCCGCCGACGTGGCTGTGCGTCGCGCTGCCGGTGGAGTGGGCGTATCCGCTGCTGCTGTGGCTGCATTACAGCTTTGCGACTTGGGGGGCGTATCGGCTGGCGCGTTCGCTGCCGATGGGGCGCGGGGCGGCGCTGCTGTCGGCGATCGCATTTGCGTATGGCGGGTTCATGCTGGCGCACCGGGCGCATTTCACGATGCAGGCCGCGGCTGCGTGGACGCCGTGGGTTCTGCTGGCGATTCGACGATTCGTGGCGGGGCCGCCGGTCGGAGAGCGTCGCGGCGCGGTTCGCCTCATCGCGGCGACCGCGGCAATTCTGCTGCAATGCCTGGCCGGGCACACGCAGATGGCGGCGATCACCGCGCTTGGCTCGCTCGTCGTCGTCGCGGCGGATCGGCGCACGGCGCGGCTGGCCGCGACGGCCGTCGAAGCGTCGCCGCCATACCGGGCGCATGCGCTGCTGCGCTGGATGCTGCCGTGGATGTGCGCGGCCGGGCTGTTTGCCGTGCAATGGATGCCGACGTACGAATATCTGCGGCTCTGCACGCGGGTGGAGCGCGGCTTCGCGGGGTTTGTCGAGAACAGTTGGAGCCCGGCGTCGATCGTCACGCTGACGCTGCCCATGTTTTTCGGCCAACGGACGCCGAATTTTTTTGCTTCGGAGTGGTGGGGACCATCGCACCAGGTCGAGCAGTTCGCGTATCTCGGCATTCTGCCGCTGCTGCTGGCCGCCGCGGCGCTGCGCGATAAGCTGCGCGGCGCCGCGCGCGTGAGGCCGTGGCTGTGGCTGCTTGTTTTCGCGGCGCTGCTGGCGCTGGGGCGGTACGGCCCGATCGCGCCGCTGCTCTATCTTTTGCCGGGCAGCAGCCTGTTTCGCGTGCCGGCGCGGGCGCTCGTGCTGGTGCAGCTCGCGCTGGCGCTGCTCGCGGGCGTCGGGCTGGATGCGCTTGCGGGCGAACTGAACCGCGCGGCGGCGAGATTGCGCTTTGTCGTGCAGAACTGGACGCGCCGGCCGCTGCGGATCGGCGCGCTGCTGATCGCGGCGCCGCTGCTGGCGACGCTTGTGGCGCTGCCCATGCTCGACGAGGCGCATCGCGCGGCGGCGCTGCACGCGCTGCGGCCGTGGAACGCGGCCGTGCTCGTGCCGATCGCAGTCGTGGCGGCATCGCTAACCGTGCTGCGCGGCGCGGCGCGCTGGCCCGACGGCCGCCGCTGGCTATGGGTGATTCCGATCCTTGCGGCAGCGGACCTGGCGATCATCGGGTGGACCATTGACGTGCCGGCGGGCGCGAGGAGCGCGGAGGAGCTGCGCGCGCCGCGGGAGACCGGCGCATTGCTGGAGGAAGTACGCGACTCGGGCGAGCGGATGTGGCTCGTCTGCGGCCGGATGGGCGGCAAGCCGGGCGAGTACGTGGATTCGGTCGGGAAGGCCGCGGCGAACACGAACGTGTTGCGCGGGGTCGAGTCGCTGACCGATTACGGGCCGCTTCAGCCGCGCGGGCTGGCGCGGGCGCTCGGGCTGGAGCCGTGGGGCGAATCGCTGCGCGCTCCGGAGCGATTGGCCGACACGGAGTGGATGCGGCGCTACAACGTCGGTTGGGTGCTGCTATGCGACGAGCGGGCCGACGCGCCGTCGGAGTGCGAACCGGCCGGGACGACGACGCAGGGTTGGCGCATGTTCCACTTTTCGCGTGCGGGCGGGCTGGCGTTTTTCGACGATACGGCGGCGCTGGGCGCGATTCGTTCGCAGCAGGCCGGGCCGTCGATTGTGAACACGTGGATCGATCTGCCGGAAGCGAAAACCGGAGCGCGCGAGGGCGAGACGGACGACGCGGGTGAAATCGAGGATGCACCCGACGGCATGCGAGATGGGTCCGTTGAAATTGTGCTCTCGCAACTGGCGCTGCCGGGCTGGCGGGCGACGCTGGCGGGGCGCGACCTGCCGACCGTCGCCACGCGCGACGGATTGTTGGGCGTGCGGGTTCCGGCGGGGTCGAGCGGCCGGATCATCTGGCGCTATTTTCCACCGGGGCTGACGGCGGGCGCCGTGATCAGCCTGCTGACGGCGTTGGTGCTGGCCGTGCTTTGGTTCAGGGCGGATTCGGCTGCGCGAGAGTAGGGACAGGATCACTGGCGGCACCGGCGGGACGCCGATGCTCCCCTACCGACTCTGGCGTTCCTCATCAGACACGGGCTGGAAGCCCGTGCCACGCGCGTCGATGCTCCCCTCTGCCAGACGCGGCCCTCCCTTACGGGCACTGTCCCGCAAGCCACGCGCGTCGATGCGCCCCCGCCGACCCTGGCTTCCCTCATCCACATGATCCCGCAAGCAGGCACGCGACGAAGGAGTCGATGTCGCCGTTGTCCACCGCTCCGTCCCCGTTCGTGTCGCCGGCGAGAATCGCGCAGGCGGGATAGGCATCCGCGTACGCGGCGGGGTCGAGCAGCGCCAGCACGAACGCGTCGATGTCGCCGTTGTCGACCGCGCCGTCGCAATTCATGTCGCCGCGCGCAATCAGCGCCGCCGGCACGCTTGTCGCAAATGTCACGCCTGGCGGATCGTGCGGCTTGAACAGCCCGATCGTCGCGGCGCCGTTCGCGGGTGGGCGATTTGCATCGAACCAGAAGTTGTACATCGTTCCCCAGCGGAGCGCGTTGGAATTCGGATTCTGCGCGTACGTCTGCGGACTGCGCCAGGAGATCGCCGCGGCGGTCTGCTCCATTACCCAATCGGTGTTGTCGTACGGCTCGCCGGAGTGGTAATCGACGTCGTGGAATCCCGCGCCGGAAAGCACAATTCCCGGCGGAAGCGGAACGCGCAGCGACGCGCCCGCGAGGTCGGAATTTACGTTGAAGATGGCATAATCGTATCGGTAGTTTCCGTCGCCGAGGTCGGTCACCTTCGTCGCGACGGCGAATCGCCCCTCGCCGGGCACATCCACGTCGCCGTCCTGCACGCGCTCATCCAGCGCATCGACGCCCAGCCCGTTGGCGCGCCAGGCCCGGATGGCCGGCTCGGTCGGGCGCATCGCGCCGGCCGGAAGCAGGTCGAGCGTCGCCTGCGACACAGCGAGGCGACGGTATGAGCAGTTGTTCAGCGCGTTGCCGGCGGGCGCGTCGTCGGACGAGATGCAGAGACCTTCGAGAAAATATAGAGCGCCGGGGAACTCGGCCGTCCGCAGGTCGGACTCGCGAATCTGCAGGCGCTTGTAGATCGCGTCGCCGGTGGTCGCGTCGGCGAGCTGGTGCGCGCCTGTATAGGGATTCAACAGCGAACGCCGCACGAGGTGAGGCTGGGCGCCGTTCCAACTGCCGCTCGTCACGTTGCGGCAACCGGCCCCCAGGAGGTAACCGCCCACGCCGTTGCACGGCAACCCGCAGCCGTTCTGCGGACCGGAGCAGCAGGACTGCGCCGCCCACGCCTGTCCGAGCTGCACAAGCCGCCCGTCATGCAGGCGGTATGCATTGACCGCGAAGCTCGGCGTCCCCTGCCAGGCCGTGCCCCACAGCAAATTCTCGTCGCCCACGTTGCAGCACGTGCTGCCGGCCGAATAGCCGCGCACGCCGCCGACAGCGCCCCACGCGCGGATGTCCACGGAATCGCTGACGACGACGTCCGGGCCGGCCGCCTCGGCCGCGCGATTCGCGAACAGTGCGGCGACGCCGCAACACCCGGCCACGATCGCATTTCTCAAAAGCATCGGGGCGCCTCCGTCCGCGTCGCGCTGGCCCGCCGGTTGGCAGTGTACCAGTTCGCGCGGGCGGATGGCGCCCCGAATTCATCCCGTCATCGTTGCCGCGTTCGCTACAGGCAGCCGCCGTCCAGCAGGCACTGCACGAACGAGTCGATGTCGGCGTTGTCGACGAAGCCGTCGTCGTTCGTGTCGGCGGCGGCGATGTTGCAATCCGGGAACGCCGCGGCGTACGCCTCCGCGTCGAGCAGCGCCAGCACGAACGCGTCGATGTCGCCGTTGTCCACGGCGCCGTCGCAATTCACGTCGCCGAGCAGGAACGGCGGCTCCGGCCAGCAAACGCCGCCGAGCGTGATGGCGTACGCGCCCGCCGCGCCGGTTCCGCTCCAATGATCGAGCGGATTGAACGCGCCCGGCCCATCCGGGGCGCGCTCGCCGACGAACGGCGTGTTCGCCCAGATCAGCGCGCTGGCGGCGTCCAGCGGATCGCGGTTGTAGTGCGCGACGGCGAGCAGGTACGTGCCGTTGCCGGGAACGAACGCGCTCGTCAGCGTCGATTGCAGCACGCCCGTCGCGGCGTCGTCGTTATGCACGATTCCGGTGCCGTCGAGGTTGAACAGGAAGAGCTGCGTGTCGATCGTCGTGTTGCCGACGGTCGTGGCCGAGAAATTGGCCGAATCGCAGATCTCGATCTGATACAAGTCGGCGTCGCCGGTGCTGCCGAAGGATCCTTCGATGCGGTTCAGCGCGCCGCTGCCGCCTTCGATCACCTGCTCGGAGCCGAGCGTTTCGCCGGCTTCGCCGCTCTCGCGCCAGGTGTCCGGGCCCGGCGGCGGGATGCGCTCGAAGCGAATGTTCAGCGCCGCGTCGCCCGCGTTGGCCGACGCCGAGCTGACGTTCCAGCATCCGGTGACGAAAGTGCTGTTGAAGCCGACCAGGGCGAGATAGTAGGTGCCGGCGGCGAGGTTGCCGTCGCGCCCGTTGTATTCGAGCCCGCCGACGGCCGGCCGCGCGGGCGAGCCGGCGCCGAACGTAAGCTGGCTGAGCAGGCCGCTGCCGTCGTCGTCGTCGGTCGCGATGAGCGCGCCGGCGTCGCTGTACAGGCCCAGCTCGGTGTCGTTGCCGGGGGCAAGGAACGAACCCTCGGTGTCGATGTCGAGGTACAGCTCGCCAGCGGCCGCATCGTCGAGCACGAACGTGAACCAGACGACCTGGTTCGCGACCAGCGCGACCGGGGCGATGTTGAGCGTCGAGCCTTCGCTGATCGTGCCGAGATCGGTGGCCGACGGGGCCGACGGCGGCTGGTTTCCGAGATTGATGTTCAACGCCGCGTCGCCGGCGCTGGCCGAAGCCGACGTCGCGCCCCAGCAAGTCGAGAGGAACGTGGAGTTGAACGCGCCCAGCGCCAGGTAGTACGTACCCGCCGCGAGCGTCGCGCCGTCGCGGCCGTTGTAGGCCAGGCCGTTGCCGACGGCGGGGCGAATCGGGCAGTTGCTGCCGTATGTCAGCTGGGCCTGATTGCCGCTGCCGTCGTTGTCGTCGGTGGTGACGAGCGCGCCGCTGGCGTTGTAGAGGCCGAGCTCGAGGTCGGTGAGGACCGAGCCTTCGGTGTCGATGTCGAGGAAGCGCGGCGCCGTGACGTCGGCGTCGAGCGTGAACGAATACCAGCGGATCTCGTTGGCGGCCAGGGTGATCGGCGACAGGTTGATGGGCGAACCTTCGGCCAGCGTGCCGAGGTCGGTGCTCGCGGGCGGCGCGACCGGGGCGCTGTCGAGGTTGATGTTCAGGGCCGCATCGCCGCCCGTCACGTCGGTCGTCGAGGCGGTGAAGCACGCCGTGAAGGTCGCGTTGAACGCGGAAATCGCGAGGTAGTAGGTTCCGGCGGCCAGTGTCGCGCCGTCGCGGCCGTTGTAGGTCAGGCCGTTTCCGACAGCCGGACGAATGGGGCAGTTGCTCCCGTATGTGAGCTGCGACAGGTTTCCGCTGCCGTCGTTGTCGTCGGCGGTGACGAGGCCGCCGTCGGCGCGATAGAGGGCGATCTCGGTGTCGGCGATGGCGGAGCCTTCGGTGTCGATGTCGAGGAAATCGGGCGAAGCGACGGCGGCATCGAGCGTGAACGAGTACCAGCGAATCTCGCCGGGCGCCAGCGTGACCGGGGAGAGGTTGATCGGCGTTCCGCTGACCAGAGAGCCGAGGTCCGTCGCGCTCGGGGGCGAGATCGGAGTCACCGTGCCCAGCGCGAGATTGAGCACCGCGTTGCCGGTGTTCGTCGACGTGGACGTGACGTTCCAATTCGTCGCGTTGAAGGTCGAATTGAAGCCTGCGACGGCGATGTAGTAAAAGCCGGCGGCGAGGTTGCCGTCGCGGCCGTTGTATGCCACACCGGTTCCGACCGGCGGGCGCGTCGGGCAGGCGGCGCCGAACGAGAGCTGGCTCAGGAGGCCGCTGCCGTCGTCGTCGTCTGTGGCGACGAGGTTGCCGACGTCGGTGTAGACGCCGATCTCGGTGTCGTTGGACGTGGTCAGCGACGAACCCTCGGTGTCGATGTCGAGGTAATCGGGCGACGTGGCCGGATCGTCGATCGTGAACGTGAACCAGACGATTTCGCCGGCGGCGATGGGGATCGTGGGTACCTGCAACGGGGAGCCGTTGACGAGGGTTCCGAGATCGGTCGCGGCCGGCTGGGCCAGCACGGCGAGGGGCGCCGCGGCGCCGATCGCCGCGAGAAGAATGGCACGCAAGTTCATCTCTGTTCCTCCTGTTGCAAGATGTTGTGCGATTGGGGGGCGCGTCGTCGAGAAGTTACGACAATTACGCGCGCCGATGAGAGACGTGACAACAGCGGCGAACCCCGCGCGCGCGATCGCCGGGAGCGAAAGCCGCGTCGGAGAATTGTCGCAAGGACGTTGCCATTATCCGAGCAGTCTACCGCGAGAAACCGGCGCGTGCAAGAGAATTCGGCGGAATGTGGAAGATTGGGTGCAGAGTGTGGAGACGCGTGGCGCTCGATCGCGCGCTCGAGCGAACACGGCGTCGGACGCGGAGGTCCGGCGCTACGGCACTGTTGCGCCGAGTGCGGCGAGAGCATGGCGGCGAGCCACGCCGGACCACGCGCGACCCGGGCCGCTACGGCCGCGCGAGGGCGCGGGCCGCTACGGCCGCGCGAGGGCGCGG
>CAZHIE010000089.1:0-17953 GCA_964532435.1 uncultured Planctomycetales bacterium
AGCTACCATCGCTTCGATGGACGCTCCGTACGACCGCGACCGCTTCACCCCCTCCGAACTCGCCGTCGTCCTCAGCCATTACGACCTCGGCGTCGTCGAGAGCGCGCGCGAATTCGCACGCGGGTCGCGCCGCGCGCCAAAGCTCATCCTCCAGACGCAGCGCGGCCGATTCCTCCTCAAGCGCCGCGCCGCGGGCCGCGACGACCCATTCAAGGTCGCTTTCTCGCACGCGCTGCAATCCCACCTGCGCCAGAAACGTTTCCCCGTGCCGTCGCTGGTCGGAACGCGCGACGAGAACAACTCGCTGCTCCAGTCTCTCGGGCGAATCTACGAGATGTTCGAGTACGTCGACGGCGAGCGCTTCGACGGCTCGCTGGAGCAGACCAGCCAGGCCGGCACAGCGCTCGCCCGCTATCACAACGCCGTCCGCGACTTCCACACCGAGTGGTCGCCCCCGGCCGGCAGCTTCCACGACGCGCAATCCGTTCGCAACGGCCTCAACGCCATCCCCACCATCACCGCCAGCCACGATTCCGTCGTCGGCCGCGAAGCCCAGATGCTCCAGACCACGCAGGAGCTTTACGAGCGCTACGAGGAAACGGCCGACGCCGTCCGCCGGCTCGGCTTCGCAAACTGGCCCATCACGATCATCCACGGCGACTGGCACCCCGGAAACATGCTCTTCCGCGAGGGCAAGCTCGTCTGCGTGATCGACTTCGACGCCGCGCGCCACCAGCCCACCGTCGTCGACGCCGCCTACGGCACGCTGCAATTCTCCATCCTGCGCAGCGCCGCCGACCCCAACGAATGGCCGGCCTATTTCGACGAGTCGCGCCTCCGCCGCTTCATGGCCGCGTACCTTTCGATCGCGCCGCTCGCGACGGAGATGCGCCGCGCGGTTCCGCTCCTGATGATCGAAGCGCTGATTGCTGAGACGGTGTACCCCATCGCGGCGACCGGCTCGTTCGGGCACATGCCCGGCTTTGGAATGCTACAGATGGTGCGGCGAAAGGTGCGCTGGCTGATCGAGAATTCGCCGCGCCTCGAGAAGTGGTTCGTGGAGTGATGCAAAGGCAAAGCGCACGCGCGACAGCGCGGGGAGCGCGCCCGCAGCAACCTTCTCGCCCGTCAGGGCGCACGATGGTTGCCAGGCGTTTCAACGCCAGGACTGCGGCGCCACATCGCCCCTTTTTCTTCCGTGCATTCAGCCCGCCCGCTGAACTCCGCGGGGGGCGCTGGCTCTTGTACGCCGCTCCGGCCGCGCGAGGGCGCGGGCCGCGACCATCTGCGCCGCAGGGGACCGCAGCCGCCCTCGGCTGCACTTCGCTTCACGCAAAGCGGCCGGCGCGTCACCACCAGCGGCGCTTCTGCTTCCCGCCGGGTTCGCCCGTCCCATCCGCCCCGCCCTCGCGCCGCATACGCGCCAGCAGCTCCGAGTCCGGCACGCGACCCCCGGTCAGGCGCCGCATCACGCGCAGCTTACCCAGCTCATCCGGATCGAGCGTCGACTCGTCGATCGCGCCGCCGGCCGCTTTCGCCCCGTCTCCGCCGGCCGCCTTCCCCCCGTCGGCCGCTGGCGCTTTCGCTGCCTCGCGCTCGGCCGATCGGGCCGCAGGCGCGGCGACCGGCGCGTGCGGCGCCGCGCGGGCCGCGCGGGCCGGCTTGCCGGCCGGCGGCTCGGCGCCGACGATCGGCGAGCCCGCCGCCTGCGCAACTTCCGGCCTCTGCTGCTGCCCCGGCGGCTCATTCGACGCGGCGTGCGCCGCGCCGTGCTGTGCGGCGGGCGCGATCGCGGCGCCGGAATCCGCACGAGGAAGCGCAGTCAGATCGGGCACTTTCGTCGAAAACGTCGCCGCGATGTTCGCGAACGCTTCCTCGAAGCGCGCCATCGCCCGCTCGCGCGCCTCGATCGCTTCCTGGATCGACGCCAGCTCTTCCTCGCGCGCCGCGATGGCCCGCGAACGCTCCGACAGCTCGGCCTCGGTCTGATGCAGCAACTGCTCCAGCTCGCCGAGATTCGTTTCCTTCCGCGCCAGCGCTTCGCCCTGCTGCGCAACCTGCGCCGCGGCGGCCTCCGCCTCGGCGCTGCGCTGCGCCAGCGCTTTCTCGGCCGCGTCCAGCGCGGCCTGGCGCGCTTCGGCGCCGGCCAATTCCGCGCGAACCGAACGCTCGTGCGCGGCGGCCTGCTCCTGAGCCTGTTGAAACAGCGCGCGCTCGCGCTCCTGCTCGCCCTGCGCCGTCGCGAGCGCCGCCTGATCGGTCGCAAGCTTCTCGGCGGCCCTGGCGAGCGCCTGCTCGCGAGTTTGAAGCTCGCCCTCTCTCCGGCCGCATTCCTCGGCCTGGCGCCCAACTTCTTCGCGGAGTTTTTGCTGTGCCTGCGCCTCGGTCGCGGCGCGCGTCTCGCGCTCCAGCGTCTCGGCCGAACGGCGATCGACCGCCTCCTGAATCTCGGCAAGCTGTCGAAATGCCTCGACAAACTGCGACGTGACGGCGGCCACCCGCTCCGCAAGCGGCGAAGCGTCGGATTCCGGTCCGGCCGGCCGCTTGTCGGCCGTCTCTCGCGTCGAGCCCATCGGGTTCCTCTCGGCTGCCGCCCGCGCTCGGAGCGCTGTGTCGCCCGGCGGCAGGTCGCATCCCCTTGGTTAGCGGACGCCCGCCTGCGCGTACCGCGCCCTGCCGCAGAGAGTATGCAATTGGGCCGCATTCGCGGCGCGCCGTGCCGCGCGATAGGAATCGAGCCGCGCAATTCCCGCGCTCGCGCAAGAATTACAACGCCGACGCCGCGCGGTTCCGCACGCGGTACGCCGCACGCACGATCGCGTCCGCCTCGCACAGCGCCGGCTCCTGCTCGATCGCCGCGGCGATCCAGCGCTCCGCGTCGACGCGCCGATCCCCCCACTGCACGAGGATGTCCAGCGCGACGCGCTGCGCAGCCGGCAGCTCCGCAATCGGGCGGGACGCCGGCGCGCTCGCGGCAAATCGCGACATCCGCCCCGCCAGCTCCGCGATGATCTGCGCCGCCGTCTTCTTCCCGATCTCCGGCAGCGCCGTCAGGGCGCGCTCGTCGCCGCGCTCCACCGCGGCCGCGATGCCGTGAATCGGAACGCTCATCGCCCGCAGCGCCCGGCGCATGCTGATTCCCTTTACGCGCGTGAATTCGTGGAAGAAATCCCGCTCGATCTCGCTGAGAAACCCGATCATGCGCGGGATCAGGTTCGCCCCCGCCGGATTGCCTTCCAGATATTGCACCGTCAGCAGCGTCACTTCTTCCCCGCGCCGCTGCGCAAGCTCCGCCGCGGCGCAGGCCGGGATCATCAGCTCGTAGGCCAATCCGCCCACCGACACCACGACGCCGCTCTCCGAAACGGACTCGAGCAGCCCGGTAATGCGAACAATCACGTCCGACCCCTCCGTCGAACCTGCGAGCCGCCGACTGCCGCCGCCTCGCGAATCCCCAGCCCGCACAGCCCGATCGCCATCGCGTCCGCCACGTCGTGCGGCTCCGGCAATTCCGCCAGGCCCAGAGTCGCCGCCACCGCGCGCTGCACCTGCGCCTTTCCGGCGTGGCCCGCGCCGGTCAGGTACTTCTTTACGTTGGTCGCCGCCACCGACACGATCGAAACGCGCAACCGCGCCGCCGTGGCGAAAATCACGCCCCGCGCGTGGCCCATCAGAATCGCCGTCCGCGGGTGGCGATAATGCGCGTAAAGCTGCTCGCACACGATCAGGTCCGGCCGGCCCGACTCGATCACCTGCGACAGGCAGCGCTCCAGTTCCAGCAGCCGGCCTTCGAGCGGACCCTCGGCCGGAACGCGGATGACCCCCGCCTCCACCACGCGCGGCCCTTCCGAGCGGTCGCGAGCGGCCAGCACGGCAAAACCCGTGCGCAGCAGGCCGGGGTCGACGCCCAGCACGCGGAACCCGCGCGCCGCCGGCGCCGCCGTTCGCGCGACCGCGAAATCTCGGACGTTGCTTCGCATGTCGGCATCATCGCCGATTTGCGGACGCGGGCAAACGCGCGCCGCCCGGGCCGCCGGCGCGGCGCGAGTTATCCGGCCCGCGGCGTCGGGCGCGGATTCCCGGCGCGGAATTTCCTTGACACGCGGCCGTTTATCCAACTCGGCCGGTGGCATAACGACGGGGCAGAGCCCGCGTCCGCCGACCTCTTATCGCACGGGTCCGGAATCGCGTTGGTTCGCGGGTCCGCGCCACGCGCGCCGCGCCGATTCGCCGGCGCGCCGCGCAACGCGCGTGGTTGACTCGCGCCGCCGCACTTCTAGCATTGCGTGATCGCGGAACTGCTTACGCGGTCACCAGAGATTCGGGGGGTAGCGCACACACTGCATCCACCGAGCCCCGTTCGGTCAGACGGGAATCGGAACTGCGGAACCGTCCGCCATCGCGGGCGCGTGCGCGGCGCTTCGTTTATCTGGCAAAGAGTACCGTGCGGACCGCGCTCCTGGCCGAGAGGTCCGACACCAGAATGGCTCTCGGCCGAAGGACGCGCGCAGCGACGCGCGTTCGCAGAATGGGTTTCTAAGGAGGAGAAGATGCGACGACTCACCCACTTCCGGTCGCGGCTTCTTGCCGGTCTGCTCGGAGCGGCCGCGCTGGGAGGCGCGCCGGCCTGGGCCGACTATGTGTTCCTCGATTATGGAACACTGGACTTCGCGTTTACGCGAAACGGCAACGCCGCGCCGATCGTAGGCGACGTGATCGGTTCACTGGTGATCGACCAGAACGGCGCCTCGCGCCTGACCGCCCAGAAGTACGATTTCGGCCTCAATGACCAGCTCGACGGCCCCGGCGCCGGCGACGACGTGCTGCTCAACACGGCGAACGACGACGCCGGCACGTTCGGCGTCGCGCTCGACGCCGTCGTCCGCTACCTCGGCCCGAACGCCTACAGCGTCGAAAGCTCGGCGCTCGGCTTCCGCGGCACCGACTCGTCCGGCGCCACGACCGGAGACTCGATGGCCGCCAGCTTCGCCAGCACGAACGTCATGATCCAGGGCTTCGCGTTCGTCATGACTGGCGACCTCGGAGTCCTCGGCGCCAACGACGCCATCCTGCTCAACAACGACACCTTCGGGCCGGAGTGGAACTTCATCGGCTCAGCGGGTTCGCTCGGCCTTTCCGGCGCTCCGGGCGCCGAAGACCGCCGCAACTACGACAGCGGCTCGCTGGTCGAAATCCAGTTCGCGTTTCCCGGCGGCATGACGCTGGATCAGTTCTTCCGTCTCAGCGACGGCGCCGGTGCGACGCGCACCAACGCCGGCGCGGACATGAAGGTCACCGTAGTCCCCGAGCCTGCTACGCTCGGGGTGATGGCGATCGCCGGGGCACTGCTCGCCCTGCGCCGCCGCAGCTAGACGGCACGACGCCGTCGCCCACGGAGGGGGGGATTTCCGGCAAGGAGCAGCGCGGATCGAGCCGCGACATTCGCAACGAATGCCCGCATGCCTGCCCGATCCGCGCGACTCCGGGCCAATGCAAGAGAATCACGTCGACTCTCCACACTCACCGGCCGCCCGCCCGGCGTCACCACACGACGCCGGCCGGGCGGTCTGCTTTGGGCGAATTGCGAATTGCGAATAACGAATTGCAGTAAGCCCGACGCTCTCCCCAATTCGTTATTCGCTATTCGCAATTCGACATTCCAGGCATGCTCATCCGGAGTACCCAATTAGCCTCTGCCCGACTCCGACGCAACCGCAATCCCCGCCGGCAGCAGCATCGCCGCCTCGTCCTCCGACGCGGACGCCAATCGGATTCGACGCGCTGGAACGCCCACGACCGTCGAAAGACTCGGCACGTCCTCCAAAACAACCGCCCCCGCCCCGATGATCGCCTCGCACCCCACCGTCACGCCCGGAACAATCGTCGCGCCGATCCCCACGAACGCCCCCGCTTCGATCTTCACCCGACCCGCCACGCGAACCCCCGGACACACGTGCGTCCCTTCGCCGATCATCGTTTGATGATCCACGATGCAGCCGGTGTTGAGAATCACGCTGTCGCCGATCTGACAATGCGCACAAACCACCACGCCCGCCGCAATCACCACGTTTCGGCCGATCGTCGCATTGCACGCCAGCGCCGCCGACGGGTGAATCGCCGACGCCAGCCGCAGCCCCCACGCATCGACCTCGCGCGCCATGCCCCGCCGCACGCCGTTGTCGCCCACCGCAACGATCACCTCCGTCGCGCGCTGCTCCGCCGCGATGCGGGCCAGTTCGCCAAACGCGCCGCGCACAGGGATTCCGTCGATCCGCCGGCCGTGAATGTCCGGATTGTTGTCGATGAACCCCGCCACTTCGCAGCGCCGGCCCGCCAGCAGGATGTCCAGCACGACCCGGCCGTGCCCTCCCGCGCCGACAATCAGCACGCGCGGCGCATGTTCGCCGCGGCGCAGCGCCGCCTGCCCGCCGGATGCCGATGCGGATTCCGCCATGTCCGTCCTATCGGGGAAATCGACGCCCCCGCCGCCGGCGGAACCCACAACCGCGCCGCTCGCGCGCCAACCTCCGACCCCGACGATACAACTCCCCCGCAAGCCGCACCAACGGCTGAACCGATAATCAATCAGGCCGTAGTGCCCTCGGCGGCGCAGCGCGTGCGGGAGTCACCCGCGCGGCCGCGAGCACGCTTGAGAGATTCCGCCGTGCGCGAGCCCGGCCAGCCGTCTGCGTACGCCGGCGCTGACCCGCACGCGACGAATTGACAAGAGTTTGCAGCGCAGGGTATACCACGCCACCGGTCGAGCGAGCTGCCACCCAAGGGCATGGAATCCCGACGCGCATTGCGGTGCGATCTGACCAACGCCCGGCCCGCTCGCCGGACAGCGCTAGCGCAGGATCGGCCGGGCGAAAAAGCGCCGCCGACCCACTCGCGGCGGGGCCAAGTCGGCGACGGGCACGTGTCGAGGAGTTGTCGCGATGGACGGACGCAGCACAGCGGCCGGGGTGCCGACGCAGCAGTCGGAGGCCGTGTACCAGTCCCGCCTCTCAACCGCGGCCCGCCGGCGTGCGCGCGCCACGCGATTGCGCAGGTCGACCTTGCCCATTGTCCTGATCGCCGGAGTCGCGGCGGCGGGCTCGGGATGCGCGCTCATGCCGCCGCACAGCTTCCTCGACCCGACCAAAGTCGGCGTCTGGGGCATGAAGGCCAAGGAAAAGGGCATCCGCCGCATCCTGCTGCCGGGGCGAGAATCGCTCCCGGGCCTGGCAAATGCGTCCGAACCGACGCCCGAAGACCTCGCCGCCAGCTACGAAGATTACCGAATCGTTCCGTCCGACATCATTCAGATCCTGATTCCCAACCTGCTCGAACCCGGCGTGCCGTTCAGCGTTGTTTCCGAAGTCAGCTCCGCCGGCGAGCTGCGCATCCCCACGGTCGGCTCCATCAAGGTCGTCGGCCTGACCGAGTCGGAATTGGAGCAGGAGATCAAGGCCGCGATCGAGTCGGCCCAGCGGCTCACCGACCCCGTCATTTACGCGACGATCCAGGGCCGCCGCGGCCGGACGTTTACCATCACCGGCTCGGTCGGCCTGGCCGGGCAATACCCGATCACTGACCCGGACATGCGCCTGGCCGAAGCGATCGGCCTCGCCCGCGACGCCGGTCCGGAAGCGAAGAAGCTGTACGTCATTCGCCGCAGCGGCAAGTCCGCCGCCAATGGCACGGACGCAAACCGCGCCCCGGAAAATAACGGCCTGATCATTCCGCCCGACGACGGCGGCGGTTCGCAAGCGGGGTTCTTCGCCACCGCCGGTTTGAACATGCAGGACTCGCAGCCCGGCCGGCGCGACGACCGCCCGACGCGCGACGAACTCGACGAGCTGCTCTCCCCCTCACGCCGCACCGAGCGCCCTGCCGACACGCAGGAAGTGCGCCGCGAGTCGAACCGGCCGTTCGCGCCGCTGATCTTCGACCCCAAGACCGGCCAGCGGCTGGAGGATCAGCCGAAACCGCCGCCGGTAGAGCCTCCCGCCGCGGAAAAGCCCGAAGGCGAAAAGCCCGGCGCCGAAAAGCCGGCCGCCGAGCGGCCGTTCTCGTGGGAAGATCTGCCGCAGTATGAGCTGAGCCAGCGCGTGATCGAGATCGACCTTTCGGCGCTGCGGGCGGGCGATCCAAGATTCAACATCGTCGTGCGCGACCGCGATTGGATCCAGGTTCCGATCGACGTGGGCGTGATCTACATCATGGGAGAGGTGAATCGCCCGGGCGTCTACGCGCTGAACGGCCGCGAGGTGACGGTCAAGCAGGCGATCGGCGGCCTTGCGGGCGGATTCAGCCCCCTGGCCTGGCCGTCGCGCTGCGAACTGATCCGCCGCGAACCGGGCACCGACAAGCAGATCACGATTCCGATCAACCTGGACGCGATTTTCGCCGGCGTCGAAGAGGACTTCTTCCTGAAGGACGACGACGTGATCAATGTCGGATCGGACGTTGTTGCGCCGTTCCTGTTCGTGATCCGCAATTCGTTCCGATTCACCTACGGGTTCGGTTTCGTCTACGACCGCAACTTCGCCGACAAGGACGCGTATGGCGCACGGCTGAATCCGGAAATCATCGCCGAGAACCGCCGGGCACGCCGCGGACTGCCGTTCTAGGACGCGCCGCCCGGCTGCGAACCCGGCCCCGCGCCGCACGTAAGCATTGCGGGCGGCGATCGTAAGCGTCGTCGATCGCCGGCGGGATGGGCGTCCTGCCGTGCTGCCGCAACGGACACGACGAGATGGCAGGCTTTCCGCCAGGCGGGCTACGGAACGGAGCATGGCTGCAACACCGCTACCGAGGTCTGCGCCCGGCCGGATCGACTTCGACGCCTCCGCCCGTATTCAGGCCGGCGTCATCGCCATCGGCATCATCGCCGCGTTCTGGACGCTCTTCGACTTCATCCCGCCCGGGCTTGGCACGCTGACATACGCTTGGCTGCATGACGCCGACTGGTCGCACGGACCGATCATCCCGCTCTTCGCCGCCTACCTCGTTTACACGCGCTGGCCCGAGATTCGACGCTGCCCGGTCCGCCACAACTGGATCGGCCTGGTGCTGCTGATCGTCGCCCTTGTCGCGTATCAGGGCGTTTTGTGGTCGATCATCCCGTTCGCGTACGTGCGGTTCGTGGCTCTGCTGCTGGCCGTGCTCGGCGCGGCGATTTACCTGTGCGGGCTGCCGATGCTGCGGTATGCGTGGCTGCCCTGGCTTTACCTGTTCTTCGCGATTCCGTTGCCCAAGCGCACGTACTGGCAGCTTACAAATCCGCTGCGGCAGTTGGCCGCGATGGTGGCCGCTTCGGTAATGGGGCTGTTTCCCGGGCTGGAGATCGAGCGGATCGGCTCCAATCTGGAGTATGTCTATCGCGGCGCGCGGGGCGCGATCGGCGTCGCCGACGCGTGCAGCGGAATGCGCAGCACCGTGACGCTCTGCGCGCTCGGCGTGGCGGTCACGTTTCTTCAGGAGCGCCCGTGGTGGCAGCGGATCGTGATGATCGCCAGTTGCGTGCCGATCGCGACGTTTTGCAACTTCATCCGCGTCAGCGTCACCTGTTACCTGCACATTTTCGTCGATCCGAAATACGCTGCCGGCACGTATCACACGATGCTGGGGCTGGCCGTGCTGCTGCTGGCCTTCGGCATTTTCGCCGGGTTGGGCAGCGTGCTGAACCGCCTGGTGGTCGACGATTCCGACGCCGATGACCCCGATGCGGCGCCCGCGACCGGCGGGGGTCGCGCATGAACCCCGGCGCCAGCGCAGCGCCGCCCGCGCGTGAACAGGGCGGCTTGAGGACCGAGCGCGTGAGTACGCCGCAGGGCGAACCGCTGATCCCCCGCACCGCGCAGCCCCCGGCCCCGCGCGCCGAACCGCCGCGCAAATTCCGTTTTTCCCCCAGCCACCGCTTCTGGATCTGCACGGGCGTCCTGGCGCTCTTCGGCGGCGGATTGCCGCTGCTCGGCCACGTCTTCGACTGGCACTTCGCCAAGGACGCCGTGCCGCTCAAGAAACCGCTCATGCTCTTCGACACGCGCCAGCTCTTGCCGCGCTATTCGATGCACCGCATCCAGCCCGCGCCGATCCCCGACGAAACGCTCGAAAGCCTCGGCACGCGCGAATACTTCCAGGCAACGCTGGTCGACGAGACCAAGCGCCCCGAAGACCGCACCCGCTGCGCCCACGTCATCGTCACGTATTACACCGGCAACCCCGACCAGGTTCCCCACGTGCCCGAGGAATGCGTGCAGGCCGCGGGCTATACGCTCCTCGACGGCCGGACCTTTGACGTTCCCGCCGCCGGCGTCGGAGCGCCGGGCGGGGCCGTTCCGATTCGCATGCTGCGCTTCGACACGCGCCGCCGCAGCCACACGGCATTCGTCGCCGGCGAGTCGCCCGAGCTGAACATCGCCTACTTCTTCCACGCGAGCGACGCCTACGCCACCACGCGCAACGAAGTCCGCCTGCGGCAGGCCAACCCGTTCCAGCGCTACGCCTATTACGCCAAAATCGAGATTCACTTCACCGACGAGGCGCCCTTCGCCCGCAATGCCTCGCGCGAGGAAACTGTCGCCGCGCTCGGGCCGCTTGTCGAGCGCCTGATGTCCATCCTCCTCGGCGAGCACTTCGCCTGGAAGGAGGCGCTCGCCGCCGACGCGCAACGCAAACTAGAATCCGGCGCGACGCAGACCGCGCCGCCCGGCCGCAAGCCGTGAGAGCTTCAGCAAGAGGGATCGTCCGATGGCCAAGCAGAAGAAGTTGAACAAAAACCTGGTCGCCGTGCTCACGCTGGCGGGCATCGGGCTGACCGTCGGCCTCGTCGCGATCGTGACGAGCCAGAGCGCCAAGCGCGATCCCGAAGTGCTGGCCGCCAACGCGCGGCAGCGCGAAGAGGACAAGGATCTCGAACGCGCTGTCGTCCTCTACCAGCAGGCCTATCAGGCCAGCCCCAACCAGGACGTGAAATACCTGATCGCCGCCGCCCGCTGCCTCTTCACCACCGGCGATTTCCGCGCCTGGCTCAACGTGCTCCAGGCCGCCAACTCGCAGGAGCCCGCCAACGTCGACGTATTGACCGCCCTGCTCGACGGCCTGTGGAAACTGCGGATCGTCGGCGGCGAGACCAACGCCACCTCGCTGCGCGACTACGGCGCCAAGCTCATCGAGGTCCAGCCCAACAACGTCAACGGCCTCGTCAGCAAGGCCGTCGCCCTGATCGACCTGCGCACGCCCGACGGCCGCGACGACGCCGAAATCGTCAAGGTGCTCGACGCCGCCGTGAAGGCGTCGCCCACCGACACGCGCGTCGCGCTGGCCCAGATCGTCTGGGAGCGAACCCTCGTCGCGCAGCGCATGGCCGAAGCGCGCGAGCGCCCCACGGCGGGCACCGAAGTCCCGCAGATCGTCGACGCCTTCGCGCAGCGGGCCGAGACGATACTGAAGACCGCGCTGGCGGCCCATCCCGGCGATCACGAGCTGGTCGGCGCATACCTGCGCCTGCTGGCCGACCGCGATCGCGACGACGAGGGCCGCGCCGTGCTCGAATCGGCCCTGGCCCAGAAGAAGGAATCGCCCGAGCTGCACGCCGAGATGGCCCGCTACCTGCGCGTGCAGCTCACCCGCAAGCGCGACCAGCTCGACGACGCGGCCCGCGAGGCGCTGCGGCAGGAGGGCATCCGCCACGCCGACGAGGCGGTGAAGCTCGATCCGGCGGCCTACGACGCCTACGTGACGCGCGCCCAGTTTGAGCTGCAGCCGGCGCCCGGCGCGACCGCCGCCACCGCGCTGCGCCCCGAGCAGTACGAAGCGGCGCTGAAGATCTACCGCGACGCGACCAACGCAACGCGCACGCTGCGCTCGTTCCGCGCGATCATCATGAAGCCCGTGCGCGTGCAGATGCTGGCCCAGGGCTTCCGCACGGCGCTCGGTCATTTCTCGACCGCCGCCGACGACGAGACCCGCAAGGCGCGGCTCGAACAGGCGAAGTTCTTCCTCGACGACGCCGAGACCAAGTACTCCGATTTCCCGCTCACCCACTACATGCGCGGGCTTTTCGCCGTCGCCAGCAACGAGCCGCGCGACGCCATCCTCGCTTTCGAGAAAGCCTATAAGCGCAAGTTCCCGGCCGGATTCTATTACCAGAATTTCAACTCCATCGTCACCGAGCAGCTCGCCGAGCTGTACGCCGGCGCGCAGCAGGTCGGCGAGGCCGTCCGCTACGCCGAAGAGGCCGTCCGCGAATACTCCGCCATCCTCGGCCCCGACGAAGTCCCCTTCAACGTGCAGTGCCGCTACGCCGAACTGCTCAACGACACCGGCCGGTCCAAGGAAGCCCTCGTCATCGCCGAGCGGCTCCTTCAGAAAAACCCGGTCGACCTGCGGCTGCGCTCGATCCAGGCCACCGCCACGGCGCGCATCCCCGGCCGCGGCAACGAGACGCGCGACATCATCTCCAACCTGTCCGCCTCCGACGCCGAGAAGCTCTTCTCCAACGCCAAGCTCGCCATGGCGCAGCGGAACTTCGACGAGGCCCTCGCGGCGCTCAATGCCCTCTTCGCGCTCGCCGACGAAACCGACGAGACCCGCCGCGCGTCCGACGGCGAGCTGCGCGCGGCGCTGGCGATCTACGTCCCGCTCATGATCCAGCGCGACGAGCGCGACGCCGGACTCGCCATCGTCCGTAAGCTCAAGGGGCGCATGCCCGCCGACAAGTACGGCCGCCTGCTCGCCGCCTACGAGGTCATGCTCTCCGAGCGCGACGAGAAGAAGGTCGAGGAGCGGCTGGCCGCCGTGATCGACGATCCGACCACCAATCCCGATGAAAACGCGCGCCTTTCCGAGCTGTATTCCTTCTACCAGAGCCGCAACCTTCTGGACAAGGCGGCCGAATGCCTCGACCGCATCGAGAAGCTCCGCCCCAATGACCGGGACGTTTTGATCCAGCAGTTCTACATGGCGCTTCAGCGGGCCGGAGAGAAGGAGGGCGGCGACGCCTTCGTCGCGCGGGCCGCCGGATACGTCGACCGCCTCGTCGCGCTCAACGCCGACGGCGCGCACGGCGCCACCTATCGCGGCGAAATCGCCATGATCCGCGGCAACACCGAGGACGCCATCCGCGAGCTGCGCACCGCGCAGCGCGAGTTGCCGCGCGACTCCGAGCTCGACGTCAAGATGGCCCTCGCCTACCTCGCCGCCAACCGCCGCAACGAAGCGCTCGAGGCGCTCAACTCCGCCATCGAGGCCAACCCACGCAGCTATCGCGCCAACAAGCTCATGTTCTACACCTGCGACGCGCTCGCCCGGCAGGCCACCGGCGACGAGCAGCGCAAGTACAAGCAACTCGCCGAGAAACACCTCGAAATCGCCGGCCGCCTGCCCGCCGCCGCCACCGACACCGAATTCCAGCAGCGCCGCGACGAAATTCGCGAGGCCCAGGATCCCGTCGCCGCCGTCCGCGAACGCGAGCAGCGCCGCCGCGAGCGGCCCGACGATCTCGAAAACATCCTGCGCCTCGGCGAGCTCTACGGCCGCATCGCCATCGACAAGAAATCCGCCGGCGGCGAGGACTTTCAGCGCCTCGGCGACCTGGCGCACCAGAGCTTCACCGCCGCCCTGGCGGCGCAGCCCGGCCGCACCGACATCATCACCAAGGCGATCGAGTTCTACGGCGGGGCGGGCCGGCGCCAGGACGGCGAGGCCGCGCTCAAGACCTACACCGACGCCCGATCGGGCACCGACAAAGTGGCCGCCCTGATGCTCTCGGCCCGCTTCTATGAGCGGCTCGGCGACAAGGCCGCCGCCGAGCAGCGCCTCGCCGAGGTGCGCGCGGCCGTCCCCACGCTGATCGAGAAGAAGGAGGATCAGCGCTCCGCCGACCTTCAGATCGCGTTTGAGACCATCGAGTTTTACAACCGCACCGGCAATCGCAAGAGCGTGATCGAAGCGTGCCGCGCACTGGGGCCCAAGCTCGACCCGAAAATCGCCGCCGAGCGCCAGGCGCTCCAGCTCACGCGCATCTACCTGATTGACGCGCTGCTGCGCGACGCGCAGCTCGGCGACGCCGAGAAGGAAGCCGACGCCTTCGTCCGCGAGTTCCCCGAAGACCCGCGCGGACTCATCACCCGCGCCGGCGTGCTGCTGGCGCGCAACGATCGCCAGAAAGCCGGCGCCGACCTCAACGAGATCATCCGCCAGAATCCGGACAACATCTGGGCGCTCTACAACCGCGGAAATCTCGCGCTCCAGTCCGGCGACGTCGTCGCGGCCAAGGAGGACTTCCTCAAGGCAAAGGCCGGCGTCGCCCGCGAGAAATCGCTCGAAATCCCCCTGCGCTCCCGGCTGGCCGTGCTCTACGAAGTCTCCCGCGACTATGAGCAGGCCGAAAACGAGCTGCGCGAGCTGCTCGACGTCGTCGTCAAGGACGAATCCTCCGGTCCGCAGGCCCAGGCGCAGGTTGTCGACCGCCTCGTCCGGCTCTACGACGCCACGAATCGCCCCGAACGCGCCCAGCGACTCCTCAGCGAGCTGATCGAAAAGGACGCCGATCGCGCCGAATGGCCGCTCCAGCTCGCCGGCGTGATCGAGCGGCGCGCCGCCGCGACCGCGCTCGACGAGCGCCGCACCGCCGCCGAGCGGCTGGCCGAATCGCGCAAGGACTACGCGGCCGCCGCCTCCTACTACCAGCGAGCGCAGGAAAAGTCGGCCGCGGCCGCCACGCCCGCCCAGCGCCGCGTGAACGAGATGTCCACTTCCGCGCGCATCTATTGCCTCGCCCGCGCGGATCGTGCCGCCGACGCGGTCGCACTCTTCGAGGCTATTCCCGCCGCCCAGATCAGCCCGATGATTCGTACATCCGCGGTGGCGGCCTATTCCGCCGCCGCCGCGCCGGCCAAGGCCGCCGAACAGGCCCGCCAGGCGCTGCTCGAATCGTCGCGCGCGTCGCTGGCGGCCGTCTCGTCGATCGCGGGCCGGCTGCGAACGCACCTGGCCACCGCCGACGTGGTCGAAATGCTGCGAGCGCTGGCGGAAGGCGCGCCGGGCGAAGCGATCGAAGGCGTGCGGCTCCGCGTCGTCCTGGCCGGCAACATGCTGCTGGCCGGCTCGCCGAAGGAGGCGCTGCCTGTGCTGGAGGGCGTGATCGCCCGGCTTAAGCCGGAGCAGCAGCCCGAGTACCCCGAATGCGTGATGCTCCAGGCGCAGGCCCTGCAGCTCACCGGCAAGAGCACGGAGGCGACGCAGCTCTATGCGAAAATCCTCGAGCGCGACACGAACAACGTCACCGCGCTCAACAACCTTGCGTACCTTCTCGCGACGGATGAGAATCGGCCGCAGGAAGCCCTGAAATATGCCGACAAGCTCTACTCGCTGATCGGCGGCCAATCGGACGCCGCCGACGCGCTCGATACGATCGGCTGGGTCTATTTCAAGAACGACCGGCTTGAGCCGGCCGCGGCCCGGCTGGCCGAGGCGATCGCCGCCGACCCCGACAACGCGGCGATCTACGAGCATCTCGGCCAGGTGCTCCAGAAGCTGGGACGCAACGCGGACGCCCGCGAGAAATTCGATCAGGGCTTGCGTCGAGCCAGGGCGAAGGGCGATACGGAGACGGCGCGGCGGCTCGAAGCCGCGCTGAAGCAGTAGGCGGCCAGATGCCGGATTGACCCTGGCCCGCGGGCAGGACGAGGTGCGCGATGAGTGCGATCGGCGACGTACACGACGTAGTTCGCTACAGTCCGGGCGGCCTCGGACCCCAGACAGCCTGGGCCGGGCCGGGCGGACCCGCGCCCGCCGCCGCCGGCATCGGCGCCGGAGACGTTTGGCGCATCATCAAGCAGCGCAAGAAGGCCGTCGCGGCCACGCTGATCACGCTCTATTCGCTCGTCGCGATCGCCACCGTCGTCGTGTGGTACGTCGCGCCGCAGTTCGAGAGCGAAGGGTTCATGCGCTTCGAGCCGCCCGTGCTCAACGTCATGCAGGGCGAGACGCCCATCGTCCCGCGCGACTACATCGAGCAGCAGCTTCAGACCGAATCGGCCCGCATCAAGCAGCTCGACGTGCTCCTGCGCCTTCTCGAACAGGAGGAGATCAAGGCCACCGAGTTCTACCGCTGGTACGGCGATCACCAGAGAGCGCTCTACGGCCTGCAGGACAACCTGACCGCCGCGCCCGTGCGCGAGTCGCGCCTGATCCGCGTGCGGCTGGGCGCCAAGAACAAGAAGGAAGCCACGCTGATCGTCGACCGCCTGATGAAGACCTACGTGTCGATGTATCAGACGCGCTCCGAGGACACCAGCGCCGAGACGCTCGCCACGCTCCAGCGCACCCGCGACGACGTCGATCGCCGGCTCAAGGAGCTTCGCACCCAGATCACCACGCTGCGCAACCAGCGCGACATGCCCGCGGTCGAGGCCGAGCGCGACCGCCTGGCCGACGAAATCGGCGTCCTCTCCGCCAACAAGGCCGACTTCCAGGCCCGCCGCGCCGACCTCGACGCGCAGCTCGAAGTCATCCGCGGATTCGACCCGCGCGACCTGCCCGTCACGGCCGAGATGCGCGTGCTGATCGAAAACGACCCGGTGCTCCGCTACTACCGCCAGCAGGTGGAGGCGCTCGACATCGAAATCGCCGTGCAGAAGAAGCGCTTCGGCGAGAAGCACCGCTCGCTCCAGGAGCTCAACGACCGCCACGACGAGTACTTCCAGAAGGAAGTGTCCTACCGCGAGCAGCTCACCGACGACCTGCGCAGCCGCCAGGTCGAGCAGGTCCGCCAGGAATCCGCCCGCATCGCCAACGTGCTCGGCTCGCTCCAGGAGCAACTCTCCGAGCGCGAGGCCTCCCTGCGCGAACTCGATCGCGCGATCCAGGAGTTCGAGTCGCTCTCCAAAAACGAGGAAATGCTCCAGCGCGAGCTCGAACGCGTGAACAACGCCGTCACCGACGCCGAAGGCCGCTCCGCCCTTCAGAAGCGCCGCGGCCAGCTCACCATCGCGTCGCCGCCGCAGGACGCCGTGTCGCCCACTCGCCCCAACTTCCTCATCTACCTCGGCGGCGGGCTCCTGCTCTCCGTCGTCGGGGCGCTGGGCGTCGCGTTCCTGCTCGAATTCACCGACAAGGCCGTCCGAACGCCGATCGACGTCGCGCGCCACGGCCACATCTCCGTCCTCGGCAGCGTCCCGCTGCTCGACGAAGACGAGACCGACATCGACGAGATCGAGACCGCGACGCGCCGCGCGCCGCACTCGCTCGTGTCCGAGGCGTTCCGCCAGATTCGCGCCCACCTCACGTTTAGCGGGCCGGCCGAATCGCAGCGCACGCTCCTCGTCACCAGCCCCGGCCCCGGCGACGGAAAAACCGCCGTCGCGATCAACCTCGCAGTCACGCTCGCGCACTCGAACCAGCGCGTGCTGCTCATCGACATGAATTTCCGCCGGCCCGCCCTGCGCGCGGCCTACCCCGAAGCGCGAGCCGAAGGACTCAGCAACCTGCTGGTCGGCCGAGCGCGCTTCGAAGACGTGATCAGCCGCACCGACATCCCCAATCTCGACATCATCACCAGCGGCCCGATGCCGCCCACCCCGGCCGAACTGCTCGGCAGCAAGCAGATGCACGAGCTGATCGAACAGGCCAAGGCGAAATACGACCGCATCATCTTCGACGGCCCGCCCTGCCTGCTCATCAGCGATCCGCTCATCGTGGCGCGCCAGGTGGACGGCGTGATCGTCGTCGTCCGCGCCGTCAGCAACTCCAAGGGCGTCCTGCGGCGCACGCGCGAGCAGCTCGACCGCATCGGCGCGCGAGTCGTCGGCGCCGTGCTCAACGGCGTCACGGCCCGGCCGGGCGGCTACTTCCGCGCCCAGTACCGCGAGTTCTACGACTACACGACCGAAGAGACCGTGCCGCGCGACGTGCCCGGCATCCCGGCGCCAAAGGAAGAGCCCGAGGAATTCACCGGCGAAAA
>CAZHIE010000090.1:0-4672 GCA_964532435.1 uncultured Planctomycetales bacterium
CGCCGGTGCGAATAGCGAATTCGCGCCGGCCAGAGACATTCGCACCGGCCAGAGGCCGATGCTCCCCGATTCAACGCATCTCCACCGTATTGTGCAACGGATCGTGTATTTCTATAGTGCATCGCGCGCAGCAGCGAACGGAGTCTGCGGAGCAGGGCATGTCGAGCACACAGGTAGACCCAACTGCCACGACGCATGCACTGGCGAAGTTGTTGCGTCGTGAGCGGATGCGCAAGCTCGGCGCGGTTGCGAGCATCCTGCTCGGCGTGCCGCTGACGCTGCTTCTGCCATTCGTGCTCGGCGTCATCCTCTGGCTCGCCGCGGATGCGTCGTACTCGTGGTGGTGGTTTTTCGGCGCAGCGTGCCTCATCGTCGTGCCGCTGCTCTTTCGATTTGAGCGGGAAACCGGCGGACGCTACCTCGACAACGCGCTCGCGGGAATCTCGCCCGGCGGGCTCGACGCAGAGCGCTTCTCCGTGCTATCGATGACTGCGGGGCCGCTCGTCTCGCCGGGCACGTGGCCGCGCGAGGGCGGTTTGCTGTTCGTCGAGTTCCTGTTGTACGGCCCGCGCCGAATTCTGGCCGGCGCGCGTCACCTGCGCCAGCGCTGGATCCTGCGGCGCGTCGATCGGCGGCGCGCGGCCGAGGCGCTCGCGCAGCTTCTGGCGGCGCGGCACGGAGTGCCGGTTTCGCAGTTGTGCGAGGGCGACGAGACGGTCGACGCGCTGCGGCCGGCGCTCATCCTGCTGGCCTGTTACGGCTGGATTGGCGCATCGAGTGACGGCGACCACGTGTATCTCTTCACCGAATCGGCCGCTGCGCTCAGTGGATAATGCGAAGGGGGGGTTGTAGCGGCCCGCGCCCTCGCGCGGCCGGAGCGGCGCGGGATTGTGGGAGCGCGGGAGAGTCGGCGATTCTGGCCGTCTGACGGATGGTGGTCTTTCGACATTCCGCGTCGTTCCGGCCGCGCGGGGGCGCGGGCCGCTACGGGCTACTCCACCGTGACGCTCTTCGCCAGGTTGCGCGGCTTGTCGACGTCGCAGCCGCGCAGGACGGCGGCGTGATACGCCAGCAGTTGCAGCGGCACGACCGAGACGAGCGGCGCGAGCGCCTCGGGCACGTCGGGGACGTAGAGGACGTGCTCGGCGACGCGCGCGATCTGCGTGTCGCCCTCGGTCGCGACGGCAATGACCGATCCGCCGCGGCTGCGCACTTCCTCGATGTTGCTGACGACCTTTTCGTACCAGTGCCCGCGCGTCGCGATGACGACGACGGGCATGCCCTTGCTGATCAGCGCGATCGGCCCGTGCTTCATCTCGGCGGCGGGCAGCCCCTCGGCGTGGACGTAGCTGATTTCCTTGAGCTTAAGCGCGCCTTCCAGCGCGATCGGATACTGGAACCCGCGGCCGAGGTAGAGCCAGTTCGGAAACTCGCCGTACTCTTCGGCGATGGCGTGGGTCTGGGCCGACAGCTCCAGGGCGCGTTCGACCGTCTCGGGAATGCGCGCCAGGTGTTGCAGATATTCGTGGCATTCGCCGTGGCTGAGGTGGCGCTTGCGGCCGAGGTATGCGGCGATCATCGCCAGCACAGTGACCTGCCCGACGAACGCCTTGGTCGAGGCGACGCCGATTTCCGGCCCGACGTGGAGGTACACGCCCGCGTCGGTCTCGCGCGCGATGGTCGAGCCGACGGCGTTGACGATGCCGAGCACCATCGCGCCCTTGTCCTTGGCCTCGCGCAGCGCGGCGAGCGTGTCGGCCGTCTCGCCGGACTGCGAGATGGCGATGACCGCCGTGCCGTCTTCGATGATCGGGTTGCGATAGCGGAACTCGCTGGCGTATTCGACTTCGCAGGGGATGCGCGCGATTTCCTCGATGAGGTATTCGCCGACCAGCCCGGCGTGCCAGGCCGTGCCGCAGCCCGTCAGGATCACGCGGCGGATGCGCGTCAGCTCGCGCGCGACGCCGCTCAACCCGCCCAGGATCACGCGGCCGTCCTGCAGGTCGATGCGCCCGCGCATGCAGGTTCGCAGCGCCTCGGGCTGCTCGAAAATCTCCTTGAGCATGAAGTGCTCGTGCCCGCCGAGCTCGAGCTGCTCCAGGGTCCACTCGATCTCTTCGACTTCCTTGCTGACCGGGGCGGCGTCGAGCGTCGTCGTGCGGAAGCCCTTGCGGCTGATGTCCGCCACTTCGTTGTCCGACAGGTAAATCACCTGCGGCGTGTGCTGGATGATCGCCGACGCGTCGGACGCGATGATGTATTCGCCGTCGCCGACGCCGACGATCAGCGGGCTGCCGCGGCGGGCGGCAACGATGCGGTCGGGCTCGTCGGCGTGAAGCACGGCGATGCCGAACGTGCCGCGCACTTCGCGCAGCGCCTTGCGAACGGCGTCGGCCAGGTCGCCCTGGTGAAAATGCCCGATCAGCTTGGCGAGCACTTCGGTGTCGGTCTCGCTGTCGAAAGTGACGCCCTCGTTTTCGAGGAACGTCTTGAGCACGCGATAATTCTCGATGATGCCGTTGTGGATGAGCGCGAGCTTGCCGCTCTGGTCGCGATGCGGGTGGGCGTTGAGTTCGGTCGGCGCGCCGTGCGTGGCCCAGCGGGTGTGGGCCATGCCGATGGTCGCGTGCGCGACGGCCCCGTCGAGCCGCTGTTCGAGGGCAGAGATGCGGCCCACCGCGCGGCGCGTAATCAGCTCTCCGTCGCGCAGGACGGCGATGCCGGCGGAGTCGTATCCGCGGTACTCGAGGCGCTTCAGCCCTTCGATCAGGATGGGCGCGGCTTCGCGCTCGCCGACATACGCCACGATTCCGCACATAGACGCGCTCCTGGAGGACTTCTCGGACCTGCCTGCGGACATCCCATTCTACCCGCTACTACGCCGGCCGCACGGCGTTCGTTCGCCGGTCGCGCGGCGGGGCGGGCGATGAAATGTCATGCGCCGCGCGCGGCGTGCCGATACGCCCCCGGGGCGCAGCCGCGCCGCCAGGGGTTTCTTCGGCCCGATGGCCGACGGACTTCACGATCCGACCGATCCGAATCGAGCGTAACGTGCGAGAATGCAATGAGTAACGAACAACCGCGATCGATAGCGCCGCTGCATTCGCAGATTCTGAGCGACGACGCCGACCTGCGCGACATCGTAGAGGAATTTGTCGCGGGTCTGGCAGGGCGAATCGAGAAAATGGCCGCCGCGCTTCAGGCGCACGATCTGGCGCAGCTTCAGCGCCTGGCGCACCAGCTCAAGGGCGCGGGCGGCTCGTATGGCTACCCGGAAATCAGCGAGGTGGGCGCGACGCTCGAGTCGCGGCTCCGCGCGCAGGATGCCGGGGATGCCGGCGGGTGGATCTCACGGTTGAACGAACTGGCGGAGGCCGCACGGGCGGGGTTGAAGTAGTCGCGGCGGGGGAGCGAGGCTCGCACCGCAATCCGAGCCCGCCACGCAATCCGAGCCCACCACGCCAGTGGTGGGTTGCGGGGGCGATGACGTCAGCGTTGTGAAGGCGATTCGCGGGGAAGAGCGGCTGGTCCGCTCGGTACGTAGATTGCCTGTTATCGCAGGCGTCGCGTCGTCCCGGCCCACCACTTGCGTGGTGGGTTCGGATGTCAGCACACGGCAGCTAGCGTTCAGCAATCAGCAATCAGCATTCAGCATTCAGCATTCGGCATTCAGCATTCAGCATTCGTCGTGCTACAGCCCGCCGAGCGCCGGGTTGTCCTTGAGCGCTTCGATCATCTTCAGCACCGCCGGTCCGCCGAGCACGATGCCCATCGCCGGGAAGATGAAAATGACCAGCGGGATCATGAGTTTGACCGCCGTCTTCTGGGCGCGCTCCTCGGCCGCCTGGCGCCGCTTGGTGCGGAGCGAGTCGGCCTGGTTGCGCAGCGCGCGGGCGATGCTCGTACCGAACTTCTCCGCCTGAAGCACGACGGAGATCAGGCTCTTCATCTCGTCCAGAGCCGTTCGTCGCGCCATGTTGTCGAGCGCCTCGGCCCGCGGGATGCCCATCTGCGCTTCCATCGTGGAGATGCGCAGTTCCTCCGAGAGCTCGGGGTGTACGCTCGCCATCTCGTCGCCCACGCGCTTGAACGCCGCGTCGAGCGCGAGCCCGGATTCCACGGAGACTACCAGCAGGTCGAGCGTGTCGGGCAGGCCATAGCGAATCTTGTCTTTACGCGACTTGGCCGCCAGCGACAGCCACAGATCGGGCAGCAGGAAGCCGATTCCGGCGCCGAATGCGGCCGATCCGGCGATCATCACGAGCGACGCGCCGTAGCTGATGCTGCCGACGACGCCGATGATCAGGCCGAGGACGGCGATGAGCGTCTTGCTGGCGAGAAACATCGTCTGCGCGGCGCCGTGGCGGTAGCCCGCGTTGGACAGTTTCAGGCGCAGGTTCGTCTGGTCCTGGTCGCTCGTGGGCATGATGATGCGGCTGAGCACCGGCTGCGCACGGCGGACGAGTTGCTCCGCGGCGTTCTGGCGGGCGCGATCGCGGATCGTCGAGGGATCCTCGTCGGACGAGCGGCCGGCCAGCCGGCGGCGCACGGTGTCGCGCTCTTCGGTCTTGCGCGGCATCACGCTGTATGCGATCAGCCCGGCCGCGGCCATGGCCAGGACGGCCATCATGATTACGCTGGGATCCATGCCATCACCTCACTGCCGCAGACT
>CAZHIE010000090.1:4772-17473 GCA_964532435.1 uncultured Planctomycetales bacterium
TTCCCTGTTCCCTGTTCCCCATTCCCTGTTCCCTTCCGCGGGCCCCTCGTTTGCGGTCGGGGTTCGGATGCGGAAATTCGGACGCGGCGTCGGCCTACACCTTGATATTCACGATTTTCTTAATCATGGCCCATCCCATGAGCTGCATGATTACGCCGGCGGTCAGCATCATGCGGCCGGCCGGCAGGTCGAACAGCATCATGGCGTAGCTGCGGTTCACCTGGAGCATCACGAGGAACACGATTACGGGCAGCGCGAGCAGCACGTAGCCGCTCAGCCGGCCCTCGGCGGTGAGCGCCTGCACGGTGCCGAACAGCTTGATGCGGTCGCGGATGACGGTGCCGATCTTGTCGAGCACTTCGGCCAGGTCGCCGCCGGTCTGCCGCTGGATGAGCACGGCGGTCACAAAAATGCGCACATCGAGCATGTCCACGCGCTCAGCCAGGTTCTTGAGCGCGTCTTCGACCTTGAGGCCGAGGTTCTGCTCGTGAAACACGCGGCCGAACTCCGTCCCGCCCGGATCGGGCAGCTCCTTGGAGATCAACTGCATGCCGCTGGCGAGCGAATGTCCGGCCCGCAGCGCCTGCGAAAGCAGCTCGAATACGTCGGGCAACTGCTCGACCAGCTTCTTAAGGCGCCGCTTGCGGCGCTGGAAGAGATACAGCACCGGCATGACGAAGACCGCCGCCGCCACGCCCAGCGCGACCAGCAGCGGCACGCGCAGCACCATAAGCACGGCGCACGCGCCCAGCCCGATGGCCGACAGATTCACCAGCACCTGCGCCGCGCTCCAGTTCAGGTTGGCTTGCTCCAGGGCGCGCTGCAGGCGCGTCGTGAAGCTTAGCCGCGAGAAGCCGGCCGCCAGCATTCCGGTCGCCTCGGCGGCCTGGACGCGGAAATCCTCGGTGGCGGCCTTGGTGCGGGCGCGTTCGCCGCTGCCGCCCTTCAGTCGCTCGATGACCCGCTTGCGCACGTTGGTGCGCAGGTCGGCCGAGACCTGAAAGACGCCGTAGGCCAGCAGCACGGACCCGGCCAGCGGCAGGATCACCAGCAGCAGACCCTGCGCGCCGCTGAACGGATCAAAAGCCAGCATGCAATCGATCATGGGCATCACTCATCGGTTACGAGGTCGCGCTGCGTAAACCAGCTCGTGTCAATCTGAGACCCCGACGACTTCAGCCGCTCGAGGAAGCCAGGACGCACGCCGGTGGAGACCAGCCGGCCGTACGCCTTGCCCGATTCATTCACGCCGTCCTGCTCGAACTTGAAAATGTCCTGCATCGTGATGACGTCGCCTTCCATGCCCTGCACTTCGGTGACGTTCGTGATCTTGCGGCGTCCGCCGGTCAGGCGGGCGGCCTGCACGATGAGCTGAATCGCCGAGGCGAATTGCTGGCGAATCGCGCGCGTGGGCAGCTCGAAGCCCGCCATCATCACCATCGTCTCGACTCGCTGCACCGCGTCGCGCGTGCTGTTCGCGTGGATCGTGGTCATCGAGCCTTCGTGGCCCGTGTTCATCGCTTGCAGCATGTCGAGCGTCTCGCCGCCGCGGCACTCGCCGACCACGATGCGGTCGGGCCGCATGCGCAGCGAGTTGATGAGCAGGTCGCGGATGCTGATGCGTCCCTTGCCCTCGATGTTGGGCGGGCGCGTTTCGAGGCGCACGACGTGGGGCTGGCGCAACTGCAATTCGGCCGCGTCTTCGATGGTCACGATGCGCTCGTCGTCCGGGATGAACGACGACAGGTTGTTCAGCAGGGTCGTCTTGCCCGAGCCCGTGCCGCCCACGACCAGGATGTTCAGCCCGGCATGCACGCACGCCTTGAAGAACTCGACCATTTCGGCCGCGCAGCTTCCATAGCGGATGTAATCCGGCCAGGCGATCGGATCCTTGCCGAAGCGGCGGATGGAGAGCGACGGTCCGTCGATCGCCAGCGGCGGGATGATCGCGTTGACGCGCGAGCCGTCCTTGAGGCGCGCGTCGACCATCGGGCTTACCTCGTCGCAGCGCCGCCCGAGCGGGCTGACGATCTTGTCGATCACGTGCAGCAGGTGGGCGTTGTCCTTGAACTTCACTTCGCTCAGCGTGAGCTGGCCGCCGCGCTCGATGTACACCTGCGCGGGGCCGTTGATCAGAATGTCGGAGATGGCGGGATCGCCCAGCAGCGATTCGAGCGGGCCGAGCCCGAACGTCTCGTCGAGAATCTCCTGCGCGAGCTTCTGCCGCTCGCTGAAGTTCAGGAGCGTGTTCTCTTCCTCGCAGAGGGCGACGACGATCTGCCGCACCTGGTCGCGGATCTCCTCGCTGGCGTCGCGCGAGATCTTGTTCATGTCGAGCTGCTCGACCAGCTTGCGGTGGATCGACGCCTTCAGCTCCTGAAAGCGCCGCGTGCGCTCATCGACTGTCCCGCGGCCGGCGGTGGCCGGACGGCTTGGGGCGGCCGGCTTGGGCGGCGGCGGAGGGGGAGGCGCCACCGCGACGGCCGACTCCTCGCGCCGCTCGGGCGGTTTCGGGACCATCAGGCGCACCGGCTCCGCGCCGGCCGTCGGCGGCGAAGCGATTGGTTTTTTCGTAAAGAGCCCCATGCAAACCTCCCAGCCGGGCGCCGCGCTGGCTGCGCCCGCGCTTCTTTCGCCCGCTCCGTCCGCGTGCGGCGGCGTCGCGTTTGTGGCGCCGGTTATTGCCGTTCGCCGGCGAAGAACGACAGCAGCCCCTTGCGCTGCGGCGTCTCGCCCTCGGGTCGTTTGAGATCCAGCGGCTCGGGCTCCTCGCCGGTCGCCAGCGAGAGCGCGATGCGCTGGTACGCCTGTCGCAGGCGCGACTTCGGCGCGTACTCCAGCAGCGGCGTGCCGACGTTCATGGCCGTGCTCGACGTCTTCCACTCGTCCGGAATCGTGTAGTTGATCTTGCGCGAGAGCGTGGTTTCGACGTCGGCTTGCTCCAGGAATCCCGCCTCGCGCCCGAAGCGATTGCAGATCAGCCGAACGCGCTCCATGTTGTATCCGCCGCGCTGCAGCTCGTGCAGCAGGCGGTCGGCGCTGCGCACGGCCGGCACGAGCAACTGGATCACGACGAGATAGGTGTCGGTCATGTCGAAGATCGCGCGCGCCGTCGGGTCGAAGCGCACCGGTCCGTCGACCACGACGAAGTCGAAGTGTTCGAGCAGGGCCCCGAGCGCCGCGGCGCATTGTCCGGCGCTGATCCGCTGGCCCTGCTCCATGTCGTTCGGATGCGCGAGCACGTGGACGCCCGACGGGTGCTTGACCATGACGCGCTCGATCATCTGCGCTTCGATCACTTCCGACGTATCGCACAGGTCGGCGATCGTGTAGGTCGGCTGCGCGTCGAGAAACATCGCGACCTGCCCGAAGCGGAAATCGAGGTCGACCACGGCGACTTTCGGCTTGCCGCCGACGCCGTTCGGGTCGGTCCAGGTCTCGACGTTGGCGAGTTCTACCGCCAGGTTTGTCACCAGCGTCGTCGCGCCCACGCCGCCGCACGCGCCGACCACGGGCAGCAGGCGGCCGAGGCGGCGCGAGGCGGGTGCTTCGTTCGTCGCGACGCGCGAGATGATTTCGCTGAGCTGCTCGGGCGGAAACGGCTTCCAGAGAAACTCGCGCATGCCGGCCCGCATCGCCTTGACGACCAGCTCGGCGTCGCGGTCCTCGGTCATGCCGATCGTGACGAGCTGATCCTTGCGTGCGGTGATCACCGGAGTGATCGCGTCCATGATCGCGGCGGGATTGGGGTCGAGGTGAATCAGCAGGACTTCGGCCGGAAACTGCTGCACCGCCTGCGACAGGAACCCGGGCTCGTCGATCTCCGCGACGATCCGAACGCCGTCGATGCTCAGCAGCAGCGCCCGCAACTCGGGCGCGGCCTCCTCGTCGGAGTTCACCACGATGACGCGTACGGGTCTGCTCACGGCGGTCGTCGTCCCATTCGCCGCGCGGCCGCAACCTCTCCGCGCGGCGGCTCCATCAACGAGCAAGCGACGCACCCGCGCTCGCCGCGCGGGGCGCCGGAGCCAGGTCCGCGGCTCCGGCTATGGGTTATTCGTCATTCCGGCGGCGCTACTCAATCAACGCGACCGGCCGCTGCCCGCCGAGCGTCCGAAAAATCATCTGAAGCTGGTCGGCATACTCGTCCGGCGTGCCCTCGGCCTTGAAGTATTGGCCGTGGGCGAGCGACGCAATTTCCGTCATCAGCACGTCGTCCGCGTCCGATCCGACGCCGATCGTGTAGACCTTCATTCCGCGGTCGCGCGCAAGTTCGGCCTGCGAGATGGCCCAGTCGCGCGCGGCGGGGGCGGAGTCGCCGACGTAGCGCCCGTTCTCGTCGACATTCGGCTTGCCGTCGGACATGAGCACGATCACCTTGGCCGCCGCGCGCCGCGCTCGCGGGGACTGCAGCTCTTGGATCGCCTCGGACAGTCCGCCGCCGATGTTCGTCGACGTGTCGTAATGGCCGGCCTGCATGCCGTAGAGCCGGTCGGGCACGTCCTGGAGCTTGTCGGTCAGGTCGACCTCGTGATTGTTCGAGGTCGCGAAGATCTCCAGCGACATGTGGTCGATGCTTTCCATCCCGACGATGACGTCGGTCATCGATTGCAGCGCGTCCTTGACGGCCTGAAGCGGCTGTTCCGGCGCCTGCCAGAGGATCGACGTCCGGTTGTGCTCCGGCTCGTTTTCGAGCAGGTAATTCACGAACGTCTTGATGCCGTAGCGATAGCGGAAGCGCGTATCGGTGTTTTCCATGCGCGACGTGCTGCTCGACACGTAATCGATGTATTCGCTCCACGTCCAGCCGCTGCGATAGGCCGGATACGTCGCCCACGTCAGCTCCGAGCTTTCCACGTATGCGTCGCCGTCGCCGCCCGCGCGTCCGCCCGGCCGGCCGCTGCGCCACGTGGCGAGCCCGGCGATGGTCGCGGCGCGGTATTTGTGCTGGCTGCCGACGCCGTCGCGCGTTCCGCTCATCAGGATCGATCGTTCGTCGGCGCTGTAGCCGCGCGCCGTGAGGCTGGTGGTCACCGCCGCGACGGTGCAGCTCGCGTTTTTCGGCACGTACCACAAGCCGGCGTCGGTCGTCGGATCGTACGAGCCGAGCAGGATTTCGCCGCCCCAGCCGGGCATGGCGCCGACGGCCGGCCCGGTGTCGCCGGCGTATTCGGTCTCGGTCTCGGCGCCGGGCACGTAGGGCCTGCTGGGCGACGGGCCATCGAGCGCGCACCAGACGTCTCGCAGATTGATCTGCACGCCCTCGCGCGCCTGGCCCTGGTCGCCCGTATAGTCGCGATAGTGCTGTAGTTCGCTGTCGTCGTTCATCGAGCCGGAAAGGTCGATCACGACGGCGATGTCGCGCGGGATGAGCACGGCGGAGGCCTGGGCCGTCAGCTCGGTGCGCGATATGCCGAAAATGTTGGCGAACGTGAGAATGAGCGGGCCGCCCTCCGAGTTCGCGTCGCGCCGATACGTCACGCGCACCGCGTCGAAGGAGTCGCCGCCCGGCTGAAACGTGAATTTCCCGCTCACGCCGTCGAACACCGCCTGGCCCAGCTCGACGTCGCTGTTGCCCAGCCCGTGATGTCCGCCGTCCACGCGATTGCGACGGGCAAACTCATCCGCCGTCTCGTGCGCCAGCGCGACGACGTCGCCGCCGCCCGCGCCGGATAGCTGCGCCGCGGCCGCCAGCGCGGCCGCGTCGGCGGCCGCCTGCATCTCCGCGCGGACGGTGTACATGTTTCCGACGTCGATCGCGAGGGCACCGAAGCCCATGATGACGGTCGACATGACCGCCACCTGCACGACGACGGCGGCGCGGCGCGAAAAGCGTTTCGAGCGTCGCGTCGCGGTGGAGCCCACAAAGCGCGAATTCATTCTTTCCCCTCCACGCAAGATGCCGTGCGCGCCGTCGGCGGGCCGGGCCGCCGAAGCACTGAGCGCAAGGCGGCGCGCTGCGCAAGCTCTGCCGCGCAGCGCGCCAAGATGAGTATGGAATTCGCCCCTCGATCGTGCCGTATTTTTTACAGTCCTTCGTCGCCGCCGGCCGGACCGATCGGGCCGCGCAGTTTCATCGCGGCGGGCGGCCCATAAAGCTCGCCCGGCTTCACCGGCCAGCTCTGGCTGTTTCGGACGGGCTTGCCCTTGCCGGACTCGGCGCCCTGCAACTGGCCGAGCGCGAAAAGCTCGAAATCGTTGGGATGCGTCATGTCCGCGCCGGGGACGTAGGCGATCTGATCGGGGTTGAGCGGCTCGACCAGCTCCGGCGTGACGAGCACGACCAGCTCCGACTCGTCCTGCTGGTATTCGACCGAGCTGAACAGCGCGCCGAGGATCGGCACGTCGCCCAGGGCCGGAACCTTCTTGCTCACCGCGCGCACCTTCTGGCTCAGCAATCCGCCGATCGCGAACGTCTGGCCCGCGCCCAGCTCGACGGTCGTATCGACGCGCCGCTGCGACAGTCCGGGAACCACGAAGCCGGAGATCGTCACGGCGGTCGAAAAGTCGGGCTCGCTCACTTCCGGCGTGACCTTCAGGCGGATCAGGCCCTGGCTGACCACCACCGGCGTGAAGTCGAGCCGCACGCCGAACTCGCGGAAGTCGATGGTCACGCTGTCGCGCTGCGGAACGGGAATCGGAAACTCGCCGCCCGCCAGAAAATTCGCCTTCTCGCCGCTGATCGCGATCAGATTCGGCTCGGCCAGCACGCGCAGCAGCCCGTTTTCGCGCAGCGCCTGCACGAAGACCTGCATCTGGAGCCGCGGAAAACCAAAGCTCATGGTCGAGCGCGGCCGCAGTGGCAGACCTTCCTGCCGGTCGGTCGCGAAGGGTAGGCGCGTCGCCAACGGGCCGCCGATCGGGCCGAACTCCGCCGCTCCGCCGATGTTCACCGGGTTGATGCCGTCGAGCTGATTCACCGCGAACATGTCGTGGAAGTTGTCGCCCGCCGCCCAGCCGTTGAAGCCGAGCTGGCGCGTGGCGGACTTGTTCACTTCCGCCACGGTGACGCGCAGCAGCACCTGCTGCACCCCCGCGACTTTCATGTGGTTGATCACGTTCGGCGAATAGACCGCGGCGATCTGCATGATCCGCTCGGCTGCGTCCGCGTCGGGCACGTTGCCGGTGAGGAGGACGTTGTTCATCAGCGCCTGGGCGCGCACCTGGGCGCGCGGAACCGCCGCGCGGATGCTGGCCGCGAGCCGCTCGAGATCGAGATCGACCGCGACGTTGAAGACGCGCTGCGTGTCGCCGTCGACCCAGACGATGAGCTGTGTCGTGCCGAACGATTTGCCCGTCACCACGATCTGCTTCGGCGAACTGGCCGCCACCTCGGCGATGGCCGGGTTGGCGATGCGGACTTCGCGCAGCGGGACGTTGAAGTCGACCAGCACGCCCTGATTCACCGGTACGTTGATCAGGTGCGCGCCGCTGGGCGCCTCGGTCACCTTGAACACGACGTCCGGCGGCGGCGTCGGCGGCGGCTGCGAACCACCCGGCGGCGCCGACGGCGGTTGTGCGCCGCCCTGCGGCGCAGCGCCGCCCGGCGCTTGCGCGATGGCCGCGCCGGCTGGCTGCGGCGCGACGGCCGCTTCGTCGGCGGCGGGCGCGTCGGTTGCGACGTCGGGGGCTTGCGCCAGCGCGACGGCCGCCGCCAGCGAGGCGACGAGCGCCGTGGCGACGGCCGCTGGCCGACGCTGCCGCCTCGTGGGCGGCGTGATGATCGCTTGCTGAGTTTCTTCTGTTTCGGCGACGGCGACGTGGGTCTGTCGTGTCATTCTCCGGGCTCCTTGGGCTCGGTCTTTTCCGGCTTGTCGTCCCCCGTGCTTTCAATCGTCACATTCGACTTCGCAGGCTTCTTCGTATTCGCATTCGGCTTGGCCGCGGCCTGGGCGCGCGGCTGCGGCCGCGCATCCTTTGCGTCGGCGGCGTGCGCGGGCGCAGTCGCCGCGCTCGTCGCGGCGGTCGGGGTTTCCTGCGGGACCGGTTCTTCGTCATAGGTCGCGCCGGCTTCGCCGTCCTCGATGCGCTCGCGCGTGTTCGGCCCCTTGAAGCGCACGACTTCCTTCGTGCCGCCCTGGCAGATCACGACGTCCCACGTGGGAATGCGATGCACCGGCGCGGCGACGATCACCGGCGGCGCGGCGGGCGGGGCGGCGGATTGCGGCTCGGTTTCCTTCTTCTCGCCGAAGAGGCCGGCGAGCAATCCGCTGAGCGGCTTGCCGCCGTCGCCCGACGGGCTTTCGTGCTCGCCGAGAATTACTTCGCGGTCGCGGATGGTGTGGTGCTCGGTCTCGACGCCGGAATCGTCGTCGTTGCGCATGCTGAGCTTGATCTTGCCGCGCTGCTCGGCCAGGTGCAGGCCGTCATCGTCTTCGGGACGCACGAACAGCACGACCGCGCGGGCGGGTTTGCTCTTGGCGCTCTTGTCCTCGTCGGGGCCGGCCGACGCGCTGAGCTTCGGCCCGACCGCGGCGACCTCGACGTTTTCGATCAGCGTGCGCGCGATGGTTTCCTGCTTGCCGTCGCGATTGATCGTGAAGTAGCCGACCACGTCGACGTGGCAGCCGGGCTGAAGGTGGAAGTCTACGCCCGAGGCTTCGTCGATCTTTACGGCGACGGCGCGGAAGCCCGGCTTGACGTACAGGCCGGCCCGCGCGCCGGGCGGAAGCAGCAGCGATTCGCGCATCGGGATGCCGGCGGGCGCGTCGGTGCGCGTGACGCGGCCGACGACGTGCGCCTTGTCCTTCTCGGAGATCGCGCCGGCGGGCGCGAGCTTGGCGGGGAATGCCAGGGTCTGAAGCATGTCTTCGGTGACGAGCACGCCGCGCGCGATGTCTTCCTTCGGCGCGAGCAGTTGCACGGTCGCCGGCGCGGCGCCCTTGGCGCTCTTCAGCGTGTCGAAGCCGATTTTGAGCGCGAACCCGCCGATGCACAGGCCCGCCACCAGGGGAATCGCCGCCTTACCAGTCATGGTTCACTCCTTGGCGACCCGCGGCACGCTGTCGCGGCGCCGCCGCGGCGCTGCGAATTAGTCGATGCCTTCTTTCCGCATCGAACTCGTCGCGCCCAGGTTGTAATCGGTGCTTCCGAAATACGATCCAATCAGCGTTACGTCCGAGTACGGAATCGCCACGTGGACCGTTTCCACCGGGCTGTCGTCCGTCGCGTGCGTCAGCTCGATCGTGTGCGTCGTCAGCCCCAGCGGCGACAGATACTGGTTCACACGCGCGCGAATCTCGTCGTCGGTCGAGCCCGGCAGCGCGGCCGTCCGGGCGCCTTCGCGCGCGGCCGTCACCAGCCCCTGCCGAACCGTGAAAACCCACCCGTACTCGATGATTCCGAACAGCATCGTCAGCAGCAGCGGCGTGACCAGGGCCATCTCGACCGCGGCGGCCGCACGAACCATCCACTTTCCCCTCATGCGTCTAGTCACGTGAGCCACCCTCCCAGGTATCCGGTTATGAGCACCAGCAGCGTTCCGGCCGTCAGCGGAACGCCGTACGGCAGAAGCTGGCTCGTGTTTCCGAACGTCTTCGCCCCGCCAAATTCGCCGAATGCCGTGTCCCAGCGCCGCATTTTCGTGGCGATGGTCTGGAGGTTCGTAATCGCATGCACGGCCCGACCGGTGGACAGGATCATGATCACCGCCACCACTCCGCCGATCACTGCGCCTACGGAAAAGCACAGCAGCGTGAGCCACGGCCCGAGCCATGCGCCGATCGCGGCCATCAGTTTCACGTCTCCGGCGCCCATGCCATGCATCAGCCATGGCAAGATGAGTACCGCGAAGCCCGTGAGCAGCCCGGCGGCGCTCCAACCGACCCCGGACCAGCCGTAGAACGCGGCGGAGGCGACAATTCCCGCGGCGGCGAGCAGCGCGTTGAGCCAGTTGGGCACGCGGCGCTGCGCAAAATCGATCCACGAGGCGTAAAGCGTGCCGGGCACGAGCACCGCGAGCGTCAGTTCCCAAAACCCAAGCGACATCGAATGCACCTTCTGCCGGTCGTGTCCTGTCGCGCTCGGCGGCGCGCGGCCGCCGGGTCCGCAGTTTCATCGGACGTTCCGATGCGGACCTCCAGAAAGCGGGACGGCGGCGGCGCTGTACCGCGCCGCCGCCATCCGCGCAATCGTTCCCGATTCCCTCAGCCCCCGGCGATTACGCGCCGTCGGGCAGGGCGCTCTCGACGTTGGTGAAGATCGTCTGGACCTTCGAGCCGAGCAGCGTAATCGCGGCCAGCGCGACGATGATGATCAGCGCCAGCATGACCGCGTATTCCGTCGCGGTCGGGCCATCCTCGTTGACCAGGAAGGCCTTCGTCTTGCTCAGAAAGTAACTCATCGCACGTCCTTTCCTGTATCGCCGACGCCCCGCGTCAGCAGTGCCCATTGCTTCCCTGCGACATTCCCTGAACGAACTGCTTCCACTCCGGACAGCACGGGCAGGTACACCCTGCCACGCCGGTTGCATCCCTGCCCGCCGGCCAGGCGGCCCCCCGCGTCCCGCGGACGCAAGGCCGCTCGCCCTCGCGGCGCCCTGGACATCCTTCGCCGCACCCCGCAGCGACCAGGCACACTCAGAATCTCCAAAACAATCGCGCAGCGGGCAAATCATCGCGCCTCGCAAAAGTCCGTAGCCGGCCGAAACCCAACCACGCGCGACCGCGCGCCGCAAACTCCTTGTGGAATATGGAAATGGACGGGACATGGGACGGCGCGCACCGGCACGATCGCGTGGCGAAGTTTATTTCGGACCGGAAGCCGGCATCGTGTCGCAGGAAGTGTGAAACGGTCCGCCGAAAGCGTTTCGAGCAGGGCTGCGCGCTACGGCCCGATAAGCGGAAATCGCCGCGCTCATTCGCACGAATCGAGCGCAGCGCGAAACGCCTCCGCCGGCGCGGGCCGCCCGTGCCAGAGCGTAAACTGCTCCGCCGCCTGCGCAAGAAACATCTCTTCCCCGTCGATCGTCCGGCATCCGGCCCCGGCGGCCGACTCCAGCAGGCGCGTGCGCCGCGGCCGGTACACCGTTTCGGCGACGATCATTCCGCGGTGCAAGCGATCGGCCGGAAAGGGAGACTCGCCCGCGTCGGGCCACATGCCGGCGCTGGTGGCGTTCACCAGCAGATCGGCGCTCGTCTCGCCGCGCCGCGACCAGGCTTCCGCCGCGCAGCCAAGCTCGCGGGCGAGGTCGGCGCCGCGCGCGCTTGTGCGGTTGAAGAGGGTGACGCCGACGCCCGCGTCGATCAGCGCCGCGGCGATCGCTCGCGCCGCGCCGCCCGCGCCGAGCACCGCGGCCGAGCGAACGTCGGACAGATCGAGCGTGTCGCGCAGCGCGCGGACAAACGCCGTGCCATCCGTGTTCGCCCCGCTCCAGCCGCGCTCCGTATGCGTCAGCGTGTTCACCGCGCCGCACCGCCTTGCCGCGGGCGAGATCTCCGCGCCGCGCTGCTCCAACCAGCGCAGCGCGTGCTGCTTGTGCGGAATCGTCACGCTCAGCCCGCGAATCCCCAGCTCGGGGTGCTCGCAGACAATCCGCAGAAAGTCGTCGAATGCCGCCGCATCCGGCGCGACCGGCAGCGGAACATATGCGCCGCAGATCCCCAGCGCCGCCATGCCGGCGTTGTGAATGAGCGGGCTGCGCGAGTGCGCCACCGGCCAGCCGACGACGCCGTACACGTCGGTTCGCGCCGACAGCGCATCCCATCGATACGTCTCGCGCAGCTCGGCGATCGTCGGCTGCCCCGGCGCCGATTCCGCGCCGGCGCGCAGCGCCGCGAATGTCAGCAGCGCGCCGAATTTCCTCGCCAGCACGCGCGTCGCCAGGCCGGCCTCGCCCAGGCACAGCGCAATCAGCGGCTTGCGTCCGCGGCAGCGGCACAGCTCGACCAGCACGCGCAGCGCATCCCGCGCGTCGGCCGCGCGAAAGACCAGCTTGGCCGCCGCGCCCGGCGCCTCGCACAGCGCGTCGAACAGGGGCGCCAGCGGCGCGGGCGTCGAGTGCCAATCGTGCTGCGAGAGAATCAGCGCGTTGCGCGGACGGCCGCCCGGCGCGTCCTCCGCCGGCCCGCCCGTCGTGCCCGCGCCGGCAATCAGGCCGATTTTCTGTCGCAGGTTGGCCGAACGCCGCCACGTCTCAAACTCGACGTCCACGTAACCGGGCATCAGCAGCGCGAGCCGCTCGTAGAGCGCGACGCGCTCGGCGTCGTCGCCGTCCCACTGGCCACCCTCCGAGGCGGCGCGAATCGTCAGGATGTACGGCAGCGGATGCTCCTCGCGCAGCAGCGCTTCGACCGCGGCCACGTCGCCGATGCAATCGACGCGCAGCTCGACGATCTGCGCCCCGGCCCGCCGCGCCCGGTCCACCTGCTCGCGCAGCGGCGCATCGGCCGACGTGATCGGCACGGCGATGGCGGTCGCGGCATGGGCTGCGGGCGGGGTAGCGAAGGATGATGAAGTCATGGGCGGATTGTGTGCGCTGGGCGGGCGGGCGGGAATGGGGCCGCCGCGGCCGCGGCGGTTCCAATGTTTCTCTTGACCGGACGGCGGCGGAGGCGGTATTGTTCGATATATGTTAGGTATAATTGCGCGTACGGCATGTTCCGTGCGCGCTTACCAAATGGCGCAACGGGTCGTGTGATAGCGGGTCGTTGCTCACCAATCCCTTGTGTCGCCACGGCTTGCGCAAATTGCGAGAAATTCGC
>CAZHIE010000091.1:0-13916 GCA_964532435.1 uncultured Planctomycetales bacterium
TCGGCGTAGAACGGATGCGCGCGCATGGAACGGGCGCAGATCGGATCGGCGCGGGGCTGTCGAGGGCCAGGGGCTGAAGCCCCTGGCAACCATCGTGCGCCCTGCCGGGCGAAAAGCGGGGAAGATGATCGCACGCTGTGCCGGGCGATCGCTTAGGGAGACAGTCGTGCGCCCTGCCGGGCGAATGACGACGGTCTGCTCGCCCAGGCGCCCGCAACTCAGGCCGGGCGCTTCGCTCCCTGACGGTCGCGGCTCTGATCATACGGCACTGCGTCCATCACACGCTCACGGCCGCGGGGCGTGCGGGCCGTCGCAAGGCTCCGAGCGCTCCTCCAGCCAGTCGCACACCCGCGGCCACAGCTCGCGGTGCGCCCGGCTCCCCACCGCCAGGCCGATGTGCCCGGCCGGCAGCGTGATGGTCTTTCGATCGGTCGAGCCGACGGCGTCGTTGAGCGGCAGGCTCTGCTCCGGCGTGACGAGGTGGTCCTGCTGCGCCACGAGATTGAGCAGCGGGCAGGTGATGCGCCGCAGGTCGACGCGCTGGCCCCCGAGCTCCATCTTGCCCTGGATCAGGAGGTTTTTCTGGAAGCAGTATTTCACGAACTGGCGGAAGGTCTCCCCCGCGACGGGGATGTTGTCGTTGAGCCACGTCTCCATGGCGAAGAAGTCTTCGAGGAACTTCTCGTCGTCCATGTTTTCATAGAAGTTCACGTATTTCTCAAGCAGGTTCTGCACCGGCTTGAGCAACAGGAACGAGCTTTGCAGCCAGTGCGCCGGGGCGTTGCCGTAGACCTCCAACATGCGGTCGACGTCGAAATACTTCTCGTCGGTCCACACGCTCAGCAGGCTGTGATTGACGGACCAGTCGAACGGCGCGGCCATCAGGATGAGGTTCTGCACCTTTTCCGGGCGCAGCGCGGCGTACATGCCGCTCATCGTGCCGCCCATGCAATAGCCGAGGATGTTGATCTTGTCGCAGCCGCTGCGCTGGCGGATTACGTCGGTCGCGGCGTCGAGATAGCCGAGCACGTAATCTTCGAGCGAGAGGTGGCGGTCGCCTTCGGTCGGCACGCCCCAATCCATGTTGTAGACGTCGAACCCGCGGTTGACGAAGTGGCTGACCACGCTCTTGCCGGGGCGCAGGTCGAGGATGTACGGCCGGTTGACCAGCGCGAAGACGACCAGCAGCGGCGTCTTGACGCGCTGCTCCACGTCGGACTCGTAGCGCAGCAGGCGCAGGCTGTCTTCGCGATAGACCGGGCGCGTCGGCGTCGCGCCGACGCGCACCTTCTGAGCGGCGCTCAGCACCTTGGGCATGGCCGCCATCTTGCGGAGGAACGATTGCCACTGCTCGGCGAGCGCGTCGGGCGTCGCAAACCACGGGGGCAGGGTCGTGTTCGTGCTCATCGGTGCTGCTCCTGCGATGATTCCACTCGCTGCGGCGTCAGGCCTTTCCCGCCGGCCGATCGGGGCGTTTCTCCAGCTTGTCGATGCGTTGGGAGAGTTCGTCGAGCCGCGCCAGCAGCCGATCCTCCATTCCGCGGACAAGCAGGACGATGTGGTCGGTCTCGACGCGCGAGGGCAACTGCGCGGAGGCCAGGCCCTTCTGCAATACTTGATTCATCATCTGCTGCCAGGCGAGCGCGTTGTCGAGCGATTGCTTGAGCGATTTGAGGAATTGCTCGCTGCGGAGAAACTGGTCGGCGTGCTGCGAGAGCGCGTCGAAAAGGGCGCGCCGCATCGGCGCGGTCGCTTCGAGCGGAACGGCCGGGGCGGCGCCGCCCCCGAGCGCCGCCATCCGGCTCATGAAGTCGCTCCAGAACGCCGCGAACGGCTCCGCGCCAGGAAAACCCTGCGTAGATTCACCTGCCATGACTGGCCGCTCCATCGAATTCCTCGACAGGTCCGCGGGTTGGCCGCGCGCCGCGCCCGCCGTTGGCGGAGGCGCGGCACAGCGGCCGCGGACCCGTCGTCATTTCCGCGCCGCGATCCGCCGCGCAGGCCGGTGCGGGCCCGCGCGGCGGTGCGGCGGAATACCGTTGATCGACTACTTGCCGGCGGGCTTCTGCGCGGCCGGCTTGGCCGTCGTGCCGCAGCAGCCGCCGCGCACCACGTCGTTCCAGGTGTCGAGCATCTCGCTGTTGGCCTTGGCGAACGTCTCGGTCGCCGTGCGGAAGGACTCGAACGAGGACTTCCACGCCTGGGCCATCTTCTCGTTGATTTCCGGCATGCCGACGTTGGGCGACACGTCGAAAGCGTGGCGGATGGCGTCCATCGTGCGGGTGCTCTGCTCCTCGAAGGCGCGCTGGAAGCGCTCGACATTCTTGCGCCCGAACGGGACGACGTCATCGGCGAGCTTTTCCCAGCGGCCGGCGAACGCGTCGGTGTTCTTCTGGATCAGTTCGTTCCAGAAGCGCGTGGTGTCTTCCTGGAGCTTCATTCCGGACTTGATGGTCGCGTTGAAGCCGTCGTTCATCACCTTGAACATGTCTGTCACGATGTCGCGGGAAGTCGTCATGGTCGTCGCCCTCATCCATTGGTCCGCCGGACCCAGCCGGCTTTGTTGCAAACGCACAATACCCGAATGAATTATCGCCGCGCCCGAGGTCGGTGTCAAATCGAAATTGTGCAATCGCACAAATTTTCTTGGAATATCCGTAAGCTTATTTCAATAAAGTATTTACAAATCCACTGGTTGACAGGTAGCCAGGGATTGACGATACTATTGCAAGCAGAATGGCGCATTCGCAGAATCGGCGCCGGGCTGAATGTGCGGAGGCACAATGAGCGATTTCAACGCCGCCGCGACGCCCGCCGCCGGCCGACTCGACATCCGCAAGTATCCCAACCGGCGGTTCTACGACGCGACGCGCAGCCGGCATGTCACGCTTGCGGACCTGCATGATTTGATCTGTGCGGGTCATGAGCTGGTTATCACCGACTCCGCCACCGGCGAGGACATTACGCGCACGGTGCTGACGCAGATCATTCTCGAACGCGATCCGCTCAAGCTCTCGCTGTTTCCGCCCGCGATGCTGCATCAGCTAATCCGGACGCAGCAGCAGTTTCTCGGGGGCGTGCTCGAGCAGTTCTTCATGCAATTTCTTCAGACGCAGCGCGCGTCGCAGGAGCGCTGGTCGCGGCTGCTGGCCGACATGTTCGGCTCGCCCTTCGCCGCTGGAACGCCGATGGATTGGGCCCGGCGGCTCTGGCCACAACCCTCGGATGCGCCCGCGGCGCCGGCGGCGGCCAGCGGCGAGACGGGGCGCGGCGGGGCCGAAAACGCTGCGAGCGAGATATCGGAGCTTCGGGCGGAAGTCGCGCGTCTGGCGGAAACGCTGCGCTCCGTGAGCGAGCGCGGCGCGAAGGGTTAGGGGCGCGTTGCGCGCGACTGATTTCCGTCGTTCCAGATCGGACTGGCCGGATGCGGCGTGACGTGCATAGCATTTGCAGAGCGAGGGAATCGCGGGGGGACAAGGTCTCGGTCGAGGCGGTTCGCCGTCGCGGGCGGTGTCGGTGCGCTATCGGCACCGTCGCGACGTAAGTAATTGTCGTGTCGAGTGTTCTGAATCTGTCACCGCCCCGGTAGCTGCGGAATCGCTTGACATCTTGAGCCAGTTACGATATCCGTAGAAGCGCGTAAGGGCGAAATGAAGCTGCCGGTGCGGAAAGAACGCTCACCCGTAAGGTCTCGGACAGTGCTTGGGATGCGGCCCGTCCGCTGACAGAAGACACCCCGCACAGTGATCGCGCACGGAGCATGGAGACTCTGCGCGGGATCGCCTCACGCAAGGGTTCTGCTTGGAGGTTTCTCCAAGGAACCCGGCAATACTCGTGAAGTCGGACCCAGCCGCGACCGTTCGCCCGGATGGTAGCGGGCAGGCTGGTCGATTCGGCGTACATCAGCGATTCGCGTTGCCGATGCGGGCGCATCGCCAACGGTCGCGTCGCAAGGACGAGGGACAGCTATGCGTCACTGGAAGTTTGTTGCCGGAATTACAACCCTGCTGGGAGCGCTGTGTAGCAGCGGCCTGGCCGCCGTGCCTGCCGGCGATCTGCGGGCGATGATCGCGACACGCGCGACGCGCTCGACCGAGTCGAGCGTCGCGAAGCTGGAACAGCCGAGCGTCGCGGCCGTGTCGCCGGTTACCGTCGGCGCCGCCGATGGGACGGACGTGTACCTGGGAGACTTCAATCCCTTCGTCAAGTCGCCGCACATGCCGACGGACGAGGAACTGGCCGGCGGCGGAATCGCCGGAACGCAGCCCTACGACGATTGCGGCACCGCCCCGCTGATCACCTGCGGCAGCACCACGCAGGTCGACCTGACCACGACCGACACGCTCACGGGCGACCCGACGTACTCGTGCCACTTTGGCGGAGCGGCCCAGGGCGTCGGCACGGCGTGGTTCCGATTCGTCGCGAGCGGACCGACCGCCACCGTGCGCACCTGTGCGAGCACGGGCGCGGCGGATGACTCGCTGCTGGCGATCTACAGCGGCACCTGCACGTCGCTGGTCGAGATCGCGTGCAACGACGACGCTTGCGGCGCGTCCGGGTTCCTGTCGGAAGTCACGGCGACGGGCCTGACGAACGGCACGACCTACTACATCCAGATCTCGTGCTTCGCCGCCGGCGACCGCGGCATTTACACGATGGAACTGACCTGCGGCGCGGCGTGCGACGTCATCTGCGACGGCGCGGACATCCGCGAGAACGAGGCCAACTGCGGCCTGCCGGCCGACACGATCGACGGCGGCTGCAACAGCACGCCGAACATCTGGTTCCCGATCCAGTGCGGCCAGACGATTTGCGGCACGGCCGCCGCGACGACGACGACCCGCGACACCGACTGGTACGAAATCACGCTGACGCAGACGACGCGTCTGACGTGGAGCGTGACGGCGGAGTTCCCGGTTCTCGTCGCGATCATTCAGCCCGGCCCGACGACGCCCTGCACGGGCATCGCGGTCCGCGCTTCGGCGACGGCTGCGCCCTGTGCGCAGGCTTCGATCAACTTCTGCTGCGCCCCTGGCCGGTGGTGGCTGTTCGTCGGCCGCAACGGCTTTGTGGACATGCCCTGCGGCGCCGAGTATCGCGGCGTTCTGCAGTGCGCGCCCTGCACCGAGCCGACCGGCGCCTGCTGCCGCGGCGCGGCGACGGGCACGCCGACTTGCACGGCGCAGACGCAGACGACGTGCGTGAACACGGGCGGCGTGTACTACGGCGACGGCGTTCTGTGCAGCGCGGTGACGTGCGCCGACGTCGATTGCCCGCCGGGCGCGCTGCTCGAAGGCGAGCCGGATTGCGGTCCGGGTTACGTCGATGCGTTCAACGGCGGCTGCAACTCGGCCGGCCAGGACGCTCCGCTGATCAACTGCGGCGACGTGATCTGCGGCGAGACGGGCATGTACAACAACAACACGGCCCGCGACACCGACTGGTGGACGCTGCCGATCAGCGAGCCGACGCAGGTGACGTGGAGCGTCACCGGCGAGACGATCATGACCGTGATCCTCATTCGCCCGGGCGATCCGGGCAACGAGTGCGCGGGACTGACGATCGTGGACGCGGCGACGGCGCTGGCGGGCGAGACCGCGCAGGTCAGCGCGTGTCTCGACGTTCCGCCGTCCGGCTTCTACTGGGTCTTCGCGAGCTGCTCCGATGCGGCCGGCGGGTTCCCGGACTTCGGCGTGGCCTGCGGGACGCGCTACCTGGCGGACCTGGTCTGCGGTCCGTGCCCGCGCGGCGCGTGCTGCCTGATCGACGGGTCCTGTGTCGAGAACATCAGCGGTCCGGACTGCTTCTCGCAGGGCGGCGTTTACCAGGGCGACGGCTCGGTCTGCTCGACCGTGGTCTGCTGCACGCCTTGCCCGCCGGACGCGATCGACGAAGGCGAGCTTGATTGCGGCCAGCCGGATGACATCACGAACGGCGGCTGCAACAGCACGCCTCCGATCTTCACGACGATCGAGTGCGGCGCGCGGATTTGCGGCACGATCGGCACGGCCGGCGGCATCCGCGACACCGACTGGTACGAGCTGGTTCTCTCCGAGCAGACGTTCGTCGTCTGGTCGGCGACGGCGCAGTTCGACGCGCTGGTCGGCATCGTGAACAACGGCGGCGTTCCGGATTGCGCCGGCGTGACCGGGTTCCTGGCGTTCGACACGCCGGTCGCCTGCACGCCGGGCACGACGGTCGCGTGCCTCGAAGCGGGAACGTACTGGTTCTTCGTTTCGTCGCTCGGTTTCGACGGCGTGCCGTGTGGCGCGCAGTACTTTGCCGAGCTGACGTGCCAGCCTTGCCCCGAGCCGTGCGACATTCCGGCCTGTCCGCCGGGCGCCGCACAGGAGAACGAGGCGAACTGCGGCCTGCCGGACGACACGACCAACGGCGGCTGCAACAGCGACCCGGCGGTCTTCACGCCGATCGCGTGCAACCAGACCGTTTGCGGCACCGGCTCGTACAGCGCCGAATCGGGCGCGCGTGACACCGACTGGTTCGAGTTCACGCTGACCGAGCAGACGTTCGTCACGTTCGTCGTCAATGCCGAATTCCAGTCGCTCATCGGCCTGATCGACAACGGCGGCGTTCCGACCTGCACGGGCAATGAGACGTTCATCGCCGCCGACCTCCTGCCGCAATGCACGGAAGGCTTCGTCTTCGCGACGCTGCCGGCCGGCACGTGGTGGGCGTTCGTCGCGCCGGACTTCTTCATCAACGTTCCGTGCGACGCTCAGGCTTCGCAGTATCAGGCGACGCTGCTGTGCGGTCCGGCGAGCTGCTCGCTGACCTGCGCCCCCGGCGCGACGCCCGAAGGCGAGCCGGATTGCGGCGACGACTACGACGACCTGACCAACGGCGGCTGCAACAGCACGCCGGTGGTCTTCCAGGAAATCTCGTGCGGCGATCGCATCTGCGGCGAATCCGGCACGTTCCTGGCGGGCGCGGCGAACACGCGCGACACCGACTGGTACCGCCTCGTCCTGACGGCGACGTCGGACGTTACGTGGCGCGTGCGGGCCGAGTTCCCGGTCACGACGTTCATCCTGACGGCCGATCCGGGCGTCGATCCGTGCGGTCCGGCGCTGGCGGTCAACGCGATCGGCGTTGCCGCGGCGTGCGAGCAGCTTGATCTGACGGCCACGGCTCTGCCGGCGGGCACGTACCTGCTGTTCGTCGCTCCGGCGGAGTTCACGGGCGTGGCGTGCGGCGCGGAGTACGAGGCCGAGGTGGTTTGCGGCGCCGGGAACCCGTGTGCGGGTTCGATTCTGGGCGACGCGAACTGCGACGGGCTGGTGGACAACGGCGACATCGACTGCTTCGTGCAGGGTCTGCTCGATCTGAGCGGCGGCGCGTGGCAGGCTTGCGCTCTGGCCAACAACCCGAGCTGCACGGCCGACTACACCTGCACGCTCGACCTGAACCACGACACCGTCGTGGACAACGGCGACATCGACGCGTTCGTGGCGTGCCTGATCGCGTTGCCGGCGCCGGGCGATCCGTGCCCGTAGTCGCGGAACGGGCGGATTGGCTGGGGCAGCGACCTCGGCTGATCGGCTTGTGAGTTGAGTTTCGACAACGAGGGCGTCGCGGTGAATCTCGCCGCGGCGCCCTTTGTTGTTTTGGGGGCTTCCGAAGAGAAGTCAGAAGTGGGAATGAAGAATTCAGAAGGCAGAGAAGTCCACTTCGGGCGATAGCCGGGGCGGGTGTCGGCTGCCGCCGGCCGTGGCGGCGTGGTACGCTGCGCGCGATGGTGCGGGGCGACTGGGAAACGGAGCGTGTCGTGAACGTGTTGATGTTCTGCGGCGCGGCGGGCGAAGTGACCGGCTCGCACCACCTGGTCGAAACGGCCGACGGCTGGATCGCGCTCGATTGCGGGCTCTTTCAGGGGCATCGCGAGGATGCGGAGCGGAAGAACCGGCAGTGGTGCGTCGCTCCGAACGACGTTCGCGCGGTTGTGCTGTCGCACGCGCACACCGATCACAGCGGACGATTGCCGCGATTCGTGCGGGATGGATTCCGCGGGCCGATCTACTGCACGCCGGCGACGCGCGACCTGTGCGCCGTGATGCTGCCCGATTCGGCGCACATCCAGGTGGAAGACATCCATTACGTCAATTTGAAGCGCCGCAAGAAGGGGTTGCCGCCGGTCGAGGCGCTGTATGACGAGCGCGACGCGCTGGCGGCGGTGCGGCAGATGCGCAGCGTGCCGTACGACACGTGGTTTCACGTGACCGCCAGCGTGCAGGCGCGTTTTCGCGAGGCGGGGCACATGCTCGGCTCGGCGGGGATCGAGCTGCGGCTGGCGCGCGCCGGGGACGGCGACGCAGCGGCGCTGTACTTCACCGGCGACGTGGGGCGGCGCGAGACGCCGATCCTGCGCGACCCGGCGCCGCTGCCGGAAGCCGAAACCGTGATTTGCGAGAGCACGTATGGCGGGCGCGTGCATGAGAGCGGGGAGGACGCGCGGCAGCACTTCACGGAAGTGGTGAAGCGGACGTATCAGCGGCAGGGAAAAGTCATCGTGCCGGCGTTTTCGGTCGGGCGAACGCAGACGCTGATGTACTTCATGCATCAGAAGATTGGCGACGGGACGCTGCCGCCGCATCCGGTCTTCATCGACAGCCCGCTGGCGATCGACGCGACCGAGGTGTACCGGCTGCACCCGGACTGTTTCGACGAAGAGGCGGCCCGGTTGCTGCGCACGGTGCCGGACCTGCTCGGCCGAAGCTGCTGCACGTTTCTGCGCGACGTGGAGGAGAGCAAACGGCTGAACGCGTACAAGGGACCGTGCATGATCATCTCGGCGAGCGGGATGTGCGAGGCCGGGCGCGTGCGGCATCACATCAAGAACAACATCGAAGACGCGGCGAACACGATCCTGATCCCGGGGTTTCAGGCGGAGGGGACGCTGGGCCGGCGGCTGGTCGATGGCGCGGATCGGATCGTTGTTTTCCACGAGACGTACCGCGTGCGGGCGGAGGTGGTGCAGTTGGACGGTTTCTCGGGTCATGCGGATCAGCCGGCGCTGCTGCGGATGTTGTCGCCGGCGCTGCCGCGGATGAAGCGGCTGTTTCTGGTGCATGGCGAGCCGGAGCAGAGCGCGGCGCTGGCGGCGAAGATTCGGGAGACGGGTTTTGCGGGCGCGCAGATTGCGAAGCGGGGCGAGAGCGTGAAGCTGGCGTAGGAAGTCCTCGAATGGCCGATCTCGCGCGTTTGCACTAGAATCCCGGCAGTGCAGCGCGGCCCGCCATCGGCCGACGCACACACCGAAACCGGAGTGCTCACCACCATGCCCGAAGGATCCGCCCCGCACGACGCGCTCGCGCCGACAGACTCATTTCCAACTCGCCACATCGGCCCCCGGCCCGCGGACGAAGCGGACATGTTGCGCGAGATCGGCTGCCGCACGATCGGCGAGCTGATGGACCAGACGATTCCGGCGTCGATCCGGCTGAAGCAGGAGTTGCGGCTGGACGGGCCGCGCGGCGAGTTCGAGGCGCTGACGGAGCTGCGCGGGATTCTCTCGAAGAACCGGCCGCTGCGCTCGCTGATCGGCATGGGTTATTCCGACACGATCACGCCGGCGGTGGTGCAGCGCTGCATTCTCGAAAACCCCGGCTGGTACACGCAGTACACGCCGTATCAGGCGGAAATTTCGCAGGGACGGCTCGAGGCGCTGCTGAATTTCCAGACGATGGTGGCGGACCTGACGGCGCTGCCACTGGCCGGCGCTTCGCTGCTCGACGAGGCCACCGCCGCGGCCGAAGCGATGCACATGTGCCGTGCGCTGCACGGCGACGAGAGCGGCAAGGGCGGCTTTTTCGTGGCCGACGACTGCCATCCGCAGACGATCGCGGTGGTGCGAACGCGCGCGCGGGCGCTCGGGCTGCGCGTGCTTGTGGGCAAGCCGGCCGAGATCGACTTCGCGCGGATGGAGCTGTTCGGGGTGCTGGTCCAGTATCCGACGACCGATGGGCGGGTTGAGGACTACTCGGCCGTGGTGGACGCGGCGCACAAGGCGGGCGCGTTCGTCGTGGCGGCGACGGATCTTCTGGCGCTGACGCTGCTCAAGCCGCCGGGGGAATGGGGGGCGGACATCGCGGTGGGCAATTCGCAGCGGTTTGGCGTGCCGCTGGGCTTCGGCGGCCCGCACGCGGCGTTTCTGGCGACGCGCGACGAGCACAAGCGCCAGATGCCGGGGCGCATCATCGGCGTGAGCCGCGATGCGCACGGCGACACGGCGTATCGCATGGCAATCCAGACGCGTGAGCAGCACATCCGCCGCGAAAAGGCGACCAGCAACATCTGCACGGCACAGGTGCTGCTGGCGATCATCGCGGGCGCATACGCGACGTATCACGGGCCGGCCGGACTGCGGCGGATCGCGACGCGCGTGCGCTCGCTTACGAATGCGCTCATCGTCGGACTGGAAGAGCTGGGTCACGCCACGATCGGCCACGGTCCGGTTTTCGACACGCTGCGCGTGCGCTGCGGGGGCGGCGTGAAGGCGGAGGAGATTCACGGCGCGGCGCAGAAGCTGGGCTACAACTTTCGCGCCTATGCGGACGGCACGGTCGGCGTGAGCCTCGATGAAACGATACTAGCCGACGACCTGCCGGCGATTCTGTCTGCGTTCGCCGGGGGGCGGGCGGTGAAAGTTGCGCCGGCCGCGCTGCTCGCGCAGGCCGATGCGCGCGGGCTGAACCGGCTGGATGGATTCGCGCGGACGAGCGCGTATCTTTCGCACCCGGTGTTCAATTCCTACGGCTGCGAGCACGATTTGCTGCGCTATCTGAAGCGGCTGGAGTCGCGCGACCTGTCGCTGACGACGAGCATGATCCCGCTCGGCTCCTGCACGATGAAGCTGAACGCGGCGGCGGAGATGTTCCCGGTGACGTGGCCGGAGACGGCGCGGATGCACCCGTTCGCGCCGCGCGGGCAGTGGGACGGATACGCGGCAATGTTCGCGCAATTGGAGGGGTGGCTGGCGGAGATCACGGGTTTCGACGCGGTCTCGCTTCAGCCCAATGCCGGGTCGCAGGGGGAGTATGCGGGTCTGCTGGCGATTCGGGCGTACCACGAAAGCCGCCGGGGCGCCGGGGCAGGCGAGGCGGGCGCCGAGCGGAATGTCTGCCTGATCCCGGTTTCGGCGCATGGGACGAATCCGGCCAGCGCGGTGATGGCGGGTTTTGAGGTTGTCGCGGTTCGCTGCGACGAGCGTGGAAACGTCAATCTGGACGACCTGCGCGCCAAGGCGTCGGAGCACGCCGCGCGGCTGGGCGCGCTGATGATCACCTATCCGAGCACGCACGGCGTATTCGAAGAGCCGATCCGCGAGATCTGCGACATCGTGCATCAGCACGGCGGGCAGGTGTACATGGACGGCGCGAACATGAACGCGCAGGTGGGACTGACGCGGCCGGCCGAGATCGGCGCCGACGTGTGCCATCTCAACCTGCACAAGACGTTTTGCATTCCGCACGGCGGCGGCGGGCCGGGCGTGGGGCCGATCGCGGTGCGGAAGCACCTTTCGCCGTTTTTGCCGAGCGATCCGCTGCAACGCGACGGCGGATCGGCGCCATCCGGGCCGGTGGCCGCGGCGCCGTACGGCAGCGCGAGCATCCTGCCGATTTCGTGGATGTACATCCGCATGATGGGGGCAGAGGGGCTGCGCCGCGCGACCGAGGTTGCGATTCTCAACGCGAACTACATGGCGGCCCGCCTGGCGCCGCACTATCCGGTGCTGTACCGCGGGGCGCGCGGCCGGCTGGCGCACGAGTTCATCATCGATTGCCGGCAATTCGAGGAGCCGAGCGGCGTGAAGGTGGAGGACATCGCGAAGCGCCTGATGGACTACGGCTTCCACGCCCCGACGATGTCGTTCCCCGTGCCGGGCACGCTGATGATCGAGCCGACGGAGAGCGAGTCGAAAGCCGAGTTGGATCGCCTGTGCGACGCGCTGATCGGCATTCGCGAGGAGATTCGGGCGATCGAGCAGGGGCGGCTGAGCCGGACGGACAATCCGCTCAAGCACGCGCCGCACACGGCGGCGGCGGTGTGCGCGAGCGAGTGGGCACACGAGTATTCGCGCGAGCAGGCGGCGTATCCCGCGGCGTGGCTGCGGCGGCACAAGTTCTGGCCCGCGGTCGGGAGGGTGGACAACGTGTGGGGCGACCGGAATCTCTTCTGCTCGTGTCCGCCGTTGTGAAGTCAGAAGTTGGAATGAAGAATTCAGAAGGGAAGCCGCGGCCGCGGCCGCGTGCGTCCGTTTTTCCGAACCCCAAGCGCCAGCGCGTGGGTGTTGCGCGCGGGGAGCGCCCTGATTTGGTTTTCGCGAGGCTAGGCTTCTGGGGCAATCCCCACGCGCTGGCGCTTGGGGTTCGGATGGGGGCGCTTTGGGGGAATGCGGAGGCGCGCGGATAGGGAGTGTCGAAGCGCGGAATGCGGACCCGCGTGAGGACACGCGGGCTCGGTTCGCGCGAGATCAGTCGGTACACTGGCGGTGTGGATCGGGCGAGAGTTGTCATCGTCGGCGGCGGATTTGGCGGCCTGGTCGCGGCGCGGACGCTGCGCGGGGCGCCGGTTGATGTCACGCTGATCGATCGCCGCAATCATCATCTCTTTCAGCCATTGCTCTACCAGGTGGCGACCGGCGGACTTTCGCCTGCCAACATCGCCGCGCCGCTGAGGCGGGTGTTCTCTCGCCAGCGGAATTGCACGGTGATGCTGGCCGACGTGGTCGGGTTTGACGTGGAGCAGCGACGTGTGCGGCTGGGACCGCCGCCGGGGTTGCCCGATCAACCGGTGCCGATCGACGTGGCGTACGACTGGCTGATTGTGGCTGCCGGGGCGAGGCACAATTACTTCGGAAATGCCGCGTGGGAGTCGCTGGCGCCGGGGCTCAAGTCACTCGAGGACGCCACTGCGATCCGCAGCCGAATTCTCGCGGCGTTTGAGGCGGCGGAGGCGGCGGTTCTCGGCGGCGCGTCGGCGCAGGAGGCCGCACGCCAGTGGCTGACGTTCGTAATCGTGGGGGCGGGGCCGACCGGGGTGGAGCTGGCCGGCACGCTGGCGGAGATCGCGCGCGACACGCTGCGACACGACTTCCGCGCGATTGATCCGGCGGCCGCGCGGATCGTGCTGGTAGACGCGGCCGATCGGGTGCTGCCGGCGTATGTTCCGGAGCTGTCGAATCGCGCGCGTCGCTCGCTCGAACGGCTGGGCGTCGAGGTTTGCACGGGCGCGCTGGTGGCGAACATCGAGCCCGGGCGCGTGGTGGTGCGGGTGGACGGGCGCGAAGAGGCGCTGGCCGCGCGATTGGTGCTCTGGTCGGCCGGGGTTCAGGCTTCGCCGCTGGGCCGATTGCTGGTCGAGTCGGGCCATGATGGGGCACGGCTTGAAGAGCGGCTCGATCGAGCGGGGCGCGTGCGCGTGGCGTCCGATCTTACATTGCCGGGCCGACCGGAGATTTTTGTGATCGGCGATCTTGCGGCGCTGACGGGGGCGGATGGTCGTCCGTTGCCGGGCGTGGCGCCGGTCGCGATGCAGCAGGGCCGGCACGCGGCGCGTCAGATCGCGGCGCGGCTGGCCGGCAAGACGACGCGGCCATTTCGATACGTGGACAAGGGGAGCATGGCGACGATCGGGCGAGCCGCGGCGGTAGCGGATTTCGGGCGCGTGCGGATGTGGGGGTATCCGGCGTGGCTGGCGTGGCTGTTCGTACATCTGGCATTCCTGATTGAGTTTCAGAATCGTGTGCTGGTGTTGCTGCAATGGGCGTGGAATTACGCGACGTGGCAGCGATCGGCGCGGTTGATTACGGAACAGGGGGTGCGCGCGGAGGCTGGGTCCAAGCCGGCGCGGAAGCGGCGCGCGGGGCCGGAGGCGCGGGCGTGAGCGTGCGCGGGAAG
>CAZHIE010000091.1:14016-17223 GCA_964532435.1 uncultured Planctomycetales bacterium
AGCGCTTCGTGCTGATCTTCGAGCAATCGGACGGCGCCGTCCCACTGTTGGTCGTCGAACGGCGCGGGCAGTGCGATCCAATTGCTTCCCTTAAGCGGAAACGAGCCGCGCTTTTCGCCGAGCAGGCGGCGGCGCACGACGTATTTCCAGTACGCGGCATGGAGCACGTGCTCGGCAATGCACTTGCGCTGCGGCGCGGGGCGCCAGACGGCCTGCGCTACGGAGAGGCTGCGCAGGGCGCCGCGCAGGTTGGTTCCGTGCCAGCTCTTTCGCCGGAATGCTTCGTCGAGCAGACGGACGAGGCGTCCGATTTCGCCGGATGGAAGCGACATCGACTTCTGTGGCATGGGAATTCTCCGGTTCGGCGCGGCCGGGCATGATACCGCACGCTCATGCCACGCTGTCACGCAACGTCCGTGGAACTTCGAGCGTGCGTTCCTAAAATCAGGGCGGCCGGTCGGCGATCGGCCGTAGCGCCGTACATCCAGCCTCGCGAGCGGGTCCTCGCGGAGCGTTCCGGCGCGAAGCGCGACGCGTCTGACGTTGCGGCATAGGTGGGCTCCTTTCCCGGGAAGCATGGGCGCGCGGCCGTGCGTTCCCGACTGCGACAATGACTTCGATTTTCGGGAGCCGACAGGACCATGAAAAAGCGCGCACTCAAGCTGGCTGTCGCGGCGGGCGCCGGGCTTGTGCTCGTTGCGGCGGGCACGTGGTGGTACGTCAGCCGCGCGGGTCAGTCGGAGCTGGAGAGCTGGATCCGGCACTATCTGACGGCCGCCATTCAGCAACACCTGAACGGGCGCATCGAGCTGGCCGAGCTGGATTACCAGTTTCCCCGCACGGTGGTCATTGTCGGGTTGCGCCTCTCGAGCGATGGTCAGACGCTTTTGTCGATCGACCGTCTGCGGCTCGAACTTGCGAAGATGCCGCGCCGCGGAGAGCCGGTCGTTGTGCAGGACATCGACGCGACGCGCCCGACGTTTCGTCTGGCCACCGACGCGGCGGGCGCGGTGCTCGGCTGGACGAGCCTGCTGCGCAGCGAGACGGGCGACGCTCCCGCGCCGCCGCAGCCGGAAGCGGAGGCGGGGTTCCGCCTGTCGGACTTTCTGCGCATCCGGCGCATGGCGATTCGCGACGGCGTGTTCGAGTACGCGGCGGCGGGCGCGGCCAGCCCGATGACGCTCGACAAGATCGGCGCCGAGCTGAAGACTCCGCCGCGCGCGGACGATCCCGGCTCGTATCGCGTGGTGGGGAGCATCGCGCGAGACGAGCTTGCGGGGATTCTGATCGACGCGGACGTGAACCTCGACGATGGCGAGATTCTGCTCAAGCAGCTTCGGCTGACGGGCGAGCTGGGGCCGAGCCGCTACCGGATCTTTCCGCCGGGCGTTCAGGATTGGCTGCGCGAGCACGACGTTGCGGGGCGGCTGCTCGTCGAAGTCACGGGCCGCTTGTCCGCCTTCGAGTTCGGCCGGCGCGACCTGGCGATCCGCGCTACGCTCGACGACGCGCGCTTTCGCGCGGGCGAAGCGCCGATTCCGGTCGTCCACGCGCGGCTCGACGCCGGAATTGCCGGCGAGGACGTGAAGGCGACGATCGAGGCGCAGGCGTTCGATGGCGAAATCCGTCTCGACGGCGGGTTCGCGCTTTCGCCGCGCGCGACGGGCCGGCTCGAAGCGCGCTTCGACGCGCTCGACGCGGCTTCCATTTTCGCGGCTTTGCCGGCGTCGATTCGCCAGGGCACGCGGCTGAAGACACTGGCGGGCCGCCTGAGCGGGACGGGGCGATACGCCTCGGCCACCGACGAATCGGCGACGTGGGAGCTGTCGGCGAAAGGCGTTTTGCGCGGATTGCGCGCCGACGCCGAGCCGTTGCGCGTTGCCAGCGAGGCGGTCGAGGTTTCGGCCGAGATGCGGAATTCGACAATTCTCCGCTGCTCGACCGAGGGCCTGCGGCTGGACGTGAAGTCCGCAGTGGTGCAGACGGGCCGGGTCGAGTTGGAGGTTTACCGCGCGGGCGCCGACACGCAGTGCCAGGCGACGGCCGAGGTCTGGGGCGGGCGCGCGCGAGTCAAGCTGGACGCGGGCGACGGCGCGAACGGCGATCGCATGGGCATGTACGCGGAATTGCAGGAGATGCCGCTGGCCGGTCCGCTCGCGCTGGTGCGCGCGATTGCGGACGGAGCGGCGCCGGCGGGGGAAATCGACGCGACGTTTACGGGGGACGTGCGCTATCAAGTTCCAACGGCGGACGGCGCGCCGAGCCGCGTGGAAGCGAACGGGAAGCTGCGGGGCGGCTTCGTGCAAATCGGCACACTGCCGCGGATTCCGTTTCGCGAGAGCGAGATTCGCCTGACGCGCGACGAGCGCGGCATGACGTGCGACGTGCGCGCGCGGCTGATGGGCGGAAGCCTCGACGCGTGGGGGCAGGTTCTGCCGGGCGAGCGCGGCGACGTGAGAGTGAAGTGGGCGGCGGACGCGCTGCGGCTCGAGGAATTGTCCGCGGCGCTGAAGCCGGAATCGGCGGGGCGCTATCGGGGCGCGTTGTCCTCGACCGGCTCGTTGACGGCGGACTCGGCGAATTGGCAGGACACGGTGGAAGGGCAGGGGTCGCTGGAGGTGAAGCAGGGCAAGCTGCTGCGATTGCCGGTGGTGGGCGAGTTGATTCAGCTTGTGGACAATCGGATTTTGTCGCTCGCGCTGAACGACGACGATCACGCCATCGCGCGCTTCGAGCTGCATCCGGGGCGGTTCGAATGCAAGCACGTGGAGGTAGGCTCCGCGCTGTTGGCGCTGCGCGGCCACGGGGCGGTCGGGTTCGATCGCTCGCTCAATCTGGATGTGCGCGTCGACGCGCTGCCGCGGCTGACGAAGCTGCTGGGGCCGATCGGCGGACTGCTCCGCGACGTGGGAGATCGCGTGGTGCTTTACGAAGTGACGGGCACGATCGATGCGCCGCGGTTTGAGCTGCGGCCGCTGGGACTGGGCGCTGCGCCGTAGCGGGCCGTTCCGATGCGAGCGGGGAGCGGAAGCGAGCGCGGCACACGGGCGCGAGTCGTGCTGCATCAGCGGGGAAGGCCTTCTCGCTCTTTCACCAGACACGAATCCGCACGCGACGCTCGCTGACACTCGCGCCTCTGGTCGGACGGCGTCGGACGCGGAGGTCCGGCGCTACACCGGCAAGCGCGCCCTGACGGGCGAAAGGCAA
>CAZHIE010000092.1:0-6637 GCA_964532435.1 uncultured Planctomycetales bacterium
CCGCGAGTCGCGCGGCGCAGCGGGCCAGCGCGGCGGTGGCCGGGCGCGGGTCTCGCCGATACCATCGGGCTTCGCTGGGCGGCGCCCGGCGACGCGAGGGATGGCTTGGAACTGCTCACACGCATCATTGACTTCTTCCTGCACGTCGACCGTCACCTCGGCGACGTAATCACCGAGTACGGCACGGCCACGTACGGCATTCTGGCCGCGGTGATCTTCGCCGAAACCGGCTTTGTCGTGACGCCGTTTTTGCCGGGGGACTCGCTGCTCTTTGCGGCGGGAGTATTCGCCCGGAACGACCGCCTCAGCGCGAGCCTGCTGTTCGTGCTGCTGACGGCGGCGGCCATCGGCGGAAACACGCTCAACTACTGGCTGGGGCGCTTCTTCGCGCCGCGGCTGGCGCGCGACGGCCGGTTGGGCTTCATCAAGCAGCATCACCTGGCCCGCACGCACGCTTTCTTCGAGAAGTATGGCGGCAAGACGATTGTGCTGAGCCGGTTTGTGCCGATTGTGCGGACGATCGCGCCGTTCGTCGCGGGGCTGGGGACGATGAGCCACGCGCGCTTTCAGTTCTACAACGTGATCGGCGGCGCTGCGTGGGTGGGCATCTGCGTGTACTCGGGCTACTGGTTCGCGGGATTCGACGTCGTGCGCGAGAATTTCTCGCTCGTCGCGCTGGCGATCGTGCTCATCTCGATCCTGCCGGCGATTGTCGAATGGTGGCTCCATCGGCGACGGGCCGGCGGCCTGTCGTAGCGGCCCGCGCCCTCGCGCGGCCGGAAGATCCGTCGCGGCCCGCGCCCTCGCGCGGCCGGAAGATCCGTAGCGGCCCGCGCCCTCGCGCGGCCGGTGCGACTCGCGACCGCCAGCGCCGCCCGAATGGTTGTTGCGCGCCGAGCGCCGCTCCGGCCGCGCGAGGGCGCGGGCCGCTACATTGCGCCGCTCTGGCCACGCGAGGGCGCGGGCCGCGACACGCGCCAGGGGCCGCTGGGATTGAGGTGTAATGGTGCGAACTACCCGGCTGATCGCAGGCTTGGTCATCGGAGCGTCCTGGCTCGCAACGTCCGCGCGCGCCGACGAGCCGACCCTCGACGCCTGGGCGCGCGACTTTCTCGGGCCAAACGTCCGCCTGTCCGACGGGCGCGAAGTCAACGCCGCGGCGCACTATTGGACCGACGTCGTCGGCGTGGCGTTCGCGCGCGACGCGCTGATCGAGCTCCCGCCCACCCCCGTCGATCTCAATCTCGACGGCGTCCCCGACACGACGGTCTCGTTTCGACGCGAACTCAAGGGCGGCCTGCTCGCCAACCCCCAGCTCGTCGGACTCGTCCCGACGCCCGGCGACCCGGCCGGAACGGTCGGCAAATTCAGCGTCAGCACCGGATATCTCGGCGTGCGCGAAGAGCTGGACCCGCAGACCGGCCGCGGCGCCGGGCGATACGGCTTCAACTGCGCCTTCTGCCACGGCGGGGCGGCCGGGTATGACAACGCCGGACGGGCAATGGGCATACTGATCGGCCGGCCAAACGTTCGCCTCGATCTGGGCCTGGTGATGGCGACGTCGCGCGTGCTCGACCCCGGCTGGGTCATTCGGCAGCAACCCGACGGCCCGCCGATCTCGCCGGCCGAGCTTGCGCGGCGCGAGGCGCTGCCGCCGTCGATCGTGCTCGACCCGAACCGCGACGGGCAGGTGACGATCGCCGAGTGGCGCGCGGCGCAGCAGATGCCCACGACCGACGAAGCGCGGGCCGTGCTGCTGCTGGCCGGGCCGGGGCGGCTCGATCAGAGCATCGATCACCGCATGGACGGCCTGATCCCGCTGGCGAACCTTCAGCAGCACACGCGCGATACGGTCGGCCCGGTCCGCTATGAGCGGCAGACGCTCGCCCCGAAGCGCAGCGCGTTCAACCCCGTCAGCCTGCCGGAGATCCTGATCGGCACAGGCGTGGCGCACTACTCGTGGAGCGGCAAGGACTCGTCCTTCCGCGTCGACGCGATCGACTTCCTCACCCGGCGGCTGTCGCTTTCTCCCGACCAGCTTGCCGAGCGAATCGGCGCGCTCGGCGCCGCGGGCGACGCCGAGCGATTCCAGCGCCTGCTGACGCTCGACTTCCGAAACGTATCGACGTTCGGCAAAGAGTGCGACGACAACCGCGGCAGCGGCTGGCCCGAGATGATGTTGACGCGCCCGACGCTCGCCGGCCTGACCGACGCGCCGGCGCTGTTCGGCGCGCAGCGCATGCGCGAACTGCTCGCGCCGCTGGACGAAGATCGCCGCCGCCGCGGCGCCACGACATCCGATCGCCGCGGCCGCGACGCGGCGGACGAGACCCGCATCAAGATCGGGCGCCAGATTTTCTTCGAGCGCGAGACGGGCGAAGTGGAAAACGTGCGCGTGCTCATCGGGCGCGACGCGCCAGTGCCCGACGCCTATCGCGGCATCGCCGCGCTCGCGCCGCTCGATCGCTCGAAACCGCTCGACGCCAGAATCCCCGTGCGCTGCGCGACGTGCCACTCGTTCTCGCCCACGTCGCGCCGCGTGCCGCTGCCGCAGAGCCTGGCCGACGAGCAGCGCTGCGACACATGTCACCTCGATCATCCCGTGATCGACCGCGCGACCGACAAAGCCCGCCAGCCGCGCGTATTCGTCGCGCTGGCGCAATACGTGCATGACGCCGACCTCGACAGCATCGAAGGCTGCCTCAACTGCCATTCCGAGCACGCCGATTTCGGCCCGCAGGTCTTCAGCAACTCCTGGCTGCTCCCCTTCGACGCCGACGCCGACGGATTCACCGCCGGAGACGAGGCCGACGACGCGGCCGCTGGCGGAATCGGCGTCGACGCCATGATGAACATCGACACGCTTTTCGCGATCCAGCTCCGTCCGCCCGACAAGCGCCCCGAAAAGATGCACATCCTGCTAACCGATGCGCGCCGCCCGCCGGCCGAGCCGCGCTTCGACCGCCGCGGCAGCGGCTGGGTGCGCGTCGCGCCGCTCGTGGACCTCGCCGCGACCGCGCCGTACCTGCACAATGGCTCGGTCCCCACGCTGGTTGCCTTGCTTACGCCGCCCGCCGAGCGGCCGAAGGAATTCGAGCTGGGGTCGCCGATGCAGAAGTTCCGCTTTGACACGCGCGTTCCCGGAAATCGCAGCGGCGGACACGATTACGGCACGCGACTCTCCGCGGACGACAAGGCCGCGCTGATTCGATTCCTCGAGACCCTGCCGTAACGCGAGCGCCGCACGAGCATCGGATGTCCGGCGGCGCGATCGACCGCTTTCCGGGAGACTCCTCGCCATGCAATACGACCCGGCGGCCGAGTGGCTGGAAACCGACGGCCTCGGCGGTTTCGCGATGGGGACGGTCGGCGGCCTGCGCGATCGACGCTACCACGGGCTTCTGCTGGTCGCGACAACCCCGCCAACCGGCCGCCTCATGCTGGTCAGCGGCGTCGAGGCGTGGCTGGAACGCGACGGCAGGCGCTATTCCCTGTCGCAGCAGCGCTACGCGGGCGGCATTGTCTCCCCAGACGACGCGGCCGAAGTCGAATCGTTCGCGTGCGAGCCGTGGCCGCGCTGGACGCTGAAGCATCGCGACGGCCTGCGCGTGGAGCACGAATTGTTCGTCACGCATGGCGCCTCGCGCTGCGTCCTGCGCTGGCGGCTGCTCGATAGCGCCGGCGCGGCGCACAAGAGTCGCCTGACGCTGTGCGTCCGGCCGCTGCTGGCGATTCGCGACTATCACCACCTGCCGCCGGCGCGAGCCGATTTTTCCTTCGACGCCCAGAGCGAGGCGGGCCGCGTCACGTGGCGGCCGTATGCCGAGCTTCCGGGCGTGCGCGCGATTCACAACGGCGCATACGAGCACGCGCCGGACTGGTATCGCCGGTTTCTGTACGTCACCGAACAGGAGCGCGGCTTCGACTGCCACGAAGACCTCGCGACGCCGGGAATCCTGCGCTTCGACCTCTCGGCCGGGACGGCCGATCTGATCCTCGCGCCTACGCACGTGTCCGGCGCGACGACACAAGAGGGCGACTCTGCCGACGCGCTCGCTCGTGCCGAGCGGAAGCGCCGTGCGGGGCTGGGCGATGCGCTGGATCGCGCGGCGGATGCGTACATCGCGCGGCGCGGGTCGGGGCGGACGATCGTGGCGGGTTATCCGTGGTTCACCGATTGGGGTCGCGACACGTTCATCGCAATGCGCGGCTTGTGCATCGCGACCGGGCGGCTCGACGTCGCGCGCGAGATCCTGCTGGAGTGGGCCGGCGCGGTGAGCGAGGGAATGCTGCCGAACCGCTTCCCGGATCGCGGCGAAGCGCCGGAATACAACGCGGTCGATGCGTCGCTCTGGTACGTCATCGCGGCACACGACTACTTCGAAGCCGCCGAGCGCGCCGGCACGCGCGTCGTTCGCACCGATCGCGCGCAGATCGAGTCGGCCATCCGCGCCATCCTCGCCGGCTATCGGGCCGGCACGCGCTACGGCATTCGCGCCGACGCCGACGGCCTGCTCGCCGCCGGCGCGCCGGGCGTGCAACTCACGTGGATGGACGCCAAGTGCGGCGACTGGGTCGTCACGCCGCGAATCGGAAAACCCGTCGAGGTGCAGGCGCTCTGGCTCGCGGCGCTGCGCGTCGGCGCCAGCCTCGACCCCGCGGTCGCGGCGCTGCTCGCCCGCGGCACGCGCAGCTTCGCCGAGCGCTTCTGGAGCGATCCGCACGGCTGGCTGTTCGACGTCGTGGACGAGAATCATCAGCCGGGCGCGAGCGACGCGTCGTTGCGCCCCAATCAGGTCTTCGCAGTCGGCGGATTGCCGTTTGCCCTGCTCGATGGCCAGCGCGCGCGGCGCGTCGTCGACGTGCTGGAGCAGCAACTTTGGACGCCGCTGGGCCTGCGCTCGCTCGCCCCCGGCGATCCGCGCTATCGCGGTCGCTACGAGGGCGGCCCCGACGCGCGCGACTCCGCATATCACCAGGGAACGGCGTGGGGCTGGCTGCTCGGGCCATTCGTCGAGGCCTGGGTGCGCGTGCGCGGCGCGACCGACGACGCCAAGCGCGAGGCGCGCCGCAGATTCGTCGCGCCGTTGATGGCGCACCTGCGCGAGGCGGGCATCGGCCACGTCAGCGAGATCGCCGACGCCGACCCGCCCCATCTGCCGCGCGGCTGCCCGTTTCAGGCCTGGTCCGTCGGTGAATTGCTCCGGCTCGACCGCGTCGTCCTCGCAACGTGACCCACGCCGCACATAGGTAACTGTCCGCATGTCCCACGCCGCACGTCCCAATGGCCGGCCTGCGCCGCTGCCGCCTACTCTTGAATGTGACCGGCCGCCTCCCGTGAGGCGCCTCGGCATACACTTGAGGAGGCACGAAAATGCGCACGAATTCGACAATGAAGACGGCAACCTCTCTGCTTGCCGGCGCCGCGACGCTGGCGCTGGCCGCCGCGGCGATGGCCGTGACGCGGGTTCCCATTCAGGAAGAGAAGCTGTGGGGCTTTGCAGACGAAAAGGGCGCCGTTGTCATCAAGCCGCAGTTTGAAGCCGCCGAGCGATTCCGCGAGGGGCTCGCCCGCGTGAAGCGAGACGGCAAGTGGGGCTATTGCGACGAGGGCGGCCGGCTGGCCGTGCAGCCGCAATTCGACGGCGCGGCCGAATTCGTCGATGGATTGGCCCGCGTGCAGAAGAACGACGGGCTCAGCCGCAAGTTCGGCTACATCGACCGGCAGGGCAAGCTGGTCATTCCGTACGCCTTCGCCGACGCCGGCGATTTCGCGCAGGGCCTGGCCCGCGTGAAGGTCGACGGCAAGTGGGGCTACATCGGCAAGGACGGCCGCATGTCGATCAACGCAGCGTTCGAGGACGCGACCGACTTCACCAACGGCCTGGCCCGCGTGAAGGTCGGCGGCAAGATGGGCTACATCGACACGAACGGCGCGATGAAGATCAACCCGCAATACGAGGAGTGCGGCTACCTGAACGAAGGCCTCGCTCCGGTCGAGATCGACGACAAGTGGGGCTTCATCGACGAGCACGGCAAGGTCGTGATCGAGCCGCAATTCCAGTCGGCGGCGGAGTTCTCCGACGGCCTCGCGCGGGTCGGCGTCGGCAATGCGCTCGAACGGAAGTATGGTTTCATCGACAAGCACGGCAAGATGGTCGTCACCGCGCAATACCGCGACGCGCAGTCGTTTTACGAGGGCTACGCGGCCGTGAAGGACGACGGCAAGTGGGGCTACATCGACAACACGGGCAAGCTGGCGATTCCGGCCACGCTCAAGGAAGCGGGCGGCTTCGAGGGTGGCCTGGCGCGCGTGGAAGGCTCGCACGGCTGGGGTTGGATTCGCCCGACCGGCGAATATGCCTGGCAATCGACGAACAAGTGACGCGCGTGCGACGAGCAAGTGGCGCGCATCGACGAAGAAGTGACGCGCGAACCTGCGTGTCGCGCATTTGAACGCGACACCGTGCGCGAGTCGGGGACTGCGGACCCAATCGACGCCTGCTCAGCCGGCCCGAAGGCCCGCAGCTCCCCGACATTCTGAGACATGTACTGCGTTGTTCTTGCGGCGCGTGCCGCACGACGCATCGGTCCGCGGTAGGCCCGTGAAAGCACCGACGCGGGTCGCCGCGGACCG
>CAZHIE010000092.1:6737-9558 GCA_964532435.1 uncultured Planctomycetales bacterium
GCCAGCACCATCTCCACCAACTCCGCGACCGACTCCGTCTGCATCTTATGCATCGCCCGGCCGCGATGAACGTCGATCGTCTTCTTGCTGAGCCCCAGCGCCGCGGCGATCTCCTTGCTGACGCGCCCGGCGACGACCTGCTCCATGACCTGCCGCTCGCGCTGCGTAAGGGTCGCAAGCCGCGCTTCGATGTCAGTGCGGCGCGTGCGTTCGGCCCGCCGCTGCGCGTCGCGCGCCAGCGCCTCGCGAATGTGCTCGACCAGCAGCTCCTTGCTGAACGGCTTTTCGAGAAACTCGGCGGCGCCCGCCTTCAACGCCCGCACCGCGATCGCCACGTCGCCGTGCCCGGTGACGATGATGACCGGCAGGTGCGCGCCGCGCTCCACCAGCACACGCTGCACTTCCAACCCGCTCATGCCCGGCATGCGCACGTCGAGAATCAGGCAGCCCGGCTGGGCCGGATCGAGCGCGGCCAGAAATTCCTGCGCCGACGCGAACGTCTTCACTTCCAGCCCGACGGCCCGCAGGAGCATGTCGAGCGACTTGCGCACGGCGGCGTCGTCGTCAACCACGAATACGATCGGCTGCGTTTGCACGATTCCTCCTCGGTTCGACCGGTAGCGTGAAACGAAACGTCGCACCGCGCTGCCGATTCGGCTTGGCGCTGATGCGTCCGCCATGAGCCTCGATGATCGAACGGCTGATCGACAGGCCCATGCCCATCCCGTCGGGCTTTGTGCTGAAGAACGGCTCGAACAGGCGCTCGCCGCCGCCGTCGGGGATGCCCGCGCCGGCGTCGCACAGCGCCACCTCGACGGCCCCCGCCACGCGCGCCGTGCGAATCGTCAGCCGGCGACGCGCCGCGTCCGTCGCGCTCATCGCGTCGCAGGCGTTGCGCGTCAGATTTACGACAACCTGCTGAATCTGCACCGGGTCGGCCAGCACGCGCGGCAGATTGTGCCCCAGCGACAATCGCACGCGCACGTCGCATTGGCGCAGCTCCACGCTCGTCAACCCAACGACCTCGCGCACCATGCGATTCACGTCCACCGGCTCGCACTGCAAGTCGCGCCAGCGCACGAACTCGCGCAGCCGGCGAATCACCTCGCCGGCGCGCTGCGCCTGGCGGGCCACCTCGGCCAGGGCGCGGCGGAGGTCTTCCGATCCGCCGCTCGACGCGCCGACCAGCTCCACACAGGCTTCGGCATAGTTCACGATGGCGCACAGCGGCTGGTTCAACTCATGCGCCAGGCCCGACGCCAGCTCGCCCATCGTCGCCAGACGCGCGACGTGCGCGAGCTGCGCAAGCTGTTGCCGCGAACGCTCGTCCGATCGCGCCCGCTCGATCGCGATCGACGCCAGCCGCACAATCGCCGACGAACAATCCAGCTCTTCGGCGGACGGCGCGCCTTCGACTTGTCGATAGACCGCCAGCGCGCCGAGCCGGTCGCCGTTCGCGGCGATCACCGGCTCGACCCAGTACGAGCCGATTCCGCGGCGGCGCAGCGCCCGGCCGGCGCTGTCGCGCGGCACGTTGGCGACGATCGTGCGCTCGTCTACGAATTGCGGCACGACGCCCGATTCGGAAATCGAGCCGAATACGTGGACGCCCTGGACCGGCGGGGGCTCGGCCGGCGCCGCCTTGGCCCGCGCCGCGCCCGGTCCGTGCGGCGCGTCGACGGCGCGTCGCAGCGCGCAGCGGGCGCCGGGGAGCAACTCCTCGACACAGGCGCAAAGCTCAGGGGCCAGAATGTCCAGCGGCGCGCCGCTGGCAATGTATCCCAGAATCCGGCTCTCGCCGGCCAGCAGCAACTCGGCTCGCAGCCGCGGAATCGGCTCATTCGCCGCGGGGGCCGCGCTCGACGACGGTTCGGGCGCGTCGGCCGGGCCGCGCGCCGACGACGCGACGGCCGACGTCGCAACCGCCGACGGCGGCGCGACGTGTCCGTCAACGAGATGCACCCGCATGGTCGCAGGCGCGCACAAGCGGCGATTGCCACGAAGCATGTCGGCCTCGCGAACCGTGTCTGGGAGCCTCGACCATCCCCTGCCGATCGCTCGAAACGCGCGAGCGCGGCTGGGAACCGCGCTCGCCCGATACCGTAGTACAAATGCGTGTTCGTTCGATGATATGTCCGACCAGCGGCCGGCGAGATGAAAAGCGGATTAGCGCCGCCACGCCGCCCCGCGCGCGGGGTCGTGCGCGCGACGACTCACTCCGGCCAGCCCGCCGCCTCCGTGCGGTCCAGCGCGAGCTGGAGACGAGCCCGGCGTTCCGGCGTCGGCTCCGCCTCGATCGCGCCGCGCAACTGCCGTCGCGCGTGCGCGATTTCGCGCGTGCAGCGCGCAATGATGTGAGAGTGTTCCCGCTCCGACGCCTTGCATTCCATCCACAGCCGCCGCAACGTCGTCCGCGCGGTGTCCAGCGAATCGCCGGCCGGCCCCGCGCCGGGTTCCGACAGGATCACGAGTACCTGCTTCCAAATCCGGCTGAGCTCCTCCAGGCGATCGCGCAGCGCCCCGGCTTCGACAAGCCGTGCCGCCGCGCTCAGCGTACGCTCGCAATCCGCGCATGCGGCCAGCGCGGCGGAAAGCGAACCCGGATGTACCTGCTCAACCTGGGTCATGCGTCGTTGTGCTCTCCGGCGGAGTCGCTCGCGCGAGCGAGCCTCATCCGCCACATGATTTAGGGCGCCAACGGGCGGCGGGTCTAATTGGGAATCGTTCTGCGCAGGCTTGGGAGCGCTCCTCCGGGACAGGCGAGGAACCGGTCCCGCCCGCCCCCGGTCCCTTCTCGTTGGCCCCTCACTGGCGTGAAAGG
>CAZHIE010000092.1:9658-17173 GCA_964532435.1 uncultured Planctomycetales bacterium
CGGCGATATCATATGGCCGGTAGGCTTGCGCGCTGGCGTTCGCCGGCCGACGACGCCGCACAGTCGTCCGATAACGAGGGCTCAGCCAATGCAGGTTCGTTTCGTGGCCGCGCCGCGCTGGCGCAATGGCATGTCTCTCACACTGGTCGCCGCGTTGGCGGGTGCTCTGGCCGGCGGCTGCCCGCAGCCTCAGCCAAACGACAACGGCGGCAACGACAACGCCGACGTTCCGTTTCTCGACGCGCAGAACAACTCCAGCATCGACACGGCGACGAAGCTGACGCTCCAAAGTTCCAGCGGCGTCGACCGGATCAAGTTCGCCGGGGCGATCGCGGCGGGCGACAGTCTCGACGTGTACGATCTTGGCGAACTCGCGCCGGGCGACGAAGTGACGATCGACGTCACGCGGACCAGCGGAGACCTCGACGCCGTGGCCGCGGTCTTCGACGCGGGCGAAACGCTGATGGCGTTCAACGACGACCGCACTCCGGACGGCAGCATCCTCGATCCGCGCATCGAATTCACGCTGCGCGGCGACGCGGGAACCTATTTCCTGGGCATCTCCGCGTTCGGCGACAGCAACTCGACCGGCGACTATGAGGTGAGCGTCGAAGTGCGGCGCAACTCGGGCACGCCCAATCCCGCGGCGCAGGTCGTGTTCCTCGACTGGAACGGCGGCGCCGGCGTGCGCGTGGAAAATGTCGGCGTGTTCGACTTGCAGCCGTTCGACGCGGCCGACGTTGGGCTCAGCTCCAGCCAGACGGCGCTCTTCAAACAGAAGGTGCAGCAGATCGTGAGCAGCCGCTACGACGGGCTCGACCTGATTCTGCTGAACTCCGACGACGACGACGAGCCCGCGTTTCCGCATTCGACGGTGTACTTCGGCGGCAACAACCGCCGCGCGTTCGCGATCTCCGAGCAGGTCGATTCCTACAACGGCGATCCGTCCGACGACACGATCATCTTTACCGAGTCGTTTCAGGGCGCGTTTTTCTCCCGGCCGACGTTCGAGCAGATGGCCAGCGCGGTCGGCAACACCGTCGCGCACGAGATCGGGCATCTGCTCGGGCTTGTGCATACGGCGGACTGCTCCGACCTGATGGACACGAGCTGCGGAAACGATCGGCTGCTGCAGGAGCAGAGGTTCCGCAAGGCAGTGCTGGATTTCAGCGTCTTTCCGATCGGCGTGCAGGACTCGGCCGAACTCCTGGCGTGGATACTGGGAGGCGAGTAGAGGGGAAATGTCGAATTGCGAATAGCGAAGAACGAATTGGTGAGGGCCCTGGTTTTCTCCCCAATTCGTTCTCCCCAATTCGTTCTTCGCTATTCGCAATTCGCAATTCAATCCGACATCTCACCCGGCCGCGGCGCCCGGTAATACGACCGGATCAGGCGAAGCAGTTCGCGCGCGCCGAGAGCGGCGTGCCCGCGGGCGCGATTCGCCGCGCCGATCTCGAACAGCAACCCCCACTGTCGATAGAGCATCCGATAGGCGCGCCATAGTGGCCAGCTTGGGTCGTACAGATTCGTCGATTCCGACGTAACGCCGTTCAGCTCGATGATGGTGAAATCCTCGCCGGCCCGCAGCGCCGCCGGGTCGGCGTAGCGCACATCGAAGCGGCCGAAGAAGAACCCGTCGAACTGCCTTGCGATTTCGTCGATGCGGCGCTCCAGTTGCGGCGTGCCCAGATGCGCGCCGTCGCGAAACAGCGTGCCCTGGCAGTGATTCCCCGCCACGACCAGCGGCAGCGTTTCGCCCGCCGCCAGCACGCGCTCGGCCTGGCCATTGAGCCGCGCCAGAAACGTTGACGCCTGCATCCGATAGCGCGGATGACGCCAGATCAGCCGCTCGACGGTCGTTCGCCCATCGCCGATCAGCGTCGCGAAGCACTTGTCCGTGATCGACAGGATGCGCCCGGTCCGCTCGTGCGGAAAGCGGTAATAGAACACGCCCGCCTCGAAGGGGCCGGGGTGAAAGACCTGCGCAAGCACGTCGTACGAACTCTCGGCCAGGTAGCGCTGCGCGGCGGCTTCGTCGCGAACGAGCCGCACGCCCGCGCCGCGCTGCCCCGCGTCGGGCTTGAGAATCAGCGGATAGCGCCAGCCGGCGGCTTCCATGTGCGAGTGCAGCGCCGCGCCGCGCCCGGCCGGATCGTCCGCTCTCAACAGGGCGCTCGGCGCGACCCAGCGGGCCGGCAATTGCTCGAGAATCGCGTGCTTCGACTCGCCGACCACGCCGCCGGCGGGGATTCCGGGGTTTGCCGCCGTAAACGTTGTGAGTCCGCGATGTCGCACCGCCAACCACGCCACCCACGGCACGAGCGGTAGATAGAACAACCACGGCGGCCAGAATTCCCAGCGCCAGATGCGCGCCACGCGGGCCGCCAGCCGCGCGCGGGCGACCTCGCTGAATGCGAGCGTCACGCCGCGCTCGGCAAGGAACACGAGCAGGACCGCGAGCGCCAGTACGTGCCAACCCTCGCCGAGAACACGCTCCAGCGCGCCGACCACCGGCTCGCCCAGCGCCGCGACGACCAGAATCAGCAGCGGCGTCCACAGCGCCGCCGCCAACAGTGCGACGAGCACGAATCGCCGCGCCCGCCGGCCGAGCATTCCGGCGCCGACATAGACCGGGAAACGCGTGCCGGGAACAAAACGCGCCGCGAGCACCCCGGCCCAGCCATGCCGATCGAACCAGGAACCGAGTCGCCGCAGCCGCTCGTCGCCAAGCCGCCCGCGCAGCCAGCGCCAGCGCAGCATTCCGCGCCCGGCGAGCCGGCCGATCAGCCACAATCCCAGGTCGCCCACGAAGATTCCGACGAAACATGCGCCCACGCCGAGCCACGGATCGATCTGGCCGCGGCGAATCAGCAACCCGACCGTAATGCACGTGAGATCTTCCGAAACGAACGTCGCGGCGATGATCGCCAGCGCGGCGAACCACCACGCGCTTGCGGCGAGGAACGCGGCGTCGATAGCGGCCGCGCGCATCGCTCAACCCCTCGCCAGGCGAAGCGTGACCGGCGAAACGGGCTGGTCGGGCGCGCCGGCCGAATACGTGAGCGCCACGGCGCCCGCGCGCAACTCGACGACGGTCAGGCTGACGGTGTGCGCGGCGTCGCGCGACATGTTCACGCTCAGGTGCGGCCGATCCGGCCAGCGGTGGCGGTGAAAGCGATCCTGCGCGGCCGGCCAGTCGTCGCTCGCGGCAACCATATCATCAAAGAGTGCGCGGCGCGGCGACTCGACGAGCGCGTCGCCCAGGCCGGACGAAGTGAACAGCATCGGCCGATCGACCGGCCCGTGTTCGATCAGCGCGAGTCGCGCGCCATTCGCGCGCGCTTCGATCAATCCACTTTCGTTGCAAAAAACCAGGCGAAACGGCACGTACGCGCCGACGTTCAAACCTTGAAGACGGCTGGCGGCGTCGGGCAGCGTCTCCGCGCTGAGCAGGCCGGGGATGATCTCGCCGCGGCTGCGCGGCGCGGCGGGGCGCGGGGGCGGCGCCTCGGGATTCACGTTGAGCAGGGCGAAAATCATGCCGGCGTCGCTGACGGCGATCCACGTTCCGCCGCTCGGCCGGTCGATCGGAAATATCGCGCGCCGCCCGCCGAATTCGCGGATTTCCGGCGGATCGGCGAGCGGGCGCGAGCGCAGCTCATCGCGATTGCACGCCAGGCGCAGGCTCGTCGGAACGATCTTCGCGTGCCGCGCGCCAGAATCGGCGCGCGGCGTAACGGTTACCGTACACATGCGGCCCGGCCCCGCGCGGCGACGGTGGACGGCGCGTATCCGAACTGCTTCGGCGGCTGCACGCCCAGCGTGCGCAGCATGGCGGCGATGATGGCGTTGTGGTGGATCGTATGGCTGAAGACGAACGCAAACTCGCGCGCCAGCGTCGACTCGACTTCGACCGGGCGCTCTCCGGCGTCGAACAGCACGCAGACGCGCACCCGCGCTTGCGGCGCGGCGCGCCACGCGGCGAGGCGCTCCGCGGCGGCGCTGAGTGTGGCCAGCGCGGTTTTCCGCTCGCGCTCGATCGGCGTTCCGCGCTCGCGTGCTTCGTAGTTCACAAAGCCGCTCTGCTCGCCCGCGAGAAGCGCCTCGACGTGATCGAGGCAGTGTCGGACGTGGCTCCCGAGCGTGCCGTCGATCGGTCCGATCTGCGCCTGCGTGTATTGATCGTCGCGAACGGTCGCAAGCACGTCGCGCAGCTCGCGCAGCGCGGCGGCCAGCGGTTGCCCGGCGAGCAGGTGCGCGTCGTCGGGCGGGGTTGGCGCCGCAACGGACAAGAGCAGACCGGACATGCGGCCACCTCCGTGGAGGCTTAGATGCGGATCGCCGCGGATTGTTACGCCGCGGCTGGCACGCGGCAAGACTGGGCCGCGCGACGCAGAGCGGGCCGACCGATTGATGCGTCCGCGCATCGATGTTTCACGTGAAACACGCGATGAGGCCTCCGTGACCCGCGAGCACGTGTTCGCGGGCGGCTTATTATTGGACGCGATCGTTCTGCAACGTGCGCAGCATTTGACATATGTCAAATTTCGGCGTATACTCCGGGTAATTGACGGGAAGCGCGTGACGACGACAATCCGGGCCATGCCGAGAGAGACCGACAAGGAACGGCTGGCGCTGCTTCGTGCGATATTCGCGGATGCGGCGTCGAACGTGCCGCTGTTTACGCAGCCCGCAGTGATGGGCGGCCGACGCGCGGACGAAGGGTTGTCGGGAATCTGGCCGCATGTGCGAGAGCCACAGTGCCGCGCCGAAGTGAAACGTGCGATTGTCGATTGGCTTGACCGCGGACACGCACCCAATCGCAACGAGAAGCCGGGGGACGCAGAGATGAGAATCGATGCGGCCATCTGGTACGAGTTTCGCGTGGTCGTGGCCGGAGTGCGGGTCTTGGTGCAGGCGACGTACGACGACGATGACCCGCGCGACCCGACGATCCGTGTGCGGAGCGTGAAGCGCGACGATCGGGCGTGGAGCCAGTGACGATGGCCAAGCCGGCGGAACAAACCCGTTGCCACGTATGCCGTCAATTCAGCTTGCGACGGCTTGTCGGGCCCTATGTGGGGACGTTTGCGTACGAGGGCCGAGAGTACGAACTTCGAATTCCCGACCTCGAAGTCGTCCGCTGCACGAATCCGAATTGCAAACCCGACGATCCCGATGAAACGACATTGCTTGACGATGCCGCGATTCAGCGTATCTCGGACGAGAAGACGCGCACGCTTGGCCTGCTCATGCCGGCGGAGATCCGCGAGGGGCGCGAGCGACTCGGCCTGACGCAGCAGGAGTTGCAGGAGTTGCTGGGGTTGGGCGGCAATTCGCTGTCGCGCTGGGAGTCTGGGGCGTATTACCAATCGCGTGCAATGGACACGCTGCTGCGGCTGGTGTTCGACAACCCGGCGCTGCTGCGCCAATTGCGGAAACTCCGCGCCGCGGCCGCGACACGAGTCGCCTGAGTCGCGCGGTTCGGGTCGATCGTGGCGAAGCCGACAGCTTTCGACGCTGATGCCACTATCCTGGGTTATTCTCCTGGCGGATGCGCGCGTGCGACTTCTTCATTTTGAAGTCGACGGGGCGCCCCACGCGCGGACACGCTCTCGCGGGAGGATCGCAGGTGCACATACGCCCGACGTCGGTGCTGTTCGCGACTTTGCTATTGGCCGCGGCCCGATCTCCTGCCGCCGATTACGTCATCCTCCTCGACGGCGGCGAAAGCAGCCCGCTGCGCCCGGCCGCGGCCGGGCTGGCCGAATTCCGCCATGCCGAGGTCGTAGCGTGGGATGTGGCGGACGACGCGGCGACGCTCGCGCTTCTAAAGCAGCACGATCCGCGCTACGTCGTATTTGCTGCGCCGCCGGAGCGGATCGACGTCGACTTGGCGCATCGCGTGCTCGCGCTATCGACGCAGATCGACGACGACCCGTTCGCGGATTTCGAATACGGCTTTCTGACCGGGCGAGACGGCGACGCGGCGCTGCGCTTCGTCGAGCGCGGCATCGCCGCCGCCAAGCGCAGCACGACGCCGGCCGCAGCACCGGCGCCCGAATCGTCGCCGTCCGCGCGCGGCGCCGTCGATTCGCCGCAACGCAAGGCCGCACTGTTCGGCACGTGGGAAGGATGGATGCTGCCCAGCGGGCCTCTGCCGGCCCTCGCCGCGCTGGGGTTCGACGCGCGGCAGCACTTCGTCCGTGCCTCGGACAAGCCGGACGCGCAGGCGGCGAGCGCCGCCAAGGCGCTGCGCAAGATGGCGGGGTGCGACGCGCTGCTGTTCTTTTCGCATGGCTATCCCGACCGCATGGTTGGGTGCTTCACCGCACCGCAGTTGCGCGAGTGGAAGATCGACCTTTCGCCGGCGGTGCTCGTCAATTGTGCGTGCTACAACGGCGCGCCGGGGCGCTGGTTCGAGATTTCGCCGACCGGGGGGATTGATCGCGGCGTCGTGGCGGCGGAAGAGTCGGTCGCGCTGGCGCTGCTCGACTCGGGCGTGAGCGCCTATTTCGGCGGGATCGACCCGTGGCACGGACCGCTGGCGAATCAGCTCTTTGGTTGTCTGACGGATGACGGATTGACACAGGGCGGCGCGGCCAAGCGAATGTACGATCGGCTGGCGCTGGAATTTTTGCCCGATCGCATCGCGTATCCGCCGACGCGCGAGTATTGCTTCACCGGCGAGGGCAAGGCGAATCGCCGCCGCAATGGCGCGGGCATGATCTTCTACGGCGATCCGGCGACGGCGCCGTTTGCCGCGGGCGCGCCGCATCTGCTGTCGGCAACGGCGAGCGAAGCAGACGGCCGCTTGCGTGTCGTGCTGGAGAGCAAGCCGATCGGCGGGCGCTCGCCGGGCGCCGATTTCATGCTTGCGCAGGCTCGGCTGATGGACTACTACACGCTCGGCGACGGACCGCAATTGCAGCTTTTCATGGAGGCGTACGGCGTTGTGACGATTGCGGGCGCGCCGCCGGCGGGGCTGCGCGCGGCGTCGGCGACGTGCGGCAAGGGGCCGCTCGCGGTCGGCGCGCCGCAGGTCGTGGCAGAGTCGTATCACGGCGAGCGGCGGCTGCACGTGCGCGTGCCGATTCCGATTCCGATCTACGGCGATTTTCGATCGATGGCGCCGATGACGCAGGGCATTCGGATCGAGTTGGAGGAGATTGCGCCGTAGGCGGAAGGAAGGGGGAGGCGGCGGGCGATCGGAGCCGCGAGCGTAGGCGAGCGCGACGTCCGACGTTTGGCCCTGTCCACTCTGCGCAGTGGATCATGGCGAATTGGCGCGCAGGTCTGCGCGCTATTTCGGCAGCGTTCAACCGGCACGCTTCGCTCGCTGACGCTCGCGGCTCGGATCGGACGTCGTCGGACGCGGAGGTCCGACGTTACCGGCTCGCGGGCCGATGCCGATGCGTTCGGAGCGGAACGGCGATCGCGCGGCTCCGATCACCGGACGCCGCTCCGGCCGCGCGAGGGCGCGGGCCGCTACGCGGCGTCGGACGCAGAGGTCCG
>CAZHIE010000093.1:0-8712 GCA_964532435.1 uncultured Planctomycetales bacterium
ACGAATGTCGCCCCTGCGGGGCTTGCGCGTTCATTCCCCGCGGGGCGCGATTCAATCCCCGCGGGGCGCGATTCATTCCCTGCGATGCGGCGGGGGTCGAGCCGCGACGCGGGCGCTTCGTGCATGGTTCCTCAGCCGCGGTTCCAGAAACGCGCGCCGTACACCGCGTCCTGCCCAAGCTCCTCTTCGATCCGCAGCAGGCGATTGTACTTGGCGATGCGGTCGCTTCGCGAGGCGCTGCCGGTCTTGATCTGCCCGGCGTTCGTCGCGACGGCCAGGTCGGCGATGGTCGTGTCCTCGGTCTCGCCGCTGCGATGGCTGATGACGGCCGCCATGCCGTTGCGCATCGCCAGGTCGACCGCGTCGAACGTCTCCGTGAGCGTGCCGATCTGGTTGATCTTCACAAGGATCGCGTTGGCGCTGTGCTCGCGGATGCCGCGCGCCAGGTACTTCACGTTCGTAACGAACAGGTCGTCGCCCACGAGCTGCACGCGCGGGCCGAGCTCCTTCGTAAGCCGCGCCCAGCCCGCCCAGTCGCCTTCGGCCAGACCGTCTTCGATGCTGCGAATCGGGTACTTGCCGCACCACGCGCGCCAGATGGCGATCAGCTCGTCGCTGCTGACGATCTTGTCGGGCGCGCTCTTGAAGAAGCAGTAGCCCTCGCGGCCGCGCTCCTTCGCCTCGTTCCAAAGCTCGCTCGTGGCCGGGTCGAGCGCGATCCAGACGTCCTGTCCGAGCTTGTAGCCGGCCTGCTCGACCGCGACGGCGATCACTTCCAGCGCTTCCTCGTTGCTCTTGAGGTTCGGTGCGAAGCCGCCCTCGTCGCCGACCGAGGTGTTGTAGCCGCGCTTCTTGAGAACGTCTTTGAGCGCGTGGAAGATCTCGGCCCCCATGCGCAGGCCCTCGCGAAACGTCGGCGCGCCCCAGGGCTGGATCATGAACTCCTGAAAATCGACATTGTTGTCCGCGTGCTTGCCGCCGTTGAGGATGTTCATCATCGGCACGGGCAGCACGTGCGCCTTCGCCCCGCCGAGGTAGCGGTACAGCGGCGTACGGGTGATCGCCGCGGCCGCCCGGGCCGTCGCGACCGAAGCGGCCAGGATGGCGTTTGCGCCGAGCTTGGCCTTGTTGGGCGTGCCGTCGAGTTCGATCATCACGCGGTCGATCTGCTCCTGCAAACCCGGGTCCATCCCGCGCAGCGCGTCGGCGATGACCGTCTCGATGTTCTCGACCGCCTTGCGCACGCCCTTGCCGAGATAGCGCCGCTTGTCCTTGTCGCGCAGCTCGACGGCCTCGTTCTCGCCGGTCGAAGCGCCGCTCGGAACCGCGGCGCTGCCGACGATGCCGTTCGAGAGAATCACGTCGCACTCGACGGTCGGGTTGCCGCGCGAGTCGAGAATCTCGCGGGCGCGAAGCGACGAAATCGTGGGCGTCATGGCCATGTTGCGATCTCCTTCCGCAAGATCCGCGACCTGCTGCTCCGCCGGGTCGGGCCGCAGCCGCGCGGGGCGACGCGCTTTGCGCGGCGCACGATCAACCGCCGTCGCCCAACGGCGGCGGCGCGCGAACCATCTCGCGCCGCACGTGGGCGAAACTGATTACGAAGCGCTCGAGCTGCGGATTCGGATCGCGGTAGCCGACGAGGTCGATCACGTCGCCGGCCCGCAGCTCCTGTGGCGAGGCGAATCGGTCGTTGACATACGTCTCGGCGTCTTTCGTCAGGGCGCAGACCAGGAGCCGCTCGCCGAGGCCATCGCCCAGCCGGACGCGCACGACGATTTCGCCCAATTCGGATGGAACCGTCACCACCGCGCCGGTCAGCGTCTCGTACCCGCTGGGCGTGCGCAGACGGTCGCAGCCGCAGAGCGCGGCCGCGGCGACGGCCAGCGCCGCGATTCGGCCCAGCGCGAAGGATCCGTCCATCATGCCGTCCTCGCCATTCCGCGACAGGAGCGCCGCGCGGCTGAGTGCCATGTTGCCGGGCGGAGCGCTTCAGCACCGTCGGCAGTTTATCCCCCGCGTCTGCCGCGCTCCACCGACGGGCTCCAAACAGGGCCGCGATTTGGAATCTCCGCCCCGCGCCCGCGATTGGCGGACCCGGTACAACTTCTCCGGTCAAGGCCTGTCGCCCGGCCGGCGCGTCCGACGCACGAGCGGGAAACGCGCGCCGCGGCCGCTATGATCCGAAGTGGCGCGGCCGCCGAAACGTCGGCGGATGGCGCGTGTGGAGGTGACGAACCGTGAGACTGTGGAACAACTTCAAGACGACGCTGCTGCTCGCCTCGCTGATGGGGCTGTGCATGTTGATCGGCCACCTGATCGGCGGCTTCAACGGCATGCTGCTCGGGCTGAGCATCGGCGTCGTGATGAATCTGGTGAGCTACTTCTTCTCGGACAAGATCGCGATCGCGGCGATGCGCGGGCAACCGGTCGAAGAGCACGAGTTGCCGTGGTTGCACGCGATGGTTGCGGACCTGGCGCAGCGCGCGGGCATCCCGAAGCCGCGCATCTACGTGTGTCCTCAGGAGGCGCCGAACGCGTTCGCGACGGGCCGCAATCCGAGCAACTCGGCCGTCGCGATCACGCAGGGGATGTTGCGGGCGTTTCCGCAGCATGAGATCGAGGGCGTACTGGCGCATGAGCTGGGGCACATTCGGCATCGCGACGTGCTGATCAGCACGATTGCCGCGGTGATGGCCGGCATGATCAGCTCCGCGAGCTACATGCTGATGTGGTTCGGCGGCGGGGGGAGTCGCGACAATCAGAACCCGCTGGGGGCGATCGGGCTTATTTTGGCGATCGTGCTCGCGCCGATCGCGGCGATGTTAATTCAGCTTGCGATCTCGCGGCAGCGCGAGTACGCGGCCGACTCGTTTGGCGGCGAATTGTGCGGCGATCCGCGGAAGCTGGCGCAGGCGCTGGCACGGCTGGGCTCGCTGAACGATCGCATCCCGACGGAGACGAATCCGGCGTTTCACGCGATGTACATCGTCGAGCCGCTGCACGGCGGCGGCATCGGCCGGCTCTTCGCATCGCACCCGCCGCTGGAGGAGCGCATCGCGCTGCTGGAGCAGCAGGCGATGAGGATGCGGTAGGGAAGTCGAATAGCGAGTTGCGAGGAGCGAATAGCGAGTTACGGAGTCGCCGGCGCCGTCGGCGCGGTGAGGCGCCGGACTTCAGCATTCAGCATTTGGCATTCAGCATTGCCTTACGAATTCGCCCACGGCGGCGGGGATTTCTTCAGGAACGCCTCGAGGCCCGCCTGCGCGTCTGAGCAATTGAAACACGTGCTGAACTGATCCAGCTCGTTGTCGTGCAGGAGCGCCCGCTTGATCCGCCCGATTGCGGCCGGCGAGCCTTGCGACAGCGACTGCACCCAGCGACCCAGCGCCTCGTCGAGCTGCTCCGGCGACGGGACGACTTCGTCGACCAGGCCGGCCGCCAGCGCCTGCTCCGCGGCCAGCGCCTCACCGGAGAACAGGAGCTTTCGCGCCAGCGCCGGCCCCACCAGGCGCGGCAGACGCTTCGTCCCGCCCCAGCCGGGGATCAGGCCCAGGCGGCATTCCGGCTGGCCCAGTTTCGCCGCGCCGACGGCGATGCGGAAGTCGCACGCCATCGCCAGCTCGCACCCGCCGCCCAGCGCGTGCCCGTTGAGCAGCGCGAACGTGACCTGCGGCAGGGCCTCGATCGCGTCGAAAACGTGGTGTCCGTGCTGGCCGAAGGCGTAGCCGGAGTCTTCGTCGAAGTGCGAAAGCTCGGCGATGTCGGCCCCGGCGAAGAAGGTCTTTCCGGTTCCGCGCAGGACGACGAAGCGCGTCTGGCGCTCTTCGGCGACGCGTTCGATCGCCTGTCCGAGTTCGCCCATCACTCGCGACGAGAGGATGTTGACGCCGCCGCCGTCGGTGATGAAACGGATCGTGACGACGTTGCCTTCGCGGGAGGTTTCGACCTTGGTCGTGGACACCGAGTGGCTCATCGCATTCCCCAGAATCTCGAAAGGAGTCGGAACGTCCGCCGGATTCGCAGCCGAAGTATCCCCGCCCGCCGAATGAGATTCAAGCCAAGCCGCGGGAACGACGAATTCGTACGCGGCGGGGCGCAGAAACCCCGCTCCGCAAAAAGTCAGTGCGCCAGGGACGTGAATCGGTCGGCCGGCGCGGCCCAATCGGCCGCCCGGGCGGGGTCGATCGTCCGAAGCGCCGTCGAACTTCGCACGACCTCGCGGAGGTCGTGACCGTCGCGCAGCCGGCCCAGAGCGCGGGCCTGCAACAGGATGTTCCCGATCGCCGAGGCCTCGTCCGGGCCGACGACGACTTGCCGTCCCATCGCGTCGGCCGACAGCTCGTTGAGCAGGTCGTTCCGCGCGCCGCCGCCGAATGCGTGGATCACGTCGAACCGCCGGCCGAGCGCGTTTTCGAGCTGCCCGAGCGTCCGGCGATACGAGAGCGCCAGGCTCTCCAAACACGTGCGAACGGTCTGGCCGATCGTCTCCGGCGCCGGCTGCCGCGTGCGGCGCGCGAATTCGGCGATGCGGGCCGGCATGTCGCCGGGCGTTGCAAATTCCGGTGCGTCCGGATCGATGAGGGTGCGGAAAGGCGGCGCGGCCCGCGCGGCGTCGATCAGCGCCGCGTGATCCGCCCGCTCGCCGCGGCTCTCCCAGACCCGGCGGCATTCCTGAACCAGCCAAAGCCCGGTCATGTTCTTGAGAAATCGAATCGTCCCGTCCGGGCCGCGCTCGTTTGTGAACGGCGCCGCGCGGGCCGCTTCGGTCAGACACGGGCGATCAATCTCCGCGCCGAGCAGCGACCACGTGCCGCTCGACAGAAACGCCCACGAGCGATCGGCCGGCGCCGGCGCGGCCGCCACGGCGCAGGCCGTGTCGTGTCCGGCGCCCGCGATCACGAGCACGCCGTCGTCCAGGCCGGCCTGCTCGGCCACGGCGCGACGAAGCGGGCCGAGCACGGTCATTGGCGGCGTCAGCGGGCCGAGAATGCGGATCGGCAGGCCAAGTCTCTCGAGCAGCTCGGTCGCCCAGCGCGGCGCGTCGGCCGCCAGCATCTGGCTGGTCGACGCAATCGTCAGCTCGTTGGTTGCGACGCCCGCGAGCATCCAGTGCATCAGGTCGGGCATGAAGAGCAGGCGCCGCGCGGCCGCGAGACGATCCGGCGAAGCGTCGCGCTCTGCCGCGAGCTGAAAGAGCGTATTGAGCGGCATGAGCTGGTTGCCGGTGAGGCGAAAAAGCTCGTCGTCGCCGATCTGCGCGCGCACCGCGTCGAACGCGGCGACGTTGCGCGGGTCGCGGTAGCAGCGCGGTGGGGCCAGCATCTCGCCGTTGTCCGACAGCAGCGCAAAATCCACGCCCCATGTGTCCACGCCGACCGACGCCAGCCTCTCGCCCGCGGCGCGGGTCGCCTCGCCCGCGCGGCGCAGCCCTTCGAGCACGCCGTGCCAAAGCGCGTCGAAATCCCAGAACACGCCGTCGGGCCGCTCCACCGGGCGATTCTCGAAGCGGTGCAATTCCTGAAGCGAGAGCCGGCCGGCTTTGAGCCGCCCGAGAATGGCGCGCCCGGAACCGGCGCCCAGGTCGATGCCGAGGTGAACCGTCGTGTTGCTGGCAGACATCTCGCGCCGTTTTTACAGCGCGGCCGCACCCGCGGAAAGTGCGAGTTTCTCTCGGACCGGGCTGGCGCGGGCCGAGGTCGGGTGGTCGGGCAATCCCGGTAACTAAGCGCCGCGGCAGCGCTGGTCGATGCTGCCAGCGGCGGCCGCGCGGAGACGGGACCGGTTCGGCCGGCGCTGCGCCGCGGCGCCGGGACGCCAGGCGGGAATGCGACATGAGAATGGATTTGACCCGAAAGATGGTCGTGTTCGGCGCCGTGCAGCTTCTGCTGGTCTGCTGGGCGCTCTTTGTCTTCTATTATTTCCAGCAGCGCGCCGCCGTTCGCGAGCAATATGTGGAGAAGGCCCGCAGCGTCGTGCTCACGGTCGAGGCGTACCGCGAGGAAATGGGCCGCAAGTGGGATCAAAAGGTCCACACGGTCGAGCAGATGCGCGAGTGGGGCAAGACGGGGGACGTGGACAAGATGCTGGCCGCGGTGCCGGTGGTGACTGCGTATCGCAGCGCCATGGCGAAGGCCGACGCGGGCGGCTACAAGTTTCGCGTTCCGACGTTGCGGCCGCGCAATCCTCGCAACACGCCCGACGAGGCCGAGGCGCGGGTGCTCGCCCGGCTTTCTCGCGAAAACCTCGCCGAGTGCGTGGAAATCGACGAGGGGGCCAGGTCCATCCGCTATTTCCGCCCCATCCGCCTGACCAGCGAGTGCCTGCTCTGTCACGGCGATCCGGCCACGGCCAAGGCGCTGTGGGGCAATGACCAGGGGCTCGACCCGACCGGCGCGAAGATGGAAGGGTGGAAGGTTGGCGACGTGCATGGGGCGTTCGAGGTGATCCAGTCGCTGGACGCGGCCGATGCGCAGATCGCCGCGGCGCTGTGGCGCGGAGCGGGTCTGGTCGGTATTCTCGCGCTGATCGGCGCCGCCATGTTTGCATTCGTGGTGAGCCGCACGGTGGTGCGCCCGATCGTGCGCATCGTCAGCGGGCTGACCGACGGCGCGAATCAGGTCAACGACGCCGCCGAACAGGTGGCCGGCTCGTCGCAGCATCTGGCCGAAGCGGCGAGCGAACAGGCCTCTTCGCTGGAAGAGACGAGCAGCGCGCTGGAGCAGGTGTCGGCCATGACGCGCGCCAGTGCCACCAACGCCTCGGAAGCGAACGACCTTTCGCAGCGCGCCCGCGAGGCCGCCATCGGCAGCGACCGGACGATTCAGCGGCTGAACGCGGCCATGATCGCGATCAACGAGTCGTCCGCCAAAATCAGCCGCATCATCAAGGTCATCGAGGAGATCGCGTTTCAGACCAACCTGCTGGCGCTCAACGCGGCGGTCGAGGCGGCCCGCGCGGGGGAGTCGGGTCGCGGGTTCGCGGTCGTGGCCGACGAAGTGCGAAACCTGGCCCAGCGCGCCGCGCAGGCGGCCCGCGAGACGACCGTGCTGATCGAGGATTCCGCCAGCCGCGCCAAGGAGGGCACCGAAGTCGCCGGCGCGGTCGGCGCCACGCTCGGAGGCATCGCGACACAGGTCACGACCGTTTCCGACCTGGTCGGCCAGATCACGCGCGCCGCCAATGAGCAGGCGCAGGGCGTCGAGCAGGTCAACGCGGCCGTTTCGCAGATGGACAAGATCACGCAGCAGAACGCGGCCGGCGCCGAGCAGTCGGCCGCGGCGGCCGAGGAGCTAAGTGCGCAGGCGTCGACGGTGAAGGGCATGGTGAATGAGCTGCTCTCGCTTGTGACCGCGGCCGAGTCGGCGGAGTCTGGCGCGAGCCACGCTGCCGCGCGCCACGCGCAGAAACACTCGTGGCCCGAAGCCGGCCATTCGTGGAGCGAGGCCGGCCATTCGTGGAAATCCGCGACCAAACCGCGGAATGCAGCGCCCCCGGGCGGGATTTCCGGAGCGCCGCATTCGCCGGCTTCGCCTGCGCCTGCCGGCGGCTACCGCACGCTCGCGTCCGCCGACCTGACGGACGATTTTGGCGGCGACACGACGTTGTAGCGCCGCGCCGGCGATTCGGCCTCGCGCGGGCTCGCGGCTCGACAAACACAGGACGCACCGCGCGCGATCTTGATCGCGCGCGGTGCGTTATCGTTGTCCACGATCGGATGACGGCGGCCTACTTCTGTTCGTTGGTCTTCGCGGCACTCGCCGCGCTCGACGCGGCCGCCTGCTTGTGCGCGTCGCTTGCGCACTTCTCCTTGCACTGCGCCAGCCATTCGATTCCGCGCTCCTTGGGCTGGCCGAACGCTTCCGGGTTCAGGAACAGGCCGCGCTCCTCTTCGGTCTTGTCCTCTTCGACCGGGATAGGATTGGCGCGGGCGTAGGCGTCCTGGCGGATGCCCGTGACCTGCCAGGAGACCTTCATGCCGGGCTTGCCGCCACCGATCAGGAACACTCCGTCGACCAGCTCTTCGGCCACATACACCGGGGCGAATCCGCCGATGCACGTGAGCTGATACCGGAAGTCGCGATTCAGCGCGTCGAACCAGTCGGGCATCTCCACAACGGCCTCGCCGCGATCGTCCAGCGTCGCTACACCATCGTAGATGTTCTTCATGTCCGGGCTTTCGACGAACGAGTGCGATAGAAACTTGTTGGCCGGATCGAGCGGGTGGTCGATCTTGAACGAGCCACTGCTCTTGGACAGCCGGCCGTTGACGTGGACGCGGCCGTAGAAGTACCCGGCATATCCCGACGCGGAGTAACTGCGTCCATAGACACCGTAGTTCACGCCCGTCGTGGCGTTCGCGACGCCATAGACGCCCGTGCCGGACTGCGTCGAGCCGAACACGCCATAGAGCGTCGGATGATCGCCGGTCGCCCCGGCCCAGCCGAACGCGAGCATCCCCGTCGCGGGGGTCGATCCACCGGTCGTTGCCGCTACGCCCGCGAGGAGCGTGCCTAGCTTGGCCTGGTTTCCGTTGTCGTGCTCGCCCATCACGCCGCAGTCGGCCAGGCCGAGGCTGCCGATGTTCGTGTACGTGCCGCCGGAGGAGCCTTCCACGCCCGCCCACGGCGTGCCGAGCGCGCCGGCCATGCCGGAAAGCTCATCCTTGCCGTAAACACCGGCGCCGGGAAACGGAATCGTCGAGTATTGGTG
>CAZHIE010000093.1:8812-11665 GCA_964532435.1 uncultured Planctomycetales bacterium
CCTTTGCCGGTTCCCGAGTTGCTGAGCTGAAACAGCGAACTCGGGCTGCTGACGTTCCCGCTGCCGGAATAAGGCAGCGAAAGCGTCTGCGCGCTTGCAGCAGCGGAGAATCCGACGGCTGCGACGATCAGGGCCAAACGGGCGGCGCTGCGGGCGGTGGACATGACGGTCTCCTGGCGGCGGATATGCGCCGCGGGGTCCAGTTCTGCGATCGCCGCCGACTCCCGGCGACGCCTGCTTTGAAATGGAAGTCGACCGCCGAAGCTCACTCGTAGTTTGAAAAAAAAAGAGCGGGATACCGGCCCGTTGAGTCGTTCAGGAAGGGTCGCCGCCGGCGCGCCGCCCGTCGGCAGATTCGTCGTCGTTGATCATCCGGATGGCGGCTGTGTCCACGTCGTCGAACTGTCCGTCGCGAGCGGCCCAGAAGAACGCGGCGACGGCGATTGCGGCCAGCACAATGGCCAGCGGAATGACGATGAAAATCACCGACATGGCTCGCCTCCTTACGCCGCCGCGCGCGCGGTAACGCGCCCGGCCGCCTCGTCGCCATGCGCGATCGCGCCGCCCACCGCATCCCTTCGCGCGAGGGCGAACGTCCGCGACGCAAACGCGAGCGTCACGACGCTCAGCGAGCTGATCGGCATCAGAATGGCCGCAAGCAGCGGGTTGATGACGCCCGTCGCCGCCAGCGCCGCGGCCGCCGCGTTGTAAAGCACGGACAGCGCCAAGCCACGCCGTATCGCCCGCACCGTCCGCCGTCCGCCGTCGAGCAGCTCCACTACCGGCGCAAGTCCGGCCCGGTTCAGATACGCATCCGCCGCGGCCAGACTCGCTTCGGCGCCGCCATGCACGGCGATTCCCACCGTCGCGGCCGATAGTGCGGCCGAATCGTTCACGCCGTCGCCGACCATCACAACCGCGCCGCGGCGCAGCGCCGAAGTGACCGCCGCGAGCTTTCCTTCCGGCGTCACGCCGCCGCGGCACGCCGAGGGCGGCAGGCCGAGCTTCGCGCCGATGGCCGCGACGATCTCCGGATGATCGCCCGACAGAATCGCAACGTCCCACCCGCGCCGCAGCAGATCGCGCACCGACTCGGCCGCATCGGGACGCAGCGGATCGCCCAGGGCCGCGGCCGCGACGACGGCGCCATCCTCGGCGACGAAGATCGGGGTGCTGCCGTCGGCCACGCATTGATTCAGGAACTCGCGCATCCACGGCGTCGGCGAAGCGTCGTCCAGCAGCCACGCGGCGGCGCCGACGCGGATTCGCCGCCCGCCGATCGTGCCTTCGATGCCATGACCATGAACCTGACGCACGTCCTGCGCGATTTCATCGTCGGCCGCCGCGCCGGTTTCGCCGTAAGCGGCGAGGTGTTCGAGCAGCGCGCGTGCGATCGGGTGCGCCGAGTGCCGCTCCAGCGCAAGCACTCGCGCCGCGACGCGCTCGTCGCCCGCCCAGCGCAGCACGCGCATCCGCCCGGTCGTCAGCGTGCCCGTCTTGTCCAGCAGGATCGCGCCCGGCCGCGCGAGCGCTTCGAGCGTTTCGCCGCCCTTGATGAGAATGCGGCGGCGCGCCGCGCGGCCGATGGCGACTGTAACGACCAGCGGCGTGGCCAATCCGAGCGCGCAGGGGCACGTCACGATCAGCAGCGCCGCGGCATGATCGAGCGCTCGGGCGGGTTCGATCCACAGCCACGCCGCGAACGTCAACGCGCTGGCCGTCAGCATCGTGAGCGTGAACCATCCGGCGATGCGGTCGGCCAGTCGCACAATCGCCGCCGGCCGTTGCGACGCCGACTCGACCAGCGCCATCAGCCGGCCGACGCGCGTGCCTTCGCCCGTCGCCTCGGCGCGAACACGCAGCGCGGCCGAGACGTTGACCGTGCCGGCTGCGATGCGATCGCCCGGGCGGACGTCCATCGGCCGCGATTCGCCTGTCAGGAGCGATTGGTCCATCGCAGATTGCCCGGTTTCGACGAGGCCGTCGACTGGGGCGGTGTCTCCCGCGCGGATTTCGACCAGATCTCCCGCGGCGATCGACTCGATGGGGACTGTCACGACGCCGCCGGCTTCGACGCGCCGCGCGGATGTCGGCGTGAGCGAGTAGAGCAGCTCCAGCGCGTCCGACGCCCAGCGCTGCTGACGGCGCTGCACCCAGCGCCCGAGCAGCAGCGCGAACACGAGCACGGTGAGCGAATCGAAGTAAATTTCGTGTCGGCCCAGCGCTGTATTGACGGCCCCGGCCGCGCCGCCGGCGAGCAATCCGATCGCGATGGGCAGGTCCAGGTGCGCCGTGCGCGTGCGCAGCGCCGCGATGGCGCCGCGAAAGAAGAGGCTGCCCGGCCAAGCCAGGGAAAGGACGCCCAGCGCCGCGCTGATCCAGCGGAAAAACGCGGCGTATTGCGGCTCCATGCCGTTGAACATGCCGCCGTAGAGTGCGAACGCCAGCAGCATGACGTTTCCCGCGATCGCGCCGGCGATCGCGATGCGCGTCAGCAGGCGGCGATCCGCGCCGCGCCGAAATTCGCGCACCTTGGCGTCGCGGGCGGGATGCGGCGGATAGCCGAGCGCGTCGAGCATGCGGGCGATCGCGGACAGCCGCCCGGCCTGCGCGTCCCAGGTGACGCGCAGCAGGCTGCGCCGCAGTTGCAATCGCGCTTCGGCCACAAACGGAAGCACGCTCGGCAGCTTTTCGAGCAGCCAGACGCACGCGCCGCAGTGCGCGCCCTCGACGAACAGCTCCACGCTGCGCAGCCGCGAGCCCGCCGCGCGCACGTGCAATGTCTCAAACGCCGGGTCGTCGTATTCTTCGTAAGCGCGACCGGTCGTCATCGCCGGAGCGCCCTGCGCCGCG
>CAZHIE010000093.1:11765-16888 GCA_964532435.1 uncultured Planctomycetales bacterium
GAGAGGCCCCGGCGCTTTCGATCTGCCCAGCAGCACCAGCCGCGCGCCGCCGGCCCGCAGCGCGCCGACGACCCCCATCGCCAGCATCAGCGCTCCGGCCAGCACCGCGGCGACGCGCTGCACGCCGGCGAGCGCCGCACCCAGGTCGAGCGCCGCCCCCAGCAGGCCGAACAGCGCGCCGATGGTCGCGTAGACAACCAGCCGGCCGAAGTGATACGCGAAATGGCATTGCCAGCGGCGGGCGCGGGCGCCACCATCGCCACCGGCGACGATCGCCATGAACGGGCCGCACATGCCGGCGCAATGCAGGCTGCCGACCAGGCTGGCGATCAGCACGGTGACGAGGAAGTGCGTCACGGGGCCGGCCTCTGCGCGGCGGGAACTTCGACGATCAGGGTGCGGCCGAACGGCTGCGCGCCGTCGCTCGACGTTACGCGGAACTCCCACGTGCCGGCGCGATCGATGTTCATCGGCGCGGCGTACGACCCGTCGGGCTGCTGGGCCAGGCGGGCGAATCGCCGATCGGCCCCGCGCGAGCGGGCGAACGCCTCGACGCGCAGCGCCGCGCCGCGCACGGCGAGGCCCTGCTTGTCCGACAGCGTGCAGCGCACGTCGCGAAGTCCCTGCGCGTCCGCGTTGTCCGCAATCTCCAGGCCGAGCGTCCAGCCCAGCGCGTCGGAGGCGCGCTGTTCGGCCCGCTGCGCGTCCCAATGCAGCGCTTTCTGGTAGTAATTCGGCTCGACCGCGAACGAGCGGTCCGACGTCGCGATCGCGATCATCGTTCCGGAAATCCCGACCTGCATCGCGAGCAGCCCGATCACCAGCGCCGGCCAGACCCAGGCGCGGCGTCGGGCGGCTGCCTGCGGCTGCTGCGGCAGCGAAGGCGCCGGGACGTCGTTGGAGATGAGGTTCACGTCAGTCCTCCTCGCCGTGGTGCTCGGGACCGAGCAGCAGGTGCCGCCGCTCGGTCGTGAACGAGGCGCCGTCGGTCACGCGCACCATGATGGAGCGCTTGCCGTCGTCGTAGCTCTCGGCCGGAACGATGATCACGGCATTGTCCGTGCGCGACTCGCCCGGCTGGAGGCAGACGGGGTTTTCCGTCGGCGCGAACGTCGCGTCGTCGGCGCCGGACAGCGACACGGTGTAGCAAGCGGCCGTGTCGCTGCGGTTCGTGATGCGGATGCGGATCTGGTTGGAGACGTTGCCGTCGCCCATGACGGTGAAGGGCATTCCCGGCCCGCGCAGCAGCGTCACGTCGGCGGCCTGCTTCATCGCGATCGCGCCCGCCAGCGTGCTCGACGCGGCCAGAAAGATCGCGGCGTAGAAGAAGATGCGTCCGCGCAGAATCCGTCCGCGCCCGCCCGCCATGCGCTCGCGCGAGCTGTATCGGATCAGCCCGCGCGGCCGGCCGATTTTGTCCATCACGTGGTCGCAGGCGTCGATGCACTGCGCGCAGCCGACGCACTCCATCTGAAGCCCGTTGCGGATGTCGATGCCGGTCGGGCAGGTGACGACGCAGAGATTGCAGTCGATGCAGTGGCCGCGAGCGGCGAAGTCAGAAGTTGGAATGCGGAATTCTGAAGTAGAACTCGCAATTTGGCGCTCTCCGCCAAGAATCGGAAGCGGCGTACCCGTGCGGCGTGCATCCTCACTTCTGAATTCTTCCTTCTGACTTCTGAATTTCCCGCGCGGTTCCCCGCGCTTCTCGTCGTAGCGGATGATCAGCGAATCGCGGTCGAGCAGGACGGATTGCAGGCGGCCGTATGGACACGCGACCAGGCAGACCTGCTCGCGAAAGTAGGCGAAGTTGAACATCATCAGCAGCGTCGTGATCACCACGACCAGGAACGGCGCGGGATGCTCCAGCGGCGACTGCCGGATCCAGTGCGTCAGCGCGTCCACGCCGACGAAGTACGCCAGAAACGTGTGCGCCAGCAGCAGCGACGCGGCCAGAAACGTGACGTACATCGCGGCTTTGCGCAGCGAGCCCAGCTTGCCGCGCGCCGGGCCGCCCTTGCCGGTCGTGCCTTCAAAGAGCCGCTCGATCGGGCGGTAGAGAAACTCCATGTACACCGTCTGCGGACAGGCCCAGCCGCACCAGACGCGCCCCGCCAGCGCGGTGAAAAGCAGGATCAGCGACAGGGCCGAAAGCAGGAACAGCGCCAGGAGGACGCTGTCGGTCGGCAGAAACGTGAAGCCCAGAATCGTGAACTGTCGCTGCGCCAGGTTCAGGAAAATCATCGGCTTGCCGTTGATGTGGACCAGCGGCGCGGCCGTGAAAAGTCCAATCAGCAGGTACGCGACGATTCGCCGGGCGGTCAGGAAGCGTCCGCCCGACAGACGCGGTTTCATCCAGCGGCGCGAGCCGTCGCGATTGAGCGTCGTAAGCACCTGCTCCGGCGCGTCGAGCAATGAAGCGCTCGGGTCGTCCGCGGTCGCCTTCGACGCGATCATGTTCGCCGCCGTCGTCATGGGCTTGTCGCCTTGCATCGCCTACGGCTTCGGCCAGGGCGCCGCGAGGTCGCCTTCCGGGGCCTTGCCGCCGGCGACGTGCGTCCCGCGCAGCGTCGCGATGTAAGCGGCCGTGAGCGTAATCTCGTTGGGATGAAGTTGATTCCGCCAGCTCGGCATGGCCCCGTTCGCGGCGCCGTTCATGATCACCGTCGGGATGTCGCCGAGCTTCTTGATGTTCTTATAGTAGTCGTCGGTCATGTTCGGGCCGGTCTGTCCGCCCGCGTCCGCGCGGTGGCAGACGGCGCAGCGGGCGGCGAACGTCGTCTTGCCGACGGCCAGCCACTTCGGGTCGTTCATGTATTTCAGGATGGTCGGCTCGTCCGGCTTGAGCGTGCCGATCTCGGCGAACTGCTTGCGCAGGTTGTCGGCCAGGTGCGTGTCGAACGACGACGCATTCGTCCACGCGTCCGGGCTGAATGTGAAGAACAGGAAGTAGCAAAGGCTGAACACGACCGTGGCGTGAAAGATCATCCACCACCAGCCCGGCGTGGGGTTGTCGTATTCCTGGATTCCGTCGTAGCTGTGGTCGAGCACGACGCTCTTGCCGGTCTTACTCATGCGATGCGTCTCCCGTCATTGGCGCGTCGTCGATTGGTATCCGCGACCAGTGCTCCACCTGGCGGCGCGGCCGCGTCAGCGCGTGCGCGACGATCAGCCCGAATACCGCCACGAAAATCACCAGGGCGATCAGCGGAAGCGTCACCAGCCCCATGCCGCTCATGATGTCCGTAAGGCTCACGGCGCGCTCCTTTCCGGCGACGTGCGCGGCGCCGCCTGCGCGGCGCCTCCGCCCGCGGCGGCCGCCTTCGGCGCGTCGGCCGGCTGGGTCTCGGCGGGCGGCGTCTTGTAGATGTCGGTCCCCAGCCGCTGGACGTACGCGATCAGCGCGATCACCTGCTTGTCCTGGAGCGCGTCGGCGGATTTCTGAATCTTGATCGGATCCTTCTCGCCTTCCTGCTCGGCGATCTGCCGGGCGACGAGCTGCGCCTGCTGGCGGGCGAGCGCCTCGGCCTGTCCGACCTCCGTCTTGTAAGGAACGCCCAGCCGGCGCATCGCGCCGATGCGCGCCTCGGCGCTGGCGAAGTCGGTCTTGCGCGAGAGCAGCGCGGGGTAGGCGGGCATGATCGAGCCGTCGCTCACCTCGCGCGGGTTGCGGAAGTGACGGTAGTGCCAGAGCGCGTTGGGGTTGTTCACGCCCTCGCGCGCCAGGTCGGGGCCGATGCGGCGGCTGCCCCACTGGAACGGATGGTCGTAGACGAACTCGCCCGGCTTGCTGTACTCGCCGTAGCGGATCTTCTCCGCCAGCAGCGGGCGGATCATCTGCGAGTGGCAGTTGTAGCAGCCGTTGGCGATGTACAGGTCGCGCCCGCAAAGCTCCAGGGGCGTGTAGGGCTGCACCGTCGCGATCGTCGGCACGTTCGATCGAATCAGGAACGTCGGCACGATCTCGAACAGCGACGCGGCAGCCACCGCAATCACAACCCACACGGTAAAGCGCAGCGGCAGTCGCTCCCAACGGCGGTGCCACGCGGCCTGCTCCCACACGTCCAGCTTGTGCGCCACGCCGACCACGCTGCCCTGCACGCGCGAATGCGGCCGCTCGGCGTCCACGTAGCCGCGCGCCAGCGCCGGCGCTTCGAGCAGCGGCTCTTCGTAGCGGGCCGGCCGGCTCGCCCACGTGCGGTAGTAGTTGTACGCGGCGAGCAGCGCCCCGAGCAGGTAGAGCGAGCCGCCGGCGACGCGAATCCACCAATCCAGCCGGATCGCGATCACCGTCTCGACGAACGTCGGATACGCGAGCTTGCCCGTGTCGTCGATCGCGCGCCACATCAGCCCCTGCGTGAGGCCCGCGACGTAGATCGGGATGATGTAGAGCAGCAGGCCGACCGTGCCCAGCCAGAAGTGCGTCATGGCCAGCTTCTGGCTGTGCAGCTTGGTCTGGAACAGGCGCGGCAGGAGCCAGTACATCATGCCGAACGTCATGAAGCCGTTCCAGCCGAGCGCGCCGCCATGCACGTGCGCGATGGTCCAGTCGGTGTAGTGCGACAGGGCGTTGACGCTCTTGATGCTCAGGAGCGGGCCCTCAAACGTCGACATGCCGTAGAACGTCACGCCGACGACGAAGAAGCGCAGCACGGGGTCCTCGTACAGCTTGTGCCAGGCGCCGCGCAGCGTGAGCAGTCCGTTAATCATGCCGCCCCAGCTCGGCATCCACAGCATCAGGCTGAAGAGCATCCCCAGCGTGCTCGCCCATTCGGGCAGGGCCGTGTAGTGAAGGTGGTGCGGACCCGCCCAGATGTAGATGAACACCAGCGACCAGAAGTGGACGATGCTCAGGCGGTAGCTGAACACCGGCCGCTCGGCCGCCTTGGGCAGGAAGTAATACATCAGCCCGAGGAACGGCGTGGTCAGGAAAAACGCGACCGCGTTGTGGCCGTACCACCACTGCATGAAGGCGTCCTGCACGCCGGCGTACACTGAATAGCTTTTGAGGAAGCTCGCCGGAACCGCGAGGCTATTGAAGATGTGCAAGACGGCGACGGTGACGATGCTGGCGATGTAGAACCAGATCGCGACGTAGAGGTGGCGCTCGCGGCGCTTCGCGATGG
>CAZHIE010000094.1:0-16832 GCA_964532435.1 uncultured Planctomycetales bacterium
ATTCGCACGCATAACACACCCACATGCCGACCAGCTCGTAATGCCCCGGATCGAGTGCGCCGGGGCGGATGCGGATCTTGCGGGGCCCCACGACGTAGCAGATTCCCGGGTTTTCCGGCAGGTCGCACTCGTACTCCGATCCGGTGAACTCCTCGATCCAGCAATCGATCGCCGGCTGAAACGCATCCGGAAACGCCATTTCGTAGTACGACTGCCCAAGGCCGACCCGCTGGCCATTGAGGAACCAGCCCAACCAGGCGCCTTCGCCGCACGCCAGGCCGGTCTGCTCCAGGTGACACAGGCACACCGGGCAATCCCACGGGAGAAAGACGCAGTCGTTGTATTCGGTCGTGTCGCCCCACGGCACGTGCGTCGATATCCACGGACTCCCCGGCGGGTACGTTGCCTCGCAGCCCCGCAAACCGCCCTGTGTCCCACACGGATCGAGCGCCGTGCAGTACCGCGGATAGGGCCGGGCCGGCGCGGAGTCTTGAGCATCGAGCACGCTGTCGTCGTCTGTGTCGGCGTCGGTCGTGATGGTCGCCGCCGCCAGCGCCGGGAGGTAGTCGATCGCCTCAACGCGCAGATACACCGGCGCCCAGATCGTCACCGGATCGACCAGCGCGGCGGTGAATCCCTCGATGTCGCCGTTGTCGGTCCAGCCGTCGCCGTTGAAATCACCGATGGCGTGATACGGCGGGTACGCGGCATCCCAATACGTGGACTGAAATGCGCCCGGATCGAGCAGCGCAAGCACGAACGCGTCGATATCGCCGTTGTCGAACGCCCCGTCGGCGTTCATGTCGCCGAGCAGCCAGACGAAATGCTCGTAGTCGCTGCCGGGCGCCATTTCTTCGCCGCCAACGCCGCCGATGGGCAGCCGCCACACGCGCAGGACGGCGTCATCGAAGGCAATCTCGTATGTCAACGATTCATAATAGGCGACGCCCTCGCCCGGTGTGATCTCCAGCACGGCCGCAACCGTGTCATCCTCGTAGGGAATCAGCCACGGCGGCGGCTCGTGCAGGTCGAGCGTGCTGTTGCCGTCATCGTCGTCGTCATTGACCCGCACGAGCTTGCCGGCTGGTTCGACGCGGGGCACGGGTCACCGGCGGGTGGCGGGCTGCTCGACGACGTCGCAGACTGAGCCAAACCGCTCTGTCCGGACCCGGAATCGCGATCTGCCTGGGGCTCGCGCGGGACGACTCGGCGAACCCGCGCCGCGAATGCGCATGGCCCGGCATCTCCGCCACGCCGCCGCGCCGCACCGCCGCCCATCCCGCTGGTTCGCTTGAAAACCCGACCCCGCCGCGATAGAAACCCCCTGTGGAGTCGGTCATCGGCCCCGGCGCGAGCCAGGCGGCCGATCCGAGTGGAAGGCTGCGCCTCCCGTGCGCCCCCCGCGGCGGCGCGGCGCGGCAGTGGGCCCGGCGGCCGAGCGGAGCGCGCGATGGAAGAGTACAAGAAGCTTCAGCAACTTGTGAACGAGATCGCGGACGACGTTTTCAAGGCGGCCGGCGGAAACAAGGCGGCCGGCACGCGTGTTCGAAAGGCGATGCAGGACATCAAGAACACGGCCCAGGATCTGCGGAAGAAGATCCTGGACTTGCGCGGGACGGAGGAGGGCGAGGGCGGCGGCGGCGACGGGGAGACCGAGTAGGCGTATCGAAGCGATTTTTTCCGGCTTCGCGGAGCGCTCATGCCGCCCCCGCTGTTTCTTGACCCGACGACGCTCGACTACTCCCGCCTGCGCGCTGGTCCCGAAGTCATCCGCGCCGCCATTCCGCAGCGCTACGAATTTGAAATGCTCGACGCGGTCGTCGAAACCGACACGCCCGGCGTCTTCTGCGGATATCACGACGTGAAGCCCGACGCATGGTGGGTGCGCGGGCACATTCCCGGCCGACCGCTGTTTCCCGGCATCCTCATGATCGAGGCGGCCGCACAATTGTCCGCGTACATCCGATCGGCGGAGTTCGGCGACCCGGGGTTCATCGGCTTTGCGGCGGTCGACGGCGTGAAATTTCGCGGGCAGGTGACGCCGCCGGCGAGGTTCGTGCTGATCGGCGTTCCCCGCGAGAATCGCCCGCGCCGCGTCGTCTGCGACGTGCAGGGCTTCGTCCGCTCCACGATGGTCTTCGAGGGCACGATCGTCGGCATGCCCGTGTAGTCGTCGCGCGGGGCGCGCCGAGAGCGGCGCGAACATCTCGCCTGCTGCTCACGCACGCCGCAGGCAGCCTGCCCCTCGCGCCGCCGGCGAGAATTCGAGTCCGTCGATGCTGCACGCGGCTCTGCCCGATTCCCGCTCCTGGCCCGATCGCCCCACCGAGGCTGACATCGCGGCGCTGCCCGCCGTCCCGGCCGTCCTGCTGCTCGTTTCGGCGGACGGGGCGGCGGTGCAACTGTCGTCGACGCAGGATCTGCGGCGGATGCTTCGTTCGCGGCTGCTCGACGCGCAGCGCGTCGCGCAGGGCAAGGCCGACCTGGCCGCGGTGGTGCGCGGGGTGCGCTGGATCGCCGTCCACTCGGCGTTTGAAGCGCGCTGGCGCTATTTCCGGCTCGCGCGCGAGTTGCACCCCGCGAGCTATCGCGACGAGATCGACTTCGGCCCGGCCTGGTTCCTCTGCTACGAGGCGGAGCGAGCCGCGCCGGAGATTCGCGTAACCGATCGCGTGTTCGATCGGCCGGGCGAGATGCTCGGTCCGTGGCCCACGCAAGGCGCGGCGAAATCGGCGCTCGATGCGTTGTGCGACTTGTTCGATCTTTGCCGCTATCCGGAGCAGGTGCGCCGCGCGCCGCTCGGGCAGCGCTGCGCCTACGCCGAGATGGGCCGCTGCGACGCGCCCTGCGATGGAAGCGCGCCGCTGGCGGCGTATCGGGAGCGCTCGGAAGCGGCCTGGCGCTTCGCCGCGGGCGGACAAGGCGCGTGGCGAATCGCCGCGGACGAGCGCATGCGCGCCGCGGCCGCCGCCCGGCAATACGAGCGCGCCGCACAAATCAAGCGTCAGATCGCGAGCGCGTCGTGCTGGGCGAACGGGGGCCCGCCCGGCGGCGTCTTGCGGGTCGCGGAGTGGTGCGAGCTATTGCTCGTGCCCGCGGTGCGCCGCCGGGCGTGGGTTCCGTATCTCTTCCGCCGCGGCGCGCTGGAATCGGGCCCGCTGATCGCGTCCCGCGCACTCGCAATCGCTTTGCCGGACTGGTTCTCAGCGAAATGTGCGAGCCCGGAACCGGACACGCCGCCGGTGCTGCGCACGGAGCAGTCGTGGCTGGTCGCGCACCTGTACTTCAGCCGTGCGTTTGCCGGCGTCGTGCGCGAGCCGATCGCGCCGGGCGCGCGCGATCTTGCGGAGTGCGCGCGGCGCGCGGCGCAGCGCGCGGCGGAACTTCGCGCGGAATCCGCAGTTTCATTTGACGATCCGCCAAACGTGGTGGATACTTCTAGTGGAATGGAGTGATGCCGTTCCGCGTTCGCGGATCACGGCAGGTTCGCCTCTTCGCACCGCCCTTTCGCCGCTGCGGCTTCGCAAAAGGGCTGGTCGCGATTCTACCAGATGGGTAATGGGGGCACGGGCGTTCGCGGAGATTCCGCGCACTCCTTGAATGTACATGGCCGGGATGGCGGCAGATTGGCTACCGGCGTCGCGCGAGTCGCAACGTAGCGGGATCTTGACGCCCGCCGGAGGTGGAAAGAGCGACTGCATTGCGCGACGCACGCCGGTCGCCTGCCAAACCGACCATGACGTTTCCCCGGGCGCGCGGAGGGGAACCAGCCGCCCGGTTTTTCTCGCTCGCGGCCGGTCGGCCGCGTCGACGGCCTGTCTCAGGCCTTGACGACGCGGTTGGCCGGCCGCTTCTTTTTGCCGGTCGCGTTGCGGGTGTCGACGACGAGCTTCGCGTGCTTGCAGACGGCGTCGTAATCCACGGTGGAGTGGTCCGTCGAGATCAGCAGGCAATCGAACTTGCGGATGTTCTCGCGCGTGAGCGGGACGCTGCGCATGTGCGTGATGTTGTGCTCGCGCATCGGCTTGGCGACCGGGATGAACGGATCGTGATAGCTCACCTTCGCGCCGCGCGATTGGAGCAGCTCGATCAGCGTCACCGACGGCGACTCGCGCACGTCGTCCACGTCCTTCTTGTACGCCAGGCCGAGGACGAGCACCTTTGAGCCTTTCAGCGCCTTGCCATGCTCGTTCAGCGCTTCGCCCACCTTGTTCACGACCCACTCGGGCATGCGCGTGTTGATCTCGCCGGCCAGCTCGATGAACTTCGTGGGTACGCCGTACTCGCGCGCCTTCCACGACAGATAGAACGGGTCGATCGGGATGCAGTGCCCGCCCAGACCCGGACCGGGGTAGAAGGCCTGAAACCCGAACGGCTTCGTGCGGGCGGCGTCGATCACTTCCCACACGTCGATCTTCATGCGGTCGAACACGAGCTTGAGCTCGTTCACCAACGCGATGTTGATGCAGCGATAGACGTTCTCGACAATCTTGCACGCTTCCGCCACCTCGGCGGTGGAGACCGGCACCACCCGGCTGAACGCCAGCCGGTAGGCGGCGGCGGCCAGCGCGCCGCTGGTCTTCGTAATTCCACCCACGACCTTCGGGATGTCGCGCGTGGTGATGTCGGTGCGGCCGGGATCCTCGCGCTCCGGCGAGAACGCCAGGAAGTAGTCCTGGTCGATCTTCAGCCCGGTGCTGTCGAGCAGCGGCTTGACGATTTCGCGCGTGGTGAAGGGATAGGTGGTGGACTCCAGCACGATGAGCTGGCCCTTGCGCAGGCGCTTGGTAATCGCCTGCGCCGTTCCTTCGACGTAGGCCATGTCCGGATCGCGCATCTTGTCGAGCGGCGTGGGCACGCAGATGAGGATGACGTCGGGCCGATTCAACTCCGCCATGTCGCAGGTGGGCGTGAATTTTCCGTCGTTGATGAACTGGCGGAACATCTTGCCCGGCAGGTGGCGGATGTAGGTCTTGCCGGCCTTGAGCTTGGCGATCTTTTCGGGGTCCACGTCGAAGCCGTGAACGCGCAGCCCGGCGTGGCAGAATTCGCGGACGAGCGGCAGGCCGACGTAGCCGAGCCCCATGATGCCGATGACCGCCGTCTTGTCGTTCAGTTTCTTGAGCAGCGCTTCGGACGTCTTCATTCTTCCATCGCTCCGTGGCACAGACCGCGCAAAACCGGCCGGCGTTGTAACGGCGCGGACCCGGCGCAGCAAGTCGGGCAGCGCTGCTACGTCCTTGCTATCGGAGGGTTCGCGCCGCGGAGTAAAAATGGAGATGTCGAGATGACGCGCGCCTGGCGATTTTCGCGAATGTTCGGAGACTCGCCGTCGCTGGTCCGCGGGCCGCCACGGAATCCGAGCCCACCACGCAAGTGGTGGGTTGGGACGTGGCGACGTCTGCGGTTTGTGCGACGCCCTCGGGGAGAGTCGGCCCGCGCCGGATCCATGCGCGCTTGCGCACGCCCGACGCAGGCCGCCGCATCACTCACTCCGGCGTTCGCATGGCTCACCCCGGCGAGTCGCCAAATGATCGCGAGCGTCGCCGGTCCCCGACCCACCACTTGCGTGGTGGGTTCGGATTGCGCGGCTCGTTCCGAACCCGCGCCGCGCGGGCGGCGCCAGGCACCGCTTGGTGCTCAGCGCGCTACCTGCTCAGCGCGCTACCTGCTCAGCGCGGGCGGCGCTCTTCCGGGGGACCGTCCGCGTCGTCTGCGTCGTCCGCGTCGTCGGAGCGGAGGTGTTCGATCCGCCGCTGAATGATCGAATCGCGTTCGGCGTCGCGCCGCGAAATCGTCTCGCCGATCTGCGCGATCGCCCGCTCCATCCGCATCATCTCGTGCCGAATGTGCTCAAGCTCCGAACGGCGCAGCGCGGTGCGGACTTCGAATTGCTCGGACAGCACCTTGCGAAGCTCGTCCTCGATCTGCCGGAATTCGCCGCCGCGCCGGCCGCGGATCAACTCGCGCGTCCGGTCGCTGAGCGCCTCGTCGCGCTGGCGCAGGCCACGAATCTGCTCGCCCAGCGCGCGCTCCTCATCGGTCGGCGGACCTCCCGGCATTCCCGGACCGCCGGGACCGCCGGGGCCCATGCCGCCCGGACCACCCGGACCGCCGGGGCCGCCGGGGCCCATGCCGCCCGGACCGCCCGGACCGCCCGGACCCAAACGCTCGTTCGGCGGCCCGCCCGGAAAAGCGGGTCGCCCCGGAACGGGCATGCGCGGCGGGCCGCCGCCGTCGCCTCCCGGACCCGGCCCGCCCGGACCAGCGCCGGGTCGGTGCATTCCACCCGGCCGCGGACCGTCCGGCCCCATCCCGTCGCGCGGCCGGCCGCCCGGCACGTCCGGCCGGCCCGGCCCCATGCCGCGCGGCGGGCGCGGGCCGACCGCGTCCGGGCCGTCGGGCCCGGCGCCGGCGGCGTCGCCGCGATCCAGCACGTCCTCGATCCGCAGCATCATCGCTTCGACCAGCACATCCTCGAATTTTTCAGGCGAACGCTCGCGCAGCTCTCGGAGCCGGCGAGCCAGTTCCGGCCGGCGCTGCTCGATTTCGCGAATGAACGGCCTCCAGGGCGGCAGCGGCAGGCGCGGGCGAGCCGCGCCGAGCGGCCCGCCGGGTCCACCCGGCCCCGGCGGCGCCATCTCTTCATCGCCTTCGCCGCGCGCTCCGCGCGGCACGTCGGCGCGCGGGCCACGTGGCGGCGCACCGGGGCGTCCCGGCTCGCTCGGCCTGCCCGCCGAATCGCGCGGCGGCGGCGGCGCGGCGTGTGCGGCCGGCGGAGCGCCGGGCGGCGGCCCATCCTCATCCTGTGCCAGCGTCGGCAGCGCGAGCGCGGCCAGCAGCGTCGCGCCGATCAGCAATCGCAGCGATCTCATGAAAGCACTCCTCCCCGCCGGTTCGGCCAACCGGCGTCACGTAGGCTGCCCGCCCGCGCGCGGCGCGGTGTCGAGCGGCATGTCCCAGTCGTCATAGGCGTCGGCGGACGAACGGCTCGTGCCGCCAGCGGACAGCGTCTTTTCCAATTCCGACAGGCGCTCGCTCAGAGAGTCGACGGAATACTCCGCGGCGCTATCCCATTGCGCGGCGGCCACCGCGTGGAAGATCGCGCCGGCGTCGTCGGACGTTAGCGCGGCAAAGCCGGCCTGCGCCGTAACGCGATGCCCCTGCGACACGAACGCCGCGGCGAACAGGCACGCGGCCGCCGCAACACCGGCCAGACGCAGCACGCGCAACGGCGGCTGCGCCGAGCCAACCCGCGAAATCGAACGAGCGAGGACTCGCTCGCGCAGGGCCGCGTCCAGCGGCGCCGGCCCCCACGCATCCCGCAGCGCCGCCGCGACGTCGCGGTAGCCGTCCAATGCCTCGGCGCAGGCGCTGCAGGTGTCCAGGTGGTCGCGCAGCTCCCCCGAAACCAGCCGCGCCGCGCCGCCGTCACAGGCGGCCCGCACCAGCGCGGCGGCCAGTTCATCGCACGTCGTCCGGTTGTTGAGGCTGCTATCGTTCATGACTGCACGTCAGTTGCTCACGCAGGCGCTGCAACGCGCTGTGCATCCGCGACAGCGCCGTTCCGATCGGAATGTGCAGCAACTCGGCGATTTCCTCGAACTTCAGCCCCGCCGACATGCGGAGCACCACGACCTCTCGAAACGATTCGGGCAACTGCTCCACCGCGGCCAGCAGCCGGACGCGTGCCTCGTCGCCGGCCACCGACTCCGACGGCTCGCTCGCCGGGGCGGGCTGCTCGATCAGGCGCTCGTCCGCGTCGACTTCGGGCCGTTGCCGCCGGAAGCGATCCCGGCAGAGGTTCTTCGCGATCGTGAACAGGTACAGAGCTGCATGTTCCGATCGCTCCACGGCGGCCATGTTGGCCGCCGCACGGCAGAATGTCTCCGCCAGCACTTCTTCGGCGTCGCAAAGCCGGCCGTATTTCGCCCGCACATACGCGACGATGCGCGGCCCGATCTCGTCGAGCAGCGACTCCAGCCGGGAGCGCTGCTCGGCCGCCAGGCGCTTGGATTCCCCGTGGCCCACGGCCATTCGCACTCCACAACGTAGACGCGCCCGGAGGCGGGTTATTCGCGATCGGCCTCGCGCAACATTATCCGATTATCGGCAGGCTGTCCGCGCGGCGCCGCCCCGCCGTGCGTGACGCCCGGCGAATCGGGCGATAGACTCTGCAAGGTGTCCGTTCGCCGAATGGCACGCCGGCCGGAGCGCAGGCCAAACCGACCGACCGGCCCACGGCGACGGACCGTGGAGTGCATTCCGATGAGTACGATTTCCCGTCCACCCGGGGGGCCCGTCCAGCGCGGCGACGGGGCCGTCGAGGAGCTTTCGCGCGCCGCAGTCCGCTTTGCCGGCGATTCCGGCGACGGCATGCAGCTCGCCGGCACGCAGTTCACCAACACGTCCGCGGTATTCGGGAACGACATCGCGACGCTGCCGGACTTTCCCGCGGAAATCCGCGCCCCCGCCGGGACGCTGGCCGGCGTTTCGGGGTTCCAGATCAACTTCAGCAGCGAGATCATCCACACGCCGGGCGACCAGGTCGACGCGCTGATCGCGATGAACCCGGCCGCGCTGAAGGCCAACATCCGCGACCTGGTCGAGGGCGGCATCCTGATCGTCAACGTCGACGAGTTCAACGCCACCAATCTGCAAAAGGCTCGCTACGCGGCCAACCCGCTCGAAACCGGCGAGTTGCAGGCGTATCGCCTCTACCAGGTTCCCATCACGGCCCACACGCTGGAAGCTGTGAAGCCGACCGGCCTGGGCGCCAAGGAGGCCGAGCGCTGCAAGAATTTCTATTCGCTGGGAATGATTTACTGGCTCTATGACCGGCCGCTCGACACCACCCTGCGCTGGATCGAGCAGAAATTCACCAAGAACGCCGCGGTGATGGAGGCGAACAAGCTCGCGCTGCGCGCCGGCTACAACATGGGCGAGACGGCCGAGCTTTTCCCCGTGCGCTACCGCGTGCAGCGGGCCAAGCTGCCGCCGGGCAAGTACCGCAACATCACCGGCAACCAGGCGCTCGCCATCGGCCTGGTCGCCGCCGCAAAACTGGCCGAAAAGCCGCTCTTCTACGGCACGTATCCGATTACGCCGGCCAGCGACATCCTGCACGAGCTTTCGCTGCACAAGAACTTCGACGTCCGGACGTTTCAGGCCGAGGACGAGATCGCGGCCTTCGCCGCCGTCGTCGGAGCGGCGTTCACCGGCGCGGTCGCCGTCACCGGCTCGGCCGGCCCCGGCATCGCGCTGAAGCAGGAGGGCATCGGCCTGGCCGTCATGACCGAGCTGCCGTGCGTCATCGTCAACGTGCAGCGCGGCGGGCCGAGCACGGGCCTGCCCACCAAGACCGAGCAGGCTGACTTGTGGCAGGCCATGCTCGGGCGGAACGGCGAATGCCCCGTGCCCGTCATCGCGGCCCAGTCGCCAAGCGACTGCTTTACCGCCGCCATCGACGCGGTCCGCATCGCGCTGCGCTACATGACGCCGGTCTTCCTGCTCAGCGACGGCTACCTCGCGAACGGATCCGAGCCGTGGGCCATCCCGAGCGTCGCGAGCCTGCCGAAGATCCACGTAAAGCACGCGACCGACCCGGCCACGTTTCAGCCGTACGAGCGCGACGACCACGGCGCGCGACCGTGGGCGCTGCCCGGCACGCCCGGCCTCGAACACCGCATCGGCGGGCTCGAAAAGGCCGACGTCACGGGGCACATCAGCTACGACCCGGCCAATCACCAGAAGATGATCGAGCTCCGCGCGAAGAAAGTCGCCAACGTCGCGGCCGACATCGAGCCGCAGAGCATCTTCGGCCCGGCCGAGGGCGACCTGCTGCTCGTGAGCTGGGGCGGGACGTTTGGCGCCGTGCGGACCGCCGCGGAACGCGCGCAGCGCAAGGGCCGCCGCGTTTCGCACATGCACATGCGCTGGCTGAACCCGATGCCGGCCAACGTGGGCGCCATCCTCAAGCGCTTCCGCAAGGTGCTGGTGTGCGAGCTGAACATGGGCCAGCTCCAGCTCCTGCTGCGCGGCACGTTCGCCATCGACGCGCTCGGCCTCCACAAGGTGGAGGGCCGGCCGTTCATGGTCAACGAGGTGCTGCGGAAGATCGAGGAGCTGACGTGACGACGGAGCAACTTCGGAATATGCAATTCGCAACGCCCTTTCGGGCGTTTCGGATTCACGTGGCAGACGGGCGTTCGCTTGACGTACCGCACCCGGAGATGCTGTCGTATCAGCCGGGCGGGCGAACGGTGATCGTGCATCTGCCCGAGGACTTGTGGGAAGTGCTCGATCTGCTGCTGATTAATGGCCTCGAAGTGACAGACGGCAAGCCGCGCGGCGCGCGGCGCCGCAATGGGAGATAGAGACGTGTCCACCGCCACCCCCCTGCCGAAGCTGACCGTCAAGGACTTCAAGACCGATCAGGAAGTCCGCTGGTGTCCCGGCTGCGGCGATTATTCCATCCTCGCGCAGATGCAGAAGGTCATGGCCGACGTCGGCGCCACGCGCGAGAAGACCGTTTTCGTCGCGGGCATCGGCTGCTCCAGCCGCTTCCCGTACTACATGAACACGTACGGCTTCCACGGGATTCACGGCCGCGCGCCGGCGATCGCGACGGGCGTCAAGTGCGCGAATCCAGAGCTGACCGTCTGGGTCATCACCGGCGACGGCGACGGGCTGAGCATCGGCGGGAATCACCTGCTGCACGCGATCCGCCGCAACGTCGACCTCAAGATCGTGCTGTTCAACAACCGCATCTACGGCCTGACCAAGGGGCAGTATTCGCCGACCAGCGAATTCGGCAAGAAAACGAAGAGCACGCCCTTCGGCTCGATCGACTATCCGGTCAACCCGATCTGCGTGGCGATCGGCGCCGAGGTCAGTTTCGTGGCGCGCACCGTCGACGTCGACGTCAAGCACCTTCAGGAGACGCTGAAGCGCGCCGCCGCGCACAAGGGCACCGCGTTCGTCGAGATCTACCAGGACTGCAACGTCTACAACCACGAGGCGTGGATCTACGCGACCGATCGCGAGTCGAAGCTCGACAACGTGATTTACCTCGAACACGGCAAGCCGATGATCTTCGGCAAGAACCGCGACAAGGGCATCCGGCTCAACGGCATGTCGCCCGAGGTCGTGACGCTCGGCGCGGGCGTGACGGCCGACGACCTGCTCATCCACGACGAGCGCGCCGCGGAGCCGACGCTGGCGTACCTGCTCTCGCGCATGCGGCATCCGGAATTCCCCGAGCCGCTGGGCGTGTTCCGCAGCGTGGAGCGCGAGACGTATGAGAGCCTGCTGATGGGGCAGATCGACGCGGCCAAGGCCAAGCACGGCCCGGGCCGGCTCGAATCGCTGCTCGACGCGGGAGACACGTGGGTGGTCGATTAGGCGGATCGGAGCGGAGCCGCGAGCGTCAGCGAGCGCGGCGTGCGGGTTGAGTGCGGGCGAAATGGCGCGCAGGCCTGCGTGCTATTCTTGCAGCGCTCAGCGCCGGACGTCGCGCTCGCTGACGCTCGCGGCTCTGATCGGAAACGGACGTCGCGCTCGCTGACGCGTCACGCTCGCACCGAGTGTCCGCCGTTCCCGCCTTCTGCATTCAGTTCATCGAGCAGATCCACCGCGCGGCGCAGGTGGGGAATGACGATCGACCCGCCCACGATCAGGCCGACGTTGAAAATCTCGAACATCTGCTCGTCGCTCGCGCCCAGCTCCTTGCACCGGATGACGTGATACGCGATGCAGTCGTCGCAGCGCAGCACCATCGACGCCGCCAGACCGGCCAGCTCTTTCGTGAGCGCGTCGAGCGCGGCGGGTTCGTACGCCTTGCCGTCGAGCGTGAAGAAGCGATTGATCGCCAGGTTGTCGGCTTCCAGGATGCGCTGGTTCATCCGCTCGCGGAATTCACGGAATTGCGACAGTCTGCCGGACATGCGGGCTGCTCCTTTGGCGCGAATACGAAGCGGCGAAAAGCCTGGCCGAATCACCAACGGCAAAGAGCGCTGAACGACGTCATGAGCCGCGAATCGCGGGCCGGCGCGCGGCGGGCATTTCGCCGCGCCGCGGGCGATTCGTTCCACGCTCTTCGCTATAATGCCCGCGTGTCTTCGTTACCTGCAAGCGATCGGACCCACCGCCCGACTTTCCCGTGGATGTATGCGCTTCCGGAAGGGCGTCTTCCGCCGAGCGTCGAGTGCGACGGCGTCACGTATTCGCTGGTCGAGACGTTCAAGCACGATTTCTTCGCGGCCACCGGGCGCTACGAATGCCCCTCCGGGCAGGCGGTGCTCAAGGTCGGCCGCGTGTCGTCGCTTTTCGGGCTGCCGCTCTCGTGGATCGGCCGATTCCTGGCCGCGCGCGAGTCGCGCATCTACCAGCTTGTCGAAGACCTGCCCGGCGTGCCGCGCTTCGTCGGGCGCGTCGGGCCGACGGGGTTTCTGCACGAATATGTACCCGGCCGGCCTCTGGCGCGCCATGAAACGGTCGATGACGCGTTCTTCGGCCGGCTCGAAGCGCTCCTGGCGGCGCTGCATGCGCGGCACGTTGCGTACGTCGATCTGAACAAGCGGCAGAACATCCTGCTGGGAGACGACGGGCAGCCCTACCTGATCGACTTTCAGATCAGCCTGTACCTGCCGGCGACCGGCTGGCGGCGGATTGCGCCGCTGCGCTGGCTGCTGGCTCGCTTCCAGCACGCCGATCGGTATCATTGTCTCAAGCACAAACGCCGCCTGCGCCCGGATCAGCTCACGGCCGACGAGCGGCGCGCTGTCGAGCGCGTGAGCATGTGGATCCGCCTGCACCGGCTGATCGCGCGCCCGCTGATTCACGTGCGGCGGGCGCTGCTGCGGCGGCTGAGAAAGTCGGAACGATTCGACGTGGCCGGCTCGTCGGCGAAGTAGGAAGGTGCGGTGGCGATGCCCCTGTCGGCGACAGATCGCAGGCTGATCGACGAGTTTCGCTCGCGCGTGGAGCAGCGCTTCGCGGCGGACGCGCGCTTCGCCGCCGCCGCGCGCGACGATCGGCCCGACGAATCCACTCTGGCCAGCCGCTTCCGAATCGGCGAGAAGTTCTGGCTGGAGCTGGCGGTGCGGCCGTTCATCCCGCAGGTTCGCGCGGGAATTCTGACCGACGACCGCTGGAGCAACGAAGACCTGGAGGACGCGGTCGAGAGCTCCGGCGACACGATGGCGGAATTCGTCGAGCTGGGAATGGAGGAGGCCGGGCTGACCTGGCCCGAGCCGATCGTCGAGCACTACCGCGATCAGGGCAAGTACTTTTACTTCGCGACGGCGCTGCCGCTCGAATCGCTCGGCGCGCTGCACGAACCCGCCACGCTGGACAAGGCGCTGCGGATGCTGGAAGGATACTACCAGGCGTTTCGCGTCCCCCTGGAGAAGGCGGCGGCCGCGGCTCGACCGTGAACCGACGCATTGCACGGATGCAACAGACTCGGTCGGCACGGCGCCCCGGCGCGGACGCGCCGCCGAACCGAAAACAGGCGAAAGCGAGGTTGGCAGATGAAAGCGTTCGTCATCGGGATGTGTGCGCTGGCTACGTTGCTCGGCACCGGATGTGCCCACAACTCCTTCGTCGGCAGCAACGGCCGCCGCGCGGGGCAGTTCTTCGGATCGGTCGGCGTCACCGGCTCCAACAACGAAGTGACGGTGCAGAGCGGTTCGCGGCTGAAAAACATCTCGATCATCGGCGACCTGAACAACTTCATGGTCGAAGACGGAGTGACGCTGCAGCAGATCGAGTTCTACGGAACCGAAAACACCGTCAGCGTGCCCGAGGGGCTTACGGTTCGCGTCACGCAGTTCGGCCCGCGCAACCAGGTGATTCGCCGTCCGAATCAGCCCTGGCACGGCGCGGCCGGCCCGGAAGGCGCGTCGGCCGAGCCGGCGCCATACGACCGCTGGACGCTTGAACCGCAACCCGCGCCCGAAGGAACGCACGGCGGGCCGGACGCGACGCCCCCGGCGCCAGCGCCGAATTCCGGCGACGAATAGAGGCCGGCGGCTGCGCAGGCGGAAGGCCGGAAGCGGACGCAGCCTGCGCCGATGCGATTCCATGCGCTGCGACAAATCGGAACGGCGGCGCTGCGAATACGAGCGAGGTTTGGAGGACGTGAATTGGCCGCAGAATGGTATGTCGCGCAGGATGGCAAGTCGCTCGGCCCGATGACGCGGGAGGATCTGATCGCGCGGCTCCCGTCGCTGCAGGGGCCGGAGACGCTCGTATTCGGACCGGGCATGAGTTCGTGGACGCCGGCCGGCAAGGTGGCTTCGCTCGGCCTGATCCGCGAGCCCGAATGGACGCCGCCGCCCGCGCCGACGGTTGCGCGGCGCGCCCACGACATCGACTACCGCATTCACGGCGACGACATGCAGTACGTCGAGGTCGAGCTCGACCCGAACGAGAGCGTCATCGCCGAAGCCGGCGCGATGATGTACATGACCGACGGCGTGCAGATGAACACGCACTTCGGCGACCCGTCGAAGGACCAGGGCTTCCTCGGCAAGCTGATGAGCGCCGGCAAGCGCATGGTGACGGGCGAGTCGCTCTTCGTGACCAGCTTCACCAACCAGGGTCGCGGCAAGCAGACCGTCGCATTCGCCGCGCCGTACCCCGGCCGGATCGTCGCGACGGACATCGCGCAGCACGGCGGCGAGCTGCTGTGCCAGAAGGACTCGTTCCTATGCGCCGCGATGGGCGTGAGCGTCGGCATCGCGTTTACGAAGCGACTGGGCGCGGGGCTTTTTGGCGGCGAGGGGTTCATTCTGCAGCGCCTGACCGGCGACGGACTGGCATTCATTCACGCGGGCGGAACGCTGGCGCACCGCCGGCTCGCGGCGGGCGAGACGCTGCGCGTCGACACCGGCTGCATCGTCGCGTTCCAGCCGACCGTGCAGTACGACATCAAATTCGTCGGCGGGTTCAAGAACACGCTGTTCGGCGGCGAAGGGCTGTTCTTCGCCACGCTCACCGGCCCAGGCGAGCTGTGGCTCCAGTCGATCCCGTTCTCGCGCCTATGCGACCGCATCCACGCGACCGGCGGCGTCACCGGCAAACGGCGCGAGGAAGGCAGCATACTCGGCACGATCGGCGGGATGATCGACGGGGATTAGAGCCGCCGGAATCGTTCGTAACCCAGCGCCGCGCGGCCGCGGCGCAGCACGGCCGGCCCCGGCCGGTGCAGGAGACCTCGCGATGACCGCACCGAACGCCGACGCCGCGCACGCCGCGCGGGTATTCGCGCCGCCGGATGATTTTGCCCGCCGCGCATATGTCACTTCGCTCGATCAATACCGTCAGATGTACGAACGCTCCATCCGCGACCCCGACGGTTTCTGGAGCGAAATGGCCGCGCCGTTCCACTGGGAGCGGCCGTGGAAGAGCGTGCGCGAGTGGGATTTCCGCGACAATATCGCGATCCGCTACTACTCCGGCGCCACCACCAACATGTGCTACAACGCGCTTGATCGCCACCTTCCCGCGCGCGCGAGTCAGCCCGCGCTGCTGTGGGAGGGCAATGAGCCGGGCGAGTCGCGCAAGATCACCTACGGCGAACTGCACGAGCAGGTCTGCCGCTTCGCCAACGTGCTCCGCTCGCTCGGCGTGAAAAAGGGCGACCGCGTCAGCGTCTACATGCCCATGATCCCCGAGCTGGCCGTCGCCATTCTCGCCTGCGCGCGGATCGGCGCGATCCACTCCGTCGTGTTCGGCGGATTCTCGCCCGACTCGCTGGCCGACCGCATCGTCGATTCGCAGTGCCAGACGCTCGTTACCGCCGACGGGGCGATGCGCGGCGCCAAGCCGATCGAGCTGAAAGCGGCCGCCGACAAGGCCATGGAAATCGCCGCCGGCCGCGGCGCGAAAATCCGGAACTGCGTCGTCTATCAGCGCCTCGGCGCGAAACTGCCCGTTTCCATGACCGCCGGCCGCGACCGCTGGTGGCAAGAGTTGATGGCCACGGCGCCGGCCGAGTGCGCCCCGGAATGGATGGACGCCGAAGACCCGCTTTTCATCCTCTACACGTCCGGCAGCACGGGCAAGCCCAAGGGCGTGCTGCACAGCACAGCCGGCTACATGGTCTACGTCGCGACTACGTTTCAGTACGTATTCGACTATCGCGACGGCGACATCTTCTGGTGTACCGCCGACATCGGCTGGGTAACGGGGCATTCCTACATCGTGTACGGCCCACTGCTGTGCGGCGCGACCTCGCTGATGTTCGAGGGGATCCCGGTCTATCCCGACGCCGGCCGCTTCTGGTCGATCGTCGACAAGTACAAAGTCAACCAGTTTTACACCGCGCCGACCGCGATCCGCGCGCTGATGCGCGAAGGCGACGAGTGGGTCAGCAGGTACGACCTCTCGAGCCTGCGCCTGCTCGGCACCGTCGGCGAGCCGATCAACCCGGAAGCGTGGCTCTGGTATCACCGCCTGGTGGGCAAGGGCCGCTGCCCGATCGTCGACACCTGGTGGCAGACGGAGACCGGCGGAATCCTCATTACGCCGCTCCCCGGCGCCATCGCGCAGAAACCCGGCTCGGCCACGCTGCCATTTTTCGGCGTGAGGCCGGTGCTGCTGGACGAAAAGGGAAAACGCATCGAGGGCGCCGGCTCGGGCGTGCTCTGCATCGACGAGCCCTGGCCGGGAATCATGCGCACCGTCTACGGCCAGCATCAGCGCTTCAAGGACACCTATTTCACCGCCTATCCCGGCATGTACTTCACCGGCGACGGCTGCCGCCGCGACGAGGACGGCTATTACTGGATCACCGGCCGGGTCGACGACGTGATCAACGTCTCCGG